>JBBQUY010000032.1:0-34493 GCA_038212015.1 Gaiellales bacterium | reverse complement strand
AGCAAGGGGTCGAACAGCTGCGACGCGGCGTTCGTCATGCGTCGCTCGCGCCGGACTGCATCGCGTAGTTGCGGTGAATGAATCCGCCGGTTCGCAGGAAGCCGCCGACGCGTTCGTAGAAGGGCGCGACGTCGTCGTCGCAGAGCAGGTCGAGCATGTACAGGCCGGCGAGGCGATCGCGCATGCGTCGCACGAGCTCGATCCCGATGCCGCGACCCTGGTGTTCGGGCAGCACTTCGAGCAGCGGGATGTACGCGCTCAGCACGCCGTCGCTGATCGCGGTGACGAAGCCGATGACGCGCCCACCCTCGATCGCGAGGATCGCGGCGTGGCTCGCATGCAGCAGTCGCAGGTGCGTATCGGGCGTCGGCGGATCGGGCCAGCCGACGAAGAATCCACGCAGCGCGGCGGGAGTGACGTCGTCGAGCACGTCGGTATAGATGGGGCTGACGACATCGGCTGACACGGGTTCGGCCTGCCCCGTCGACTCGGAATCCAACCGCCGCACGAGCGACTCGAGTCGGTCGACTGACACGCATCGGTAGCGAAGCGCGACCCACTCCGATGTGCAGATTGACCCTCAAGTGTCAGGAGGTTCTGTCGATGTTCGCGCGGTGCGCTCACTGACAACTTTGGTATCGTGCTCGACTGACAACGGTTTGCAGGCGTTTGACATGCAAACATCTCGGGCAGGCACGCGTGTGACACGGGTGGCGCCGGCTCGGTTCGTCGTCACCACACCAACACCCTCGACGATGAGGACCACATGACCAACCTCCCAGACGCCAAGGCGAAGCAGTTGCCGGTGAGCGGCAGCACTTCGCTCGGGTCGCCACTGGCGACCCAGGCGCCGAAGACCGTGAAGAAGGACGGCACAGTCGTGCAGCGTTCGGGCGTAGCGCCACCACGCGCTGCAGCACCGGCTCGTCCGACGATCGGTACCCAGGCGAAGAAGGTGGCGAAGAAGGCGACCAAGGCTCCGGCTCGAAAGGTAGTCAAGCCGGTCGCACAGACGGTCTCGAAGCCTGCGGCTCCGAAGGCCTCGTCGTCCAAGGCACCAACCAAGAAGGCCGCGGCATCCGCCGCGGGATCAAAGGCTGCGGCAAAGCCCGCGGCGAAGGCAACCTCGAAGAAGGCAGCACCCGTGAAGAAGGCAACCACGAAGACCACGGCGAAGAAGCCGGCCGCGAAGAAGCCTGTCGCCAAGAAGGCAGCAGCGAAGCCGGCGGCGAAGAAGACCACTGCGAAGAAGGCTGTCGCCAAGAAGCCCGTCGCGAAGAAGGCGGCCGCGAAGCCGGCAGCCAAGAAGGCAACGACTGCGAAGAAGGCCGTCGCCAAGAAACCCGTCGCAAAGAAGGCCGTCGCCAAGAAGCCGGTCGCGAAGAAGGCAGTGGCGAAGAAGCCGGTGAAGAAGGCAGCCGCGAAGCCGGCAGCCAAGAAGACCACCACGAAGAAGGCCGTCGCGAAGAAGCCCGTCGCGAAGAAGCCCGTCAAGAAGGCAGCCGCGAAGCCGGCAGCCAAGAAGACCACGGCGAAGAAGACGGTCGCGAAGAAGGCGACCACCGCCAAGAAGGCCGTCGCGAAGAAGGCGACGACCGCGAAGAAGGCCGTCGCCAAGAAGCCGGCAGCCAAGAAGACGACTGCGAAGAAGCCCGTCGCCAAGAAGGCAACTGCAGCCGCCAAGAAGACGACCACCAAGAAGGCCGTCGCCAAGAAGCCGGCAGCCAAGAAGGCGGTCGCCAAGAAGCCCGTCGCGAAGAAGGCTGCCAAGCCGGCAGCCAAGAAGACCACTGCGAAGAAGGCTGTCGCGAAGAAGCCCGTCGCGAAGAAGGCCGCCAAGCCCGCAGCCAAGAAGACGGCAGCGAAGCCGGCGGCCAAGAAGACCGCAGCCAAGAAGACGACGGCCAAGAAGGTCGTCGCCAAGACTGGCTCCACCAAGAAGAAGACGGCTTCCAAGCCGCGCGCGAAGGCAGCCTCGAAGCCGAGCGGTGCATCGACCACGATCAAGGTCGGTACCACGGCGAAGAAGAAGCCTGCGGCCAAGAAGACGACGGCCAAGAAGACGACGGCGAAGAAGTCGACGGCGAAGAAGTCGACCACGAAGCCCGCCGCCCGCAAGGCTGCCGCGAAGCCGGCAGCCAAGAAGGCGACGACTGCGAAGAAGACGGTCGCCAAGAAGACCACTGCCAAGAAGGCGACCGCCAAGAAGTCGACGGCCAAGAAGCCGGCGGCGAAGAAGGCAGTCGCCAAGAAGACCACGGCAGCGAAGCGCAAGACCACTGCCCGCAAGCCCGCTGCGAAGCGAGCCACCACGAGCCGCTCGACCACGAGCGCGCGCGTGAAGGCTGCGTCGGCGAGCCTGGGCGAGCAGGTCTACAAGCGCGTCGAGGAGGTCGTCGCGACCGGCAAGACCGCGAAGGACGCCTTCACGATCGTCGCCAAGGAGCGGAAGATGACCGCTTCGAACATCCAGCAGCACTACTACCGCTTCAAGCGCAAGGCGCAGACGAGCGGCAAGAAGGCGAACTCCTCCACCCGCCGCACCGTGAACAACGTGCAGGGCAAGGCGTTTGGCGCGGCAGCGAATGCCGTTGGCAAGCTCCCGGCCAAGCAGCGCAAGCAGGTGGCGAAGGGCGTCGTCGGAGCCACCAAGCGCGTGCAGAGCGCCCAGGTGCTCGGCAAGGAGCTGCAGAAGGACATGACGAAGGTCGTGGACGACACGATCAAGTCGCTCGAGTCGATGCTGTCGAAGGAGCTCAAGAAGGAGCTCTCGAACGCAAAGAAGAAGCTGGTCGCGCTGATCCCGCGCTGATCCGCACTCGAGTTCAGATCTACGGAACCACCGGGGCGTCGTCCATCAGGACGGCGCCCCGGCCGTCTTCGGTGTGCGTGATGTGAGGGTGGGCGCGAGGCCAGGCGACGCGGCCGGCCCGGGGCGGGTTGTCGCCGCCGCCCGCGTCACCTCATCCCCACCAGGTGGGGATCGCGTGCCACGAGCGATGGCGTGCGACGAGTGATGCGTGCGACGCCACGGCTGGCAGTGTGTCGGAGCGCGCTGAGACGTGGTGGGGCGTGGCCGGTCGTGGCCCGTGCGTGGCCTCCGGCGGCCAGCAGGGCCCTGAAACTGCAGGCCGGCATGGCGGCTGAGCGGATGTACGGACGGAGAGTGAGTGTCGCCGCTGGGAGGTGGCGATGCCCGCACAGGAGTTCCGGAGGAATCCACCATGGCGATGATGTCCCCAATGACTGCAGCGTATGGCATGCCCGCGATGATGCCGGGCGTGATGCCCCAGCAGATGATGCCCGGGATGATGCAGCAGCAGATGATGCCCCAGCAGATGATGGGCGGGATGTCGCCCTACGGCGGCATGTACGGACAGCAGCCGGTCTACTTCAACTCGATGTCGCAGCTGCCGCCGGGCGCAGTTCCCGTGTCGCAGAACATGCTGGCCCAGGCGCTTGGCCAGCCAGGCGCGCAGCAGGTTCCCGAGCAGCCGTCGACGATCGGCCGCGTGCTCAAGGGCGCGGGTCTCGGTGCCGCGGCCGGCGCCGCGTTCGGCCTCATTCCGTTCCTGCCGCTCGGCCTGTTCTCCGGCGCGATCGTCGGTGCCGGCGTGGGTGCGGCGATCGCATTGCTCAAGAAGCCGAAGCAGCCCGAGGGCGAGTTCCACACGATGACGCCCGCGCAGCAGCAGGCGCTCGCGCAGGCGCAGATGATCGCCGCGACGCCGCCAGGTGCTCGATCGGCCTCCGCCACGGCGGCCGATGCGTCGACGAATTCGTCCGGTCAGCGACAGCCGGTCGTGATGGGTCCGGAGATGCGCAAGAAGTGGGCCGCGAAGGTTCGCGCCGAGAAGGCAGCCGAAGCGAAGGCCGCCGCCGCGAAGTAGCTGCGACGGACCCTAGCCTTGGCAGACCGGGCACCAGTACGTGGTGCGCTGGTTCTCACCCTGTTTGCGCGCCTCGATGGCGGCTCCGCAGCGCCGACACGCCTTGCCGGCGCGGCCGTATGCCCACTGCCCCGGCGGGCCGGGTCCCGTGAACGTGATCGTGCGGGCGTCGAGCACGCCGTCGTGCATGATCCGCGTGGCGACCTCGCGGATGGCGAGCAGCTGCTCGTCGGGCACGTCACGCAGCTTGCGCCACGGGTTGGCACCGGCCAGGAACAGTGATTCGGCCTTGTAGATGTTGCCGATGCCGGCGACGATGCGCTGGTCCATGATCGCGTCGCCCAGCTCGCGGTCGCCGTCGCGGCGCATGCGTCGTACGTATTCATCGTCGTCGAACGGGTCGATCAGCACGTCAGGTCCGAGCTCGGTGAGCACGCGACTGCGCAGCAGCTCCTCGGTCGGGTGCAGATCGAGGATCGGCCCGTCGAAGTTGACGGCGTCCCACTCGCCCGAGCCGAGCACGAGCCACGCACGATTGCGCGCCTTTCGCCAGCGCTCGCCGCGCCGGTACAGGTGCCAGACGCCATCCATGCGCAGGTGCGAATGGATGCTGAAGCCCGCGTCCGTGTGTACCAGCAGGTGCTTGCCGCGAGCTTCCACGTCAGTGACGGTCGTACCGAGCAGGCGCTGTTCGGCCTTGGCGGCGACCAGGTGCGGGCCACGCGCGACGACGCGCTCGAGCGGGCGGTCCTTGAGGACGCTGGCGAGACGGCGCGCGGCGCGGTGGATGGTGTGGCCTTCAGGCATGGCTGACGATCACTGTATGCGATCGCTCCTGACGAAAGGCGTGTCTCACAACACTTGCGTCGGGAACGTCGTGCGTGGGCGGGCAGGCGGAGACGGCGCTACGGCGTCGGTTCGGTGGGCAGGCGACCGTGCGTGGGCAGGGCGACGTCGCCCACGCGCACGCGGCGAGAGGCGCGCAGCTGGTCGCGGACCTCGGCAACGGTCGTGGGCGTGGCGCGCACGCCGCGCGGCGTGCGCACGAAGCCGGTATCGGCGAACGCGAGCACCGTGTCGGCATCGACGTGGCCGTCGTCGAGCTGCTCGATGGCGAGGCGGTCGACGCGGCGCTGCTCGACCAGGCGCGCGAGCGCGCGGGCGATGTCGGGTAGCGCGTCGCGATCCCACACGACGAGGCGGCGGCCGCCGGGCGAGACCGTGGCGAGCAGGTCGCCGTCGCGCAGCACCACGTAGCTCGATGCATCGCGACGGGGGGTGGCTGCTCCGGCTGGGTGCTCGGGCCAGGCGAGGATCGCGCCGAACGGCTGTGCGGGATCGTTGGCTCGCAGCACGATGAGCGGCGGGGTGCCGCCGGTGGGCTCGCGCACCGCGCGCAGTCGGTCGACCGCCTCGGGCAATGCGAACTGTGCGCCGCCGAGGCCCTCGACGAACCAGCCGCGCCGAACCTGGCCGATCTCCTCCTGCACCGCGAGCGCACGATAGACCGCCGCGAACCCGCCCGGCACCGGACGTGCCTGCACCGCGTGGCGCGTGACGATCCCGAACGTGTCGAGCAGCGCCTCCGACAGCGCCGCGACGCGCTCGTCCTCGGACGCACGCACGGTCGGCAGCAGGCTCCAGCGGCCCTGGAAGCGCACGTCGACCTCTCCCGAGGGGATTCCGGCACCCGGCCCCCTGCGCGGCAGCCTGCGGCTTGCACGACGCCCTGTGCGCAGTCCTGAGCGACGGCTCGTGCCGAAGGGGGCATCGGGGGTGCCTGCATCCGGGGGTACGCCGCCGCCATCCATTGCACGGTCGGCCTCGCGTGCGGCCTTGGCGATCTGGGCGGGCGTGGCGGCGCCGGCGCGCAGCGTGCTCCATGAGTCGTTGGTGGTGTAGCCGGCGGCGGCAAGGCGCCAGAGCGCGATGAGCGTGCGCTCGTGCGGGATGCCGGTGCCGGCGACGATGTCGCGCACGAAGCTCGCGCCGCGCGCGCCGAGCCATTCGGCCAGCACGACACAGTCGGGATCGTCGGGCATGTCGTCGGGCGGTGGGGCGAGCAGCTCCACGTGCGGCGTCGCGAACAGCGCGACCTGCATCGACGCGTGCTTGACGCCGCGCCCCATCCACGTGACCTGTCCGGTCTTCACGAGCTCGTCGAGCCACTGCGCGCGCCAGCTGCTCATGCGCGGCGCCACCAGGTCACGCTCCCACTGCGCGGGCGACGCTTCCACGCCCTCGAGCTGCACCACCACGTCGCGCGTGGCAGCGGCCGAGCCTGCCGGCGGCGAGCCGAGCCCGTGCCAGTTCGCGAGGAAGCGTGCGAGCGCGGAGCGGTCGGCGGGCTCGATCTCGCGACGCAGGTGCGCGAGCGTGCGTCGACGTACGCGGCGCAGCACGTCGGGGTCGCACCACTCCTCCTCCTGCTCGCCCGGCAGGAACCCGCCGCGCAGCAGCGTGCCGGCGATGCGCATCGAATCGAGCTTCGGCTCCAGCTGCCCCACCGAGATCCCCCAGCGCGTCGCCAGCTCGCCGGTCGTGAACGGCGTGACCGTGCGCGCGCGGCGCCCGACGAGCCGCCCGAGCGGGTCGTCGCTCGCGTCCAGGAACACGCCGGGCACCCCGCGCGGCGCCTGCACGCCGAGCACGGCGACGTAGTCGCCGGTGTCCTCGATCGAGATCCAGCGCTCCTCGTCGCCGAGGCGGATCGTGGCGATGCGCTTGGTGAGCTTGAGCTCCGCGAGCCACTGCTCGAGCGCGTCGGCCTCGGTGCCTTCAGGTGGTTCGATGCATGCGGCGAGCTCGACGGTCGACAGGTCGCCGAGCGTGCGCAGCAGGTCGTGCAGCTGGTCCTGGGTCTTCGCGCGGCGGTTGTCGGCGGTGCGCTGCAGCTCCGCGCGCACTTCGGCGATCGCCTCGACCTCGAGCAGGTCGCGCAGGTCGCCGGTGCCGAGCAGCTCACGCAGCAGCGCCTGGTCGAGCGACAGCGCCTGCACCTTGCGCTCCGCGCCTGGCTGGTCGCCGTCATAGAGGAAGTTCGCGGTGTAGTCGAACAGCAGCGACGCCGCCATCGGCGACGCGGTGCGCGTCTCGACCTCCACCACGCGCACGCTGCGATCGTGCACCTTGCCGAGCAGCTCGCGCAGCTGCGGCAGCGAGAACACGTCGCGCATGATCTCTCGGTAGGTCTCGAGGATCATCGGAAAGCTCGCCTGCTGCTGCGCCACTCGCAGCACGTCGGCCGATCGCAGGCGCTGCAGCCACAGCGGGCTGCGCCGGCGGAAGCTCGACAGCGGCAGCACGAGCGAGCGGGTGGCGACCTCGCGGAAGCGCGACGCGAACATCGCGCTCGATCCGACCTGGCTGACGACGAGGTCCTCGATGTCGTCGGGGTCCGGCAGCAGTGCCTCGATCGGCGGCAGCTCGTCGATGTCGGGCAGGCGCAGCGCGATGCCGTCGTCGCTCCACATCGCGGTGGCTTCGAGCCCGTAGTCGGCGCTCAGGCGCTCTTCGATCGCCATCGCCCACGGCGCGTGCACGGGCTTGCCGAACGGCGTGAGGATGCACACGCGCCAGTCGCCCAGCTCGTCGCGGAAGCGCTCGATGACGATCGTCTGGTCATCCGGCGCGGCGCCGGTGGCGGCGACCTGCTCGCGCACGAACGCGATCAGGTTGCGGGCGGCGCGGCGATCGCACAGGTAGTCGGTCTCGATGGTCGCCACGAGCTCGGCATCGGCGCCCTCCTCGTCGACGAGCGCGGCGAGCTGCGGATCCTCCTGGCTGGCGGCGTCGGGGGAGGCGTCGGCGACCGTGCGCACGAGCGCGCCGACCGCGCGGCCGAGTTCCACGGTGCGCCCGAGCCCTTCGCCGTGCCAGAAGGGCGGCTTGCCGACCGCGCCCGGCTGCGGGCTCACGTTGACGCGGTCGCGGGTGATCTCCTCCACGCGCCAGCTCGTCGACCCGAGCACGATGACGTCGCCCAGGCGCGTCTCGTGCACCATCTCCTCGTCGAGCTCGCCCACGCGCCCGCCGCCACCGACCGCGAACACCCCGTACAGGCCACGGTCGGGAATGGTGCCGGCATTGGTGATGGCGACCTTCGCCGCGTCGCTTCGGGTGCGGATCTCGCCGCTTTCGCGGTCCCAGATGATGCGGGCCTTGATGTCGGCGAGCTCGTCGACGGGGAAGTAGCCGGCGAGCAGGCTCAGCAGGTTCTCGAACTGGTCGCGGCTGATGTCGCGCCACGGCCACGCGCGGCGGGTGAGCTCGAGCAGCTCGTCGACGGTGAACGTGCGTTCGGCGCAGGTGGCGACGACCTGCTGGGCGAGCACGTCCAGGCACAGCTCGGGGATGTGGACGGGCTCGATCTCGCGACGCTTCATGAGGCGCGTGACGGCAGCGGCCTCCACCAGGTCGGCGCGATGCTTGGGGTAGATGCGCCCGCGGCTGACGTCGCCGACGTTGTGTCCGGCGCGGCCGATGCGCTGCAGGCCGCTCGCGACCGAGCGCGGGCTCTCCACGAGCAGCACCAGGTCGACCGCGCCCATGTCGATGCCGAGCTCGAGCGAGCTGGTGGCGACGATGCATGGCAGCTGCCCGGCCTTGAGCAGCTCCTCCATCTCGGTGCGTGTCTCGCGGCTGATCGATCCGTGGTGTGCGCGTGCGACGAGCGGGGCCTGCAGGTCGGCGGGAACGTCGACCTCGGTGTCGTCGGTCCACTCCATGCCCTCGGCCTCGTAGCGCGCACGCTGCTCGTCGACGATGCGGTTGAGCTGGCGACGCGCGGCGAGCTCGTTGAGCGCGGTGGCGAGGCGCTCCGCGAGGCGGCGGCTGTTGACGAACACGATCGTCGAGGTGTGGGCGTCGACATGGTCGAGCAGCTCGGCGTGGAGCGCGCCCCAGATCGAGTAGCTGTCGTTGTTGGAGGTGGGGGTGTCGAGGTCGGAGAGCTCGGTGGCGACGATCCTGGAGCCGACGGCCGTCATGTCCTCCACCGGCACGACGACCTGCAGGTCGTGCTCCTTCGCGCCGGGCGTGTCGATGACCTCCACCTCGCGCCCGACGCCGCCCAGGAACGCTGCGATGCGCTCGATCGGGCGCTGCGTGGCGCTCAGGCCGATGCGCTGGAACTCGCGCGGCTGCTCGCCCCGGTCCTCGGCGGCCTCGCGCACGCGCAGTGCGAGGCGCTCGAGCGTGAACGCCATGTGCGTGCCGCGCTTGTTGGAGGCGAGCGCGTGGATCTCGTCGACGATCGCCCACTGGACGTGGTCGAACAGCTCGCGCGTGCCGCTCGTGAGCATCACGTACAGCGACTCGGGCGTGGTGATGAAGATGTCGGGCGGGTTGCGCTTCTGCTTCTGACGCTCGGACTGGGAGGTGTCGCCGGTACGCACGCCGACGCGGATTTCGGGAACCTCGAGGCCCAGCCGTTCCGCGTGGCGGCGGATGCCCTGCAGCGGGGCGCGCAGGTTGCGCTCGATGTCGTAGTTGAGCGCGCGCAGCGGCGACAGGTACAGCAGGCGCAGGCGCTCGCCGGGGGCAGGCTCGGGAGCGCGAAAGAGCTGGTCGATTCCGCTCAGGAACGCAGCGAGCGTCTTGCCGGAGCCGGTGGGGGCGCCGAGCAGCACGTGGCCGCCGCGCCCGATCGCGTCCCATCCGCGCAGCTGCACCTCGGTCGGAGCGTCGAATTGCTCGCGAACCCACGCCGCGACGGCCGGGTGGAAGCTGTCGAGCACCGCGTCGACGGCGGGGATGCCGGTGGGGCGAGGATCCATTCCCCCTATGGTACCCGCGTGCGCGAACAGGTGTTCGGTAGCGATCCGCTACTCGAGAGCTCAGGGCACGATGACGATCTTGCCGCACGCCTCGCCGGACATGAGCCGGAGCAGCGCGTCGGGCGCCTGTTCGAGGCGGAAGGTGCTGTCGATGACCGTCGTGAGCTTGCCTGCTGCGGCGAGCTCGGCGATCTCGCGCATCGGTTCCTTGGTGGCGCCCGCGCGGGTGACGTTGAGCTGCTTGCTGAACGGGGAGCGGATGAGCAGCTTGAAGAACGTGCCCATGCTGCCGAGCCAGGCGCTCTTGGCGCCATAGTGGTCGTGGCCGATGAGCACGTACGCGCCGGTGGGCGTGAGCACGTGGCGCAGCTGCGAGAACGGCTGGCTGGATGCCACGTCGATGATCGCGTCGAAGCGCTCGTCGAGGGCTGCGACATCCTGGGTGGTGTAGTCGACGACGTCCGTTGCGCCGAGCGAGCGCACCATCTCGAGCTTGTCGGGTGCGTCGACTCCGGTGACGATCGCGCCGCGTGCGACAGCAAGCTGGACTGCGTAGCTGCCGACCCCGCCGGCGGCGCCGATCACGAGCACTGACTGGCCGGCCTCCACGCGCGCCTCGTCGTGCACGGCCTGCAACGCGATGAGCGCCGAGGTGGGCATCGCACCGGCCTGCTCGTAGGTGAGGGTGTCGGGCTTGGGTTCAAGCCGGCGCTCAGGCGCGGCGACGTACTCGGCGAACGTGCCCGCGTTCTTCCACTGGTGGCCGCGCACGCACTCACCGAACACCTTGTCACCGACGGCGAAGCGAGTGACCTTCGCGCCGACGGCCTCCACCACGCCGGCCGCGTCGGTGCCGGGGATCGGGCATTTCGGCCTGCGAAAGCCGCCGCCCATGATGCGCATGAAGTATGGGCGACCGGCGATGACGTGCCACACGTCAGCGTGCACGTTGGTGGCGATCACGCGCACCAGCACCTCGTCCGCCGCGAGCACGGGTGTGTCGGCCTCACCGATGCGCAGATCGTCGACCGTGCCGTAGCGATCCTGCAGGACTGCCTTCATCGTGTCGCCTCCGCGATCTGGCGTGCGCGCGTGAACACCGCGTCGAGCATTGGCTCGGTGAGGCGGCCCGTAAACGTGTTCTGCTGGCTCACGTGGAACGAGCCGAGCACGACGAGTCCCGATTCGAGCACGACCTCGAGCCCATGGGCGAACTTCGGGCGCGGGCGCGGCAGCGCAGGTGCACCGAGCGGGTGGTCGGCAAGCACGCGCCAGAGCGCGTTGAAGCCGACCGCGCCGAGGCAGACCGCGACCTTCAGGCGGGGAGCGAGCAGGTCGAGTTCCCGTTCGATCCACGGCTGGCACGCGGCGAGCTCGTCGGGGGTGAGCTTGTTCGCGGGCGGTGCGCATCGCGCGGCGGCAGTGACGAAGGCATCGTCGAGCACGAGCCCGTCGTCGCGATGGACCGACTCGGGCTGCGACGCGAAGCCCGCGCGATGCATCGCGCGAAAGAGCCAGTCGCCGGAGCGGTCGCCGGTGAACATGCGCCCGGTGCGGTTGGCGCCGTGCGCGGCAGGCGCGAGCCCGACCACGAGCACGCGAGCCTTCGAGTCGCCGAACCCCGGGACCGGGCGTCCCCAGTAGTCCTGGTCGGCGTAGGCGGCTCGCTTCTCGCGGGCGACGCGCTCGCGCCATTCGACCAGGCGCGGACAGGCGACGCAGCGGCTGACGTGGTCGCCGATCGTCGGGATGTCGCGCAGCGTGGGCGCGACCGCGCGCGGCGACGTGACCGGATCATCGATGAGCTCGGAGCGAGGAGGCACGACGGTCGTCTACCCACTCAGGGCTCGTGCTGGTCGAGCGAATCCGCGTGGGTGTCAGCGACCCGGTGCGACGGCGATGGAGTCGACGTCCGCGAGCATGGCCGAATTCGTGGCCACCGCGATGTCGTCAGCCGGTGTTGCGCAGGGCGCCGGCGATGCCGGCGATCGAGCGGGCGAGCAGGCGGGCAGCTTCGGCGCGGGCCGGGTCGTCGGGGGCGAACTGGCGCAGCTCGCTCAGCAGCTCGACCTGGATGAGGTTCATGGGGTCGACATACGGGTTGCGCAGCCGGATCGAGTCCTGGATCACGGGCTGGGAGTCGAGCAGCGCCGGGGTGTCGACGATCGCGAGCACGGCCTCGACGGTTCGGGCGTGTTCGGCATCGATCATCCCCCAGATACGGTCGCGGTCGTCGCCGGCGGGGACGAGCTCGAGGTAGGCGCGTGCGATCTCCATGCTGGTCTTGGCGAGCGTCATCTCGAGGTTGGACACAAGCGCGCGAAAGAACGGCCAGCGTGCGTACATGTCGCGCAGCAGCGTGCGACCGTCGCCCGTGGCGGCGAGCGGCGCGAGCGCAGCGCCGCAGCCGTACCAGGACGGCAGCAGGCAGCGGTTCTGCGTCCAGGCGAACACCCACGGGATGGCACGGAGGCTGTCGAGGTAGCGGTCGCCGTCGGGCCGCTTCGCCGGGCGTGAGCCGACGTTGAGCAGCGCGAGCTCGTCGACCGGAGTGAACGCGCGAAAGAAGTCGACGAAGCCGGGATCGCCCGCAACGAGGTCGCGGAACGCCGTCTCGGCTGTCGCGGCGAGCTCGTCCATGGCGGCGGCGTGGGCCGGGTCGGGCGTGGCGATCGCGCCGGCTGCGCCGAGCTTGTCGGGTGCGGTGGCGACGAGGGCGCCGGCGACGGCGGCTTCGAGGTTGCGGCGCGCGAGCCCCTGAAGCCCGTACTTGAACGAGATCGTCTCGCCCTGTTCGGTGAGCTTGAGCCGCCCGGCCGGGTGCGAGGGGGGCTGCGCGAGGATCGCGGCGTGCGTGGGTCCGCCGCCGCGTCCTGCGGAGCCGCCGCGTCCATGGAAGACCATCAGGTCGAGCCCGGCGTCGCGGGCGATGTCGGCGAGCGCGACCTGTGCGCGGTGGATGTGCCACTGTGCGGCGAGGTAGCCGCCGTCCTTGGCCGAGTCGGAGTAGCCGACCATGATCTCGAGGCGGTTGCGGCGGCGGTGGCGCACGAGGTCGGCGTAGCGCGGGTGGGCGAGCATTGCGCGCACGGTCGCGGGTGCGGCGTGCAGGTCCTCGATCGTCTCGAACAGCGGCACGGGGACGAGATCGGCGCCGGATGCTTCGATCAGGTCGAGCGCGCGGGTGACGTCGTCGACGCTGGTGGTGCCGCTGATGACGAGCGTGTCGACGCTGTGGTTGCCGTGGCGCTGCTGTTCGTCGGCGACGGCCTTGAGCGTGGGCCACACGTTGCCGCCGGGGCCGGGCGAGGCGATCTGGTCCGCGGCGTGCAGGTCGCGTGCGTGCATGCGCACGTCGAGCTTGGCGACGTGGAGCCCGAACAGCGCGGCGCGGCGGCGCAGCGCGGCGAGGCGTCCGTCGGCGATGCGTTCGCCGCGGCCGGCGCGCAGCGAGCGGTCGACGATGTCCAGGTCGGCGCGCAGCTCGTCGGAGCTGCGGTAGGTGGCGTCGGGGTGGCCGAGCGGTTCGGCGCCGGCGAGCAGGTCGAGGCGGCGCCACATGAAGCTCAGCTTGCGGCGGTAGGGCTCGCCGAGGTTCTGCTCGCCGATCTGTTCGGCGTAGCCGGGCAGTTCTCGTTCGTCGCGCTCGATCGACTTGACCAGTTCGGGCGTGACGGCGGCGAGGCGGTCGGAGACGCTCATCGCGCGTGCGAGGTCGCGCACCTCGTCGCGGTAGCGGGTCGCGGCGAGGCGACGGGCGTGGGCGAGTGCGGCGTGGATGGTGTCGGGGCCGGCGTTGGGGTTGCCGTCCTGGTCGCCGCCGATCCACGTGCCGAATGCGAGCGGCTCGCACGTGTCGGCCATGCCGGGTACGAGCCGGCGCAGCTCGGCTTCGACGCGCGGCGCGTCGTCGAGCAGCACCCGTTCGAAGAACCAGAGCCCGTGACGGATCTCGTCGATCACGCGTGGGCGTCGTTCGCGCACTTCGTCGGTCTGCCAGAGCGTCGTGATCTCCTCGAGCAGGCCGCGTTCGACGCCGGCGCGACCGGCTGGCGTCAGGTCGGGCTCGTCGAGGCGGCGCAGCAGGTCCGCCATCCGCAGCTGTGCGGCGAGCGCGCCGCGGCGTGTTGCCTCGGTGGGGTGTGCGGTGAGCACCAGCTCGACGCGGACCTGTTCTGCGAGGTGGCGCAGCTCGTCGGCGGAGATGCCGGCGTCGCGGAGCTGGTGGACGGCGTCGGCGAGCGATTCGCGGGGTGGATGGCCGTCGTGTTCGTGGGCGCGACGGCGGCGGATGCGATGCAGCTGCTCGGCCAGGTTGACGAGCTGGAAGTAGAGCGAGAACGCGCGCAGCACGTCGGCGCGGGCCGTCGAGTCGAGACCCTGGACGAGCTCGTGCAGCTCGACGCGTTCGGCGGCGGTCGCCGACGACGTGCGCAGGTCGCGGCTCAGCAGGCGGATGCGTTCTTCGACGGCGAGCAGGTGCTCGTCGCGCTGTTCGATGATCACGCGTCCGAGCAGCTCGCCGAGCATGCGCACGTCGCGGCGCAGCCGCGAGGACGTGGCGGATTCGGAGGTGGTCGGGGTAGACGCGGTCGTCGCGGGTTCCATGCGTGGTGCCTTCCCGCCTGGAGGCGCTGTCACGCGTGGGCGTGATGTGCCCATGAGCCGTGGGCAATGGAGCCAGGCGAGGCGCTCGTAGCAGGGTGCTCCTGCATTCGCTCCTCCCGGGGTACCAGGTTGAACATGCGGGTCACCCGAGGTCTTCGGACGCGCGCTCGACTTCAGCGAGGTACTGGCACGCGTCGAATGTGAGCTCGGGGAGGCGGAGTGGGGTGCCGCCCCCGACGTCTCCGTCGAAGACAGGCTCGTGGAAGACGCCGACGAAGTCGCGGAAGTCGGACCACGTGATCCGCTCGCCGTGTCGCGTGATGAGGGGCGCAGCGACGCCGCAGCCCGGTTCACCGCAGCCGCAGTGGTAGAGCGCCACCCGTTGCGCGGGATCCTGCGGGATGAGCGGGCTGCGAGCCCCGAGCAGGTCCGTGCCGGGGAACGCAACGAGTTCCATCGAGCCGATGCGCCGGAGTACCTCCGCGCCGTCGACCAGTATCCTCACTGTGGGCGGGTCCGCAGCCGCGCGGGGTCCGGCGCGAGTCTCGATGTCGAGGCGGTTGACGGTATCCATGCAGGGAGCGTACCCGGAGGAGGAGGGGCGATGAACGAGGCGAAGATCGTCGACGCCGCGGAACGGCTCTCCAACGTGACCTCGGCGGGCGGGGTCGCATCCTCGAGCTGGACGTACACCTGTCCGGAGTGCGGCGCCGCCGTGCGCGTACGGCTGACCGATGTCGAGCGGTGGAGCGCCGACGCGGCGTCCCGGCTCACGGCCCGGCTCGACGAGATCCGCCCCGCGCACCCGTTCGAGGAGGTCCGACTCGACTTCGGGTGCCCCGGCTGCAGCCGCTCGGTCGGCCTCGTCTTCGCCCGCAACGAACTGTCGATGGCCCACTACCGCCACGAGCCGGTCGTGGTCGTCGAGGCGCCCGCCATCGACGCTGACCGATAGGGCCCTCCCGCCGGGTCGCTCCCCGGTCGACCCGGGTGTCCTCCCCCGCCGATGAACGATCCAGCTGCAGGAGCAGACGCCCCAACAGAGACAGGCGCCGGGGACCTTCATTGTGTTGCAGGGGCCGCAGACCGCTCCGCGGTCAACGGCCCCTGCAACGACACTGCTCCCGCAGCATCAACAACCTGTGTGGGCACTGGAGCTAGCTCGAGGAGCTGGAGCCCGACGCCGGGGGCGCCGTGGTGTCGCTGCCGGAGCCGGAGCCGGAATCCGTCGAGGGAACCTCGGTCTTGGGCGGCTCGACCTTCGGGGTCTCGGTCTTCGGAGCCTCGCTCTTCGCCGCGTCGGTCTTCGCTGGGCCTCCAGCGCTGATGCCGGCGGCTTCGAGCGCCAGGTTGAGCTGGCCGACCACGCTGATCAGGTCGTTGACCGACAGCCGCAGCTGATCGACCGAACCGAGCGTCGATGCGCCCGTGGCCGCGACGAGCGTTCCACCGCCACCCGACGTCGGGGTCGGGGTGAGCGTTCGAATCTGGTCCATGAGCGCGTTGAGCTGCAGCTGCAGCTGCTCGAACGGCCTGCCGCGCACGCCACCCACGGCGCTCGTCGCCGCGGTCGCGGCGGTCGCGCCAGTCGCGGCAGCGCCGCCGGCCTTGGTGGTGGCACCGTGATCCATGTCGCAGCCGGGCGCTGCGCCGCCACCCTTGATGGGCGTCACGCCGCCGGGGCCCCACTGTCCGTCGACGAACGACTGCATGCCGCTGTGGCGGTCGGTGGTCTTGGCACCGGGTCCGGATGCGGTCGTGGCGGCGCCCATCGCCTTCATGAGCTCCGCGGAGCGTTCGGCCTCGGCCGTCGCCATGCGCGTCATCGCCATGAGTTCCTTGATGTCGGGCAGGTCGAAGAAGTCGGCCGTCGAGCCCTCGGGCAGCGTCATCGCCTTGCCATCGGGCCCGAAGATCGTGCCGTCCTTGGTGTCGACGAACGAACCGGCCGGGATGCGTCCGGTGGGCGCGCCGTCGGAGCCCAGGATCACGCCACCTGCCATCGAGCTGGCGAACCGCTCAGGAGCGGGCATCGCCATCGCTCCGATCGGCATGCCGAGCGCAGGCAGGGCGATGGCGCCGGGCCCGGGAAAACCTGCGGGAATCGCGAATCCCGAGTTGTTGAGCACGGTCGCCGGGTGCGGCATCGCTCCAGCCGGGGGCGGGGTGCCGCCGCATCCGAGATGGGTGGTGGGCGTGTTCAATCCGACGTTGGACATTGGGGGCTCCTGCCAGTCGTGTGGGGGTGTCTGTGGCGCGCCGTTGGGGGATGCATGCCACGGGTCGACGGGTGTCCACGACCATCGGACCACGAGAATGTAGTTTCTGCAAGGGCTGCGTGCATGACGGACGATTTGCAAACCCCAGCTCCGCCAGCTGGTCCGATCGTGGATGGCCCCTGGCTCGAGCAGCACCTCGACGATCCGCGAGTGCGGGTGCTCGACACCCGCGGCCGGGTCCCGCTTCCCGGCCAGGAGCCCGAATCGCTGCGCGCGGCGTTCGACGACGGCCACATCCCCGGTGCGTCGTTCGTGACGTGGAACGTGGACTTCGTCGACGTCGACGATCCGGTGGCCAACCAGCTCGCCCGCCCCGCTCGGTTCGCGACGACGGCGTCGGCGCTGGGGATTGGCGACGAGACGATCGTCGTCGCCTATGACTACCACTCGATCTTCGCGGCGCGCCTGTGGTGGGCGTTCCGCGCGATGGGTCACCCGCGCGTGCACGTGCTCGACGGCGGGTGGCAGGGCTGGCTCGCCGACGGACGGCCGGTCTCCACGCGCGCCGCGACGCCCGAGCCGGCGACGTTCACGCCGCGGCCGGTGCCCGAGCTGCGCTGGTCCATCGACCAGGTCGCGGCGCGCGATGCGAACGTCGTGCTCGTCGACGCCCGCTCGCGCACGCGGTTCGCCGGTGCCGGTGGCGACGTGGTCGGCGGACACGTCCCGGGCTCGGTGAACGCGCCGTACGTCGAGCTCGTGGGCGACGATGGGTTTCTTCGCCCACGCGAGGAGCTCGCGCGCGTATTGCGCGGAGCGAGCATCGACCCGGTCGATCCGCCCGAGCACATCGTCGTGACGTGCGGCAGCGGCATCAGCGCGTCGGTGCCGCTGCTGGCACTCGAGCTGCTCGCGCCCGGCGTGGGCGCGCGCGGCGCGGTCTTCGACGGGTCGTGGTCTGAGTGGTCGTCGTCTGGACGGCCCGTGGAGACCGGGCCCGCCGAGTGAGCGTCCTCAGAACGCGGTGAGCTCGCCGGACATCATGTGCCAGTGCACGTGGAAGATGAGCTGCCCGGCGTCGCGCCCGACGTTGGTGATGAGCCGGTAGTTGCCGTCGACGCCGACTTCACGCGCGACCTTCGCGGTGAAGGCGAGCATGCGGTCGGAGGAGCCGCTGGCATCCACCCAGGCATCGAGGTTGTCGTGGTGCTCGCGCGGGATGATCAGCACGTGCGTGGACGCCTTCGGGAACAGGTCGTCGAACGCGACGAATTCGTCGTCCTCGAGTCGGATGTTCGCCGGGGCGAAGCCTTTTGCGATATTGCAGAACACGCAGTCCACGACGCCCCTGATACCCTCCCGCGCCATGAGCGCAACCCCCGCATCCGGCGGCACCGGACTGACGACGTTCGAAAAGTCCGCCATGGGCCTTGCTGCGGCCGCGACCGCACTGGTCGTGGGCATGGAGCTGGCGCACGTGGGCGAGGTCACGATCTTCGCGGTGGCGGCGTTGACGCTGGTCGTGCTGGCGTGGCTGCTGGGTGGCGCCACCGAGCAGCTCGGGGAGCATCTCGGGCCGCGCATCGCGGGATCGCTCAACGCCACGCTCGGCAACCTGCCGGAGCTCGTGGTCGTCGTGCTGCTCATCAACGAGGCGAAGGAATACCCCGAGCTGATCGAGGTGGCCAAGGCATCGCTCATCGGATCGGTGCTCGGCAACGTGCTGTTCGTGATGGGCCTGGCGTTCCTGCTCGGTGGCCTGCGCCACGGCACGCAGAAGTTCCGCGCGTCGTTCGCGAACCTGACGTCGACGATGCTCGTGCTGGCGGTTGCGGCGATCGCGATTCCGGATCTGCTCCAGGTGCAGAACGCCGAAGGGGCCGAGCACCTCAAGGAGCTGAGCGTCGCGATCGCGGTCGTGCTGTTCGCGGTGTACGTCGCGTCGATGTTCTTCTTCCTCAAGGACACCGACGACGCGCACGCGCCGAGCGCAGCGCACGAGGCGCGCTGGAGCAAGGGCTTCGCGTCGGGCGTGCTCGCGCTGAGCGCGGTCGGCGTCGGCGTGGTGAGCGAAGCGCTCGTCGGGTCGATGGAGCACACGATCCAGGAGATCGGCATCTCCCCCGCGTTCATGGGCTTCATCCTGGTGCCGGTGGTCGGCAACATCGCCGAGCACCTGGTGGCGGTGCAGCTCGCGTGGCGCAACCAGATGGACTTCGGCGTGACGATCGCGCTCGGCTCGAGCGTGCAGGTCGCGCTGCTGCTCGTGCCGATGGCGCTGTTCTTCAGCTACCTGGTCGGCAACCCGATCGACCTGACGTTCGAGACGCGACAGCTGCTCGCGCTCGGTCTGGCGGCGCTCATCGTGCCGATCCTCGTGAGCGACGGCGAGAGCACGTGGATCGAGGGGCTCATGCTCCTGGCGCTGTACGCCGTGATCGCGATCGGGTTCTGGTACTAGGTCCCGACAACCACCGAGGGGGCGCCTCGCGTGCTGCGAGACACCCCCTCGGGGAGATAGAGATCACCTCCGGCTAGAACCAAGTGGTGTAGTGCATCCGCTTCGGGCGGTGATGATGGCGGTGTGCCGGAGTCATCCGGCTCGTCCGATACCAGCGGGCCTGTTTGCGTCGCAACGGGTCTCCTTCTTGGGTCGTGGAGTGCTGTTGTCTGGGCAGTGGGTCCTTGGCTCAGGATCGCGCGACGGACGCGCGCGGTTTCCTGAAATCGATACGAAAAAGGGAGCCGATGGGCTCCCGTGAATGTCGCGTTCGAAGCTGTCGCGCACCAGGCTCGTGAGCGGACCGAGCGGCGGGGAAACGTCCCCTCCGTACGACAAGACCTCGCGCCGGGGCTCGGTTTCAAGCCGGTGCGAGGTCATGGAATCGCGTGCGGTCACTCGGTCTCCAGTGCAGGTAATCCGCGGGACCGAGGCCTCGCGGCGCCTTACGAGCCAGAACATACCCGCGGCGCCGATGTCACCAAACCTCGACGCACCGATGCGAGGGCCGACTGACATTCGGAAGCGCCACAGGATGTTCGGAGGCAGCGCCGGAGTCAGCCATGCAGCGAGGATATCGCCACGCTGCCGTGACCGGAATCGGAACCTTCGGCCGGCGGCGTCGGGTCACTTGCGGGCAGGTTCGCCGGCAGGTAGACCTGGAAGCGGCATCCGCCACCGGGGCGCTCCTCCACCCAGGCTCGACCGCCGTGCATGCGGCTGAACCGGTCGACGAGCGACAGGCCGATGCCGGTGCCGGGCACGCCAACGTCCTTGCCACGGCGGAACGGCTCGAAGATCGTCTCGCGCAGTTCGCCGTTGATGCCCGGGCCGCCGTCGTCGACGCGGATGACGATGCCGCCACCGTCCGGGTGCATGCGCACCGCCACGTCGGCTGTGTCGGGCGTGTACTTCACGGCGTTGCCGACGAGGTTCTCGACGATGCGTTCGACCTTCGCCACGTCGACGTTCACGCGCAGGTCGGGTGCGAGGTCGAGCTGGATGTCGCGGCCGCACCGCTTCTGCACGTGCTCGACGGCGGCGCGAACCACCACGGCCGGGTCGACGTCGACCGGCACGAGCGTCGCCTTGCCACGTGTCAGTCGATCGAGGTCGAGCATGTTGGCGAGGATGTCCTCGAGGTGCTCGGCCTCCTCCACCACCGTGCGAAGCATCCGCTCGCGCTGTGCGTCGTCGAGCTCGGGGCGATCGAGCATCGTCACCGCAAAACCGAGGATCGACGTGAGCGGCGTGCGAAGCTCGTGGCTGACGGCTGCCAGGAACGTGTTCTTGAGCTCGTCCGCCTCGCGCAGCCGAAGGGCGCAGTCGCGCTCGTCCTCGAGTTGTCGCCGCACGATCAGGCCGTTGCGGTGATGCGAGAGCGTGGCGAAGGCGGTGAGCAGTCCCGCGACGATCGTCAACAGCGCGGGCACGCCGACACCGGTCCACGTCCGGTCCAGCTGGTTGATGGCGCCGGATTCGACGAACGTCGACCCGTAGACGAGCGCCGCGATGCCTGCCGCCCCGACGACCGCCCCGAGCGTGGATGATCGCAGCGCGATGCAGAAGGGTGCCCACAGCACGAATGCCCAGGCGATGGTGGCGGTGGGATCGATCTCGATGGTGAGGCGAGCGATGGTCACGAGTGCCACGGCATCGACGATCGCGAGTGCCATGCCGACCCCGCGAATCATGCGGTCGGTCGAGTGCAGCAGCATGGCCAGACCGGCGAGGGTGGTGAAGGTCACCGCGAACGCCGCGGCGAGTGCCGGCGTGACCAGGTCGGCGCTTCGAAGGTCGTCGAGAACGAGCCAGACGTGCAGCGCCACGAGCGCTGCGACGAGCGCACGAAGGACGACGACGGTGCGTTCCGTTCGGCGCGCTGGTACGAAGGGGCCTGCTCTCACGTACTGATCGTAGCCATCCGAGCCGGATTCCATGCACGAAACCGCATCTGCGAGTGACAGGCTTGCGAAGCATTCAGCAAGGAACGGTCCCGTCGATTTGCAGGTGCTTTTGCGTTCGAACGAATGGCGCTATGCGGCTGGTGTCAGCGCGCTCGCGCAGAATCGGCACTTGCGAGCTGCCGCCGGGATCTCCGCGAGGCATTCCGGGCACTCGCGGTTGGTGGGGCCGCCGTCATCCGGCTTCGTGAACTTCTCCGTCATCGCATTGACGGGCTTGACCAGGAAGAAGAACACGGCTGCCATGACGAGCACGAAGTTGATGAGCACGGTCAGGAAGCTGCCGTAGCGGATCTCCGAGTCGTTGAGCGTGAACGTCAGCGCGCTGAAGTCGGGCTTGCCGACGACGGCTGCCACGAACTGCATCACCACGTCGTTGACGAGCGATGACACGACCGCGCTGAACGCGACGCCGGCGATGAACGCGACGGCCAGGTCGATGATGTTGCCCTTCAGGAGAAACTCGCGGAATTCCTTGATCATGTGACGGCCTTTGGGTGACGACTGAGCTGCCGCGTCCCAGTATCGCCTATGCGGCGTCGTGCAGCGCATCGTCGCTCGCGGCGACGGCGTTCGTGACGGCGTGCACGATCGTCGGCTCGGTGCGGCCGCGCGCCACCACCGTGCCGAGCGGCGCGAACGCGAGGTCGTCGCCGGCATGCGCTTCGACGCTTGCGCGCGTGGCGTCGCTCGCCACGATCGGCGTGTCGAGCTCCTTGGTCATCGACTCGATGCGGGCAGCGAGGTTGACGGTGTCGCCGATGGCGGTGAAGTCGACGCGGAACGGCGGCGAGCCGACGTTGCCGACGACGGCGGTGCCGGTGTGGATGCCCACGCCGATGCGCAGTGGTGTCAGTCCGCGCTCGGCACGATCTCGATTGACGTCTTCGAGACGGTCGAGCATCGCGGTCGCGGCGCGACACGCGCGAACTGCGTGGTCGTCGTGACGGACGGGCGCACCGAAGATCGCCATCATGCCGTCGCCGAGGAACTTGTCGACGGCGCCCTGTTCGATCGCGACCACTTCGACCATCGCCTCGAAGTACTCGTTGAGCTGCGCGACGAGCTCCACCGGATCGACGTGCTCGCTCATCGACGTGAAGCCGCGAATGTCACTGAACAGCACGGTGATCTCGCGCTCTTCCCCCCCGAGCTCGATGCGGTCCTCACCGTCGATGAGCTCGCGCACGACGTCCTTGTGGACGTAGCGCGCGAACAGCGACTTGACCCGGATGCGCTCACGAACCGCGACGACTGACAACGTGACGGCGATGCCGGCGAAGGTGACGCTGCCCGCGATGATCGGCGCGAGCATCGGCAGCACGAGCCCGCTCTGGAACAGGTTGATGGCGAGCCAGCCCCAGCCGCCGATCGCAGCTGCCGCGACGGGAACCGACAGACCGAGCGGCACGACGAGCAGCAGCGCCCACACGAGCAGCGCGAGCGTCACGACGGCAGCGGCGCCCACCCAGGGAGCGGGCGTGCGCAGCCACGATCCGTCGAGCAGGTTGGCGACGGCGGTGGCCTGCACTTCCGCGCTCGACATGCGCCCGCCGATCGGGACGGCGTGGTCGTCGCGGGCGATGCCCTCGGTGGGGCCGACGATGACGAGCTTGCCTTCCAGGTCGCGACCGATGTCGAGCCCGTAGGCGACGTTGGCGAAGCTGACGTGCTCGAACGTGGCGCGCGGTCCGTAGTAGCCGAGCAGCAGTTCGTCGGGTGCGCGCTCGAGCGCCGGTGCGCCACCGGAGGCTGCCACGAGCGCAGCCGCCAGACCCGGGGTCCCGCCGGGAGCGTCGGCGTCGCGGACCGGATAGGTGCGGACCGCGCCGTCGATGGCGCGTGGGCGTGCAGATACGCCGGTGGAGAAGTCGTCGGCTTCGGCCATCGCGCGAGCATCCTTCGACAGTGCGTCGACGGGCCCGGCCGTGCGGCCGGAGCGCGTGGCGAGCACGATCGGCACGTCGGATGCCTGGATCGCGCGGATGAGGTCGGCGTCCTCGGAGGGGTTGAACGCCTTCCAGTCCATGGGCACGTCGATCGCGATGCCGGCGACGCCGGCGTTGGAGAGGTTCTTGATCGCGCCGGCCCAGAGCGTTCGGCTGATCGGCCAGCTGCCACCGTAGGACTCCTGCGTGCGATCGATTGCGACGACCACGATGTCCTTCGGCGCGTCGAGCGTGCCGCGCTCGGCGAACCTCGCGTCGACGGTGCGCTGTTCGAGGCGCTGGCCGAACGGGCTCAGCATGAGGCCGATCGCTGCTGCAGCGATCGCGAGCGCCAGCGCCAGTGACTGCACGAGCAGCTTCGGGCGGCGGGGCTTGATCAGGCGTCGGGCGATTCGGCCGATCATGCGGGGGCCTTCCCGTCGGCGGCGCCCATCCATGATTCGGGGCAGCCGTGTGCGTTCCAGGTCTGCGATGCGAGCCGCATGTCGCTGATCGTGATCGGGGCACCGGCGCGTTCGTTGGAGGCGAGCACCGCCCAGCACAGGTTCACGATCGCGATCGGGTCGGCGAGGTCCAGGTCGGCGGAGATGTTCTTGAACGCGTATGCCTCGGTCGTGGCGAAGGCGTAGCACTGCACCCGGGTCTTTTCGGCCTGACCGATCTCCTCCGCGCACGTGCGAGCACTCGTGGCGAGATCCGCGCCGGGGGTGGCGTTGACGATCGTCACGTCGGTGGTGGGCGGATCGGCAGGTTCGGCGCGCCAGACCACGGTGTCGCGCACCATCTTCGGGTCGAACGGCGTCTCGAACGTCGCATCCTGCGCGCTGAAGCGCTCCTGGCGCGCCGCGGCGCGATCGGCGCTGGCGGCATCGACGGCGGCGCGCGGCGCCTGGTCGGGCGTTGCCGCGCGCAGCTCCAGTGCGATGAGGGTGCCGAGCGACGCGCAGGCCACGAGGGCGAACAGCAGGGCAACGATGCTCGGCGTGCGGCGCATGGTGGCACTATCGACCGACACCGGCCGACGCTTGATGGTCTAGCGCTCGAAGCGTCGGCGTTCAGCCCGCTCGAACCGGCGGCGATCCGCGCGTTCGGCGTGCCGGTCCGGGAGCTTCTCGAAGTAGACGTCCTCTTCGAGGCCGTTGACGCGCTGGCTGCGGTCGATCCAGGCACCGCCGACGCCGTTGTCGCGCGTCGTGTGCTGCATCTCCGCGGCCCGGACGGGGTCGCGCCGACGCAGGCCGTCGATCTCCGTGGTGAGCTCGTCGAGCTGCTCGCGCACGGTGCGGGGCGGCTCGATCCCGTGATGCGACTTCTGTCGGTTCACGTGCGTGCGCGCGTCACGCATGCCGTTCTGCATCTTGGCGTTGCTGTCAGGGTCATGCTGCATGGTGCACGTCGTCTCCCCGCACGCGGGAAGGTTATTCCCACTACGATGCTCCGGTGGTGGAGCGGTCGAACATCCAGCAGCGCGGCGCGGGCCCATCGGCCTGGATGTGGCAGCTCGCCCTCCTGACGCTGATCTGGGGCTCGAGCTTCATGCTCATCAAGATCGCGCTCGACGACTACGGGCCCCTGCAGGTGGCGTTCGGTCGCATCTTCGTCGGCGCGCTGACGCTGCTCGCGATCCTGCTCGTCACGCGCGAGCGCCTGCCACGCGAACCACGGGTGTGGATCAACGGCTCGATCATCGGACTGCTCATGAACGCTGCGCCGTTCTCGCTCGTCGCGTGGGGCGAGCAGCGCCTGGGTTCGGTCGAGGCCGGCATCTGGAATGCGACCACGCCGCTGTTCGTGCTCGTCGTATTGTTGACGCTCCGCAGCGAGCACCTCACCGGGCGCCGCATCGCGGGGCTGCTGCTCGGCTTCGCGGGCGTGGTCGTCGTACTGGCGCCGTGGCAGGGCGTGGCGGGTGGCGAGGGTCTCGGTCACCTCGCGTTCGCGGGCATGGCTGCGTGTTACGGGCTGGGCACGACGCTCATGCGGCGCGTCTACGCCGGTCACGCGAGCAGCGCCACCGCGCTGTCGGCCGTGCAGCTCGTGTGCGCGACGATCTGGATGACGATCGCGACGCTCCCCACGGAAGGTCTCCCCTCGTCGACGCCCGGGCTCGTGCCGACGCTCTGCGTCATCTCGCTCGGCGCGCTCGGCACCGGCATCGCCTACATCCTGTTCACCAAGCTCGTGCGATCCGTGGGATCGGCGACCGCCGCAAGCGTGACGTACCTGATGCCGATCGTCTCGACCCTGCTCGGCGTGCTCGTGCTGAGCGAATCGATCGGCTGGAACGAGCCGGTCGGCACCGCCGTGATCCTGCTCGGCGCCTATGCGGTCGCCGCGAAGCCGAAGCACCCGACGAACGATTCACGCCCGCCCGTGCGGGTAGCGACGTCCTGACGAACATTCGCTTTCCGGGGAGGCCGCTGATGTCACTGCTTCGAGAGGCCGTCGACGCTGCAGGTATCGACCGCGTGCCGAGTTCCGACGTGACGCCGTCGGATGCACACGCGCGTGCGAGCCGCGACGCGACGGACTGGATCAACGCGTTCGGCACCGCTTGGCGCGACGCCGATGCACAGGCCGCGCGCGAACTGTTCTCCGGCGACGCGACGTACTGGTGGGGGCCGTTCGATCGGATCGAGGGTCGCGACGCGATCGTCGACCGGTGGCGCTCCGCGGTCGATCGCCAGCAGCAGCTGCGCTTCGACTTCGGGGTGCTCGCGATCGAGGGCGACACCACGATCGCGCACTGGCACGCGCTGCTCGACCAGGACGACGCGTGCGTCGAGCTCAACGGCATCATGTGCGTGACGCTGGACGTCGACGGTCGCTGCACCACGTTCCGCGAGTGGTGGGACCGGCGCGAGCTGCCGCCGCGCGACGAGGACTGACGCGAAGGGGCGTCGTTGGTGCGCGGTCGCGAACACGTCACGCGATGAGCAGCAGATGCGACACGAGCATGCGTGCGGTGCGAGCTCGTCGCGGCCGGCGCCGGGAACCGTTCCGCCATGGACACGTTCCGATTCGCTCACGTCGTCACCTGCTCGGTCTACCTGGCGGCGCTCGTGCTGCAGTTCGCCCTCGCGGGGTTCGGGGTGATGGGTGGCGACGTCGAGCTGCACATGTTCTTTGGCGGCACGTTCCTGCACATCGTCATCCCGCTGGCACTCATGGTCACCGCTTGGCTCGGCAACCTTGGCTGGCAGCAGGTGCTGCTCGGGTTCGGGCTGTTCGTGCTGCTGACGGTGCAGATCCTGCTCGTGGTGATCGGCCGCGACATGGGCAGCAACGCGGCTGCGGGCCTGCACCCGGCGTTCGCGCTGCTGAGCGCCGGCTATGTGTACTTCTGGGTGCTCGAGCCCGCGCTCGACTCGGCTCCGAACACGGCTCGGACCGGCACTCAAGGCCGGCCCGAGCGAGTAACTGGTCGTCGTTGAAAGGTAGTGCCGGGCTGCCGCTCGCCGCAGTCGCGTCCGAGCGGCGCGCCCGTTGCATTCACCGTGCGTCGAGGACGCCGACCAGACAAGGTCGACTCCGAGTCGAGAGTTCGCTGCGAGCGGGAATTTCCGCCGGCTTGCTCAGCCGCTGACAAGCCCCACCACGACGCCGAGCACGACCATGCCCGCCACGCGATAGCCGCTGTTGATCAGGAACAGGGGGATGCTGCGCCGGCGCGACTCGTAGAGGAAATCGCCGCTCGAGGCGAGCGCGGCGATCACGCCGAGCACGAGACCGCCGAGCATGCCCTCGGCGACGTCGGACGCGTGAAAGACGTCGTGCAGCACCCAGCTGGCCAGCACCACCATCACGAACGTCGACACCAGCTGGACGCCGTAGATCCACGTCGAGTCGTCGGTGCGAACCTCCTCGCGGGTCAGGCCGAGCGCCGTGAGCCACGGACGGGCCAGCGCGCCGTACCAGATCGCTCCCAACACGAAGTAGGCGGCCGTGCCGGCGAGGATGGTGACCCAGTGCAGGTGAAAGTCATGCATGCAGTAGCAGTTCGACGAGCGCTGGGTAGGACCTGCGCGATGGACCCGATCCCACCCCCCGTATCCGCAGGCGCGCGACCCAGGGCGCGGCTGGTACTGCGCGTCAGCGAATTCGACCAGCGCCTGTTCGAGCGCGTCGCTCGTCGAAAGTCGCGCCTGCTCGACTGGTCGATGCCGCGCCTCACGCACATGGGCGACAACGGGTCGCTGTGGGCGTGGGCGGCTGTCGCGATGGCGCTGCTGGGTGGACGACGGGGTCGTCGCGCTGCGAGAGCCGGGTTGCTGAGCCTGGCAGTCGTCTCTCCGATCGTGAACGGGCCGATCAAGTGGATCGTGCGGCGTCCACGCCCGGTGATCGACGTGGTGCCCGAAGCGCGTCGCATCCGCCACACGCCGCGCACGACGTCGTTTCCGTCAGGACACTCGGCGTCCGCGTGGACGTTCTCGGTTGCGGCGGCGATCGAGGCGCCGATCCTCGCGCCGGTGCTCGTGCCGATGGCGGCGGCCGTCGCCTACTCGCGCGTGTACACCGGGGCGCACTATCCGGGCGATGCGGTCGCCGGCTCGGTGGTCGGTGCAGTGCTCGGCGCGTGGATCGGCAATGACGTGTCTGCCTTCGGAGCCCGCCTGGACGACTTCGGGGAGCGGTTCCTCGACGCATGGGGCGCGCCGCTCGCGTGACGCAGGGCGCGCGCGTCAGGACGTGACGGGCACGAGCACGACGAACAGCCAGAACACCCAGATCCATGCCGAGAAGACGCCGACGAGCACCCGCACCCAGATCCGTGAACCTCGCAGGAACACTGCGGTGAGGATCGGGGCCGCCGCGAACAGCAGCAGCACGCCGATGAAATTGTCGACGGCGTCCGGCACGAAGTCGCTCAGCAGGGCGGCCCACACCCACACGGCGATGCTCGCCACGACGAACGCCGCCAGGATCGCCGACGGAATGCGCACGAGCGCTGGGCGAGCGGGCGGTTCAGGAGTCGCGGCCACGGGTTCGGTCATGGGCCCATCATCTCAGCAGTTGCGCGCAGAAGTCTTCGGGATTCTACGGTCCCCTTCCGGGGCGCGATCGGCGATGGTCCCAAGGCATTCGACATTCCCCAGCGAAATCGAGGCCATCCATGCTCTTCATCCCTGTCGCGCCGAGCGAGCAGGTGCGCGCTCGACTGCGCGACGTGAGCATTTCGCGGCCGGGCCTCAAGATGAGCCTGTTCGTCGCTCCGGGTGCCCCTCGCACGGAGCTTGAGACGGCCGTCGCGACATGCTGGGATGGTCGACCGCGCGAGATGTCGCCCGTGCTGTTGCAGGCAGTGCTGCGACACGTGCGCTCAAGCGCGATCGAGCTCCTCGAGCTGCATGGTCGCGGCCGCACCTCGCCCGGCCTCGCGTGCTTTGCGGTGCTCGACGGCAGCGTCCACGAGGACTGCTGGATCGAACTGCCCGCACAGGCGCCGACCGTCGTGCGTGTCGGCCCGCGATTTCACCTGGCACCGCTGGAGCCGCACGAGGTGGACATCGTCGCACGATCGGAACCGAAGCCCGAACGGGCCCTCGTGCTCGCATGACGGGCGGCTCCGGTGCGGGGACGGCGTGCGGCGCGTGCATCCTTCGCGGCGGCGCATCGACGCCGGCATGCCTGCGCTGCGACACCGAGCAGCTGATCGCGGCAACGACGGTCGCGGAGCGTGCGCGGCGAACGTCGCGGCGCAGCCGTGTCATCGCGATCGCGTGCCTGGTCGTGACCGCCGCATGCTGGGGTTCCGCGTTCCGGTTCACCGAGGTGGCGCTCGTCGAGCTCGCGCCACTGGAGCTGACGTTCCTGCGCTGCCTGATCGGTGCGATCGTGATCTGCGCGGCTGCGACGGTGCAGCAGATGTCGTCGACGGTCCGCGAGACCGCGCATCTGGTGTCTCGTCGCGAAGCCTGGCGCGCGCTGCTCATCGGCGGCGTGTGCACGGGAATCGCGTACGTGACGGTGACGGTCGGGCAGGTCGGCGCAGCGAGTACCACGGCCGGGGTCGTGCTCGGCACCGTGCCGGTGTGGACGGCGATGCTGGCGCTGGTGCTGCGCCGCACCGATGCCGACCGACGACGACCGCCGAAGCGACTGCTCGTGGCGCTCGCGCTCGGCACGGCGGCAGCTGCGATCCCGGCCGTCGCGGATCCCGCGCGCGCGGCGACGTGGGCGGTGGCGCTGCTGTTCGTGGCGGCGCTCGCGCATGCCGGGTCGATGGTGACGATCCAGCCTGCGGTGATGCGCTTCGGACCGCTGCGCAGCACGGCGGGCGTGACGATCCTCGCCGCACTCATCGTGACGCCGGCGTGGATTTCGGGTCCGACCCCGTCGATGCCGTCAGCGACGGTGATCGCGGCAGTGCTGGTGCTCGGCGTCCTGCCCACCGGGCTCGCGTACGTCGCGTTCTTCGAGGCGGTTCGGCGACTGGGCGCGCGCACGGCGGCGCTTGCCATCTACCTGATTCCGGCCGTGGCGCTCACGGTCGGTTGGCTGAGCGATCCGCGCTTGGTCGGAGCCGCGACGCTGTTCGGTGCGGCGTGCGGAATTGCCGCGGTGGCGCTCGGTGTGTCGGCCGGGGCGCGGGGCGCGGCGGATGCGCCGCAGGCACCGGAAGCGACGCGCCGGAGGCATCCGGGGCGTCCAGCACGACCGGCGGCGTTTATGGGGGTTCGTGCCGGGGATCGCTGAGTTCACCAGGAACTGTCAGGAGGATCTCATGCGCAAGCACCACACCGACAATCAGCAGCTTCAGTCGCAGCTGGCCGAGCGCCGCACCCGAGTCGACAACGAGACGTCGAGCCCGATGCATCCGCCGCGCACCGTGCAGGCGCAGGTCGAGGAGCTCGACGACTCCGGCAGCGACCATCGTCGTCGCGATCCGCTCGGCGCAGCGCAGTCGCAGCGGCAGCCGCGCGAGCCCGTCAGCGGCGGTGGCCCCGCCGAGCTGGCGAACGAGGGCAGCAGCACGCAGCGCCAGCGATTCGGCAGCGACGTGCAGACGGGCCCGGCCCGCGCCGACGCGACCGCCGACTGACATGGCGACCGACACGCACCGGCACAGCCGGACGATGCATGCATGGCGCGCCGACGAGGACGCGCCGCTGTGGGTGAGCGCGCGGGACGAGCTCGTTCGAACCGACGATGGCCGAACGCTGCTGGACCTGTCGATGAATCACGGTGCGTGCCTGTGGGGGCACGCGTCGATCATGGAACGCATCGCGCGCCGTCACGACGCCGCGTCGCTTGCCACCGGACTTGGGTCGACGCATTCAACGGTCCTGCGCGAACAAGCTACGGACGAGCTGGTCGGCTGGGCTCAGCAGTCATGGGACAACCAGCCTGAGCTGGTTGCCGGCATCCTCCATACGGGCGCGGAGGCCGTCGAGGCGGCGGTGAAGACGGCGATCGCAGCGACGGGCCGCCCGGGGGTCGTCACGTTCGAGGGTGCCTACCACGGCAGCTTCGGGCTCGCAGCTGGCGCGACGGCGAGCGATTCGGCGCGCAGCGAGTTCGAAGACACGGTGGAGTTCGAGCACTTTCGCCGAGAACGGTTCGGATCGATTCCACTGCTCGACGAGACGGTCGCGTGCATCGTCGCCGAACCGATCCAGGGCGCGAGCGGCGTGCAGCTGCCGCCCGACGCGTGGCTCGATGCGCTGCGCGAGGAGTGTTCGCGCGTGGGCGCGCTGCTGGTGCTCGACGACGTGCTCGTCGGTGCGGGGCGCACCGGGCGCGCGCTCGAAGGCGCTGGCTGTGGGCCCGACATCGTGACGCTTGCCAAGGCGATCGGTGGTGGCGTCGTGTGCTCTGCGGTCATCGCACGCAGCGAGGTTGCCGAGGCAGCGTGGGAGGGCGACGATCCCCCGTCGCTGTCGACCACCTACTACGGGCATCCGCTGTCGTGCGCCGCGATCCTCGAGGTGCTCGAACTGCACGAGCGCTCGGACGTGCCGGGCCTGGCGGATCGCGTCGCGTCCGCGGTCCAGGCGGCCGCCGCCGAGGCCGACATCCAGGCGCGCGGCCGGGGCGCGTTCTGGGCACTCGACACCGGCACCGAGAGCGGCGGCGCGACGCTCGCGTCCGCCCTCCTTCGGCGCGGGCTGATCGTCACCCCGACCGGCAGCGACGGCGCGGGCGTGATGCTGACACCGAGCATTCGCATGAGCGACGAGTCGCTGCAGTGGATGCACGAGGCGATCGTCGCGGCGGTCTCGGAGTAGGCGGCGCGCTCAGGAGCTCACTCGTCGAGCAGCGCGACGAGCTTCGTGACGGTGTTCCAGCTGCGAATCGTCATCGACGCGTACTCGGGCGTGCCGACGATCGCGCCGAGGCGGCTTCTGGTTCGCTGCGAGCTGAGGCGCTGCGAGTAGATCACGCCGCGGCCCGGCCAGACCTGATCGACTCCCTCGCGAGGCCGGAAGACCTTGATCGCCGTGGCGGTCGTGATGCCCATCAGGAAGATCGCGTCGCTGAGGTAGGTGTCGGCGTGGTCGCCGAACCCGGCGGGGCGGTTGGCGACGACGCTGCGCAGCTTCGCCTCGGTGAGCACGAGCACGCGCAGCAGGTGCGTGTCGAGCTGGAAGCGTGCCGGCAGTTCCGCCTCGATGCGTTCACGTGCGGCGGCTGCGCCGAGCTTCGAGGACGCGATCACGTTGCCGCTGGCGATATAGGTGCTCACGTCGGTGAACCCGAGCTGTTCCAGGCAGGTTCGCAGCGGCGCCATCGGCACCTTGTTCTTGCCGCCCACGTTGATGCCGCGCAGAAGGATGACGTACCTGGGCATATCGCCTGGGTTCCCGGTGATCGGCCGGGTAAATCTCATTCAGCATGGGCAGGCGATGGAGCGTGCGGGGGCGCACGCAACGCCGACCCCTCCCCCAAGGGTACTGATACGCGAACGGTACGAGAACCGATATCGAGGCATGTTTGCTCGCCTGCGCCGTCCTCGCCTGACCTACGCCAACGTGATGGCCACGCTCGCCGTGTTCGTGTCGCTCGGGGGCACGTCGCTCGCAGCGATCGTGGTCACCGGCAAGGAGATCAGGAACGGATCGGTCACCTCGATTGACGTCGCCAACCAGTCACTCACGGGCGTCGACGTCAAAAATGGCTCGCTTGGCGCGATCGACCTGTCTGCTGCGGCGCGAGCCGCGCTCACCGGCCAGAAGGGCGACACCGGTCCGGCAGGACCAGCGGGAGCTCCAGGAGCGACCGGGATCGCGGGGCCAGCAGGCCCGCAGGGACCGCAGGGACCGGCAGGAACAGCGGGATCGGTTCCTGCATATGGCGCGGGTCATGGTCTGGTGATGAACGGTACGACGATCCTCGCCAATCTCGCACTGATGCAGTCGCGCGTCACGGGCACGTGTCCAGCAGGTCAGGCGATTCGTGTCATTGCAGAAAACGGCACCGTGACCTGCTCGGATCCGATCGACACGAACCTGATCCAGGCGCGCGTCGCCGGAGCATGTGGAGCCGGCGAGAGCATCCGGGCGATCGCGGTCAATGGCACCGTCACCTGCCAGCTGGACGTTCGCTCGAGCTCGTCGCTGAGTGAAGTCAGCGTGCCGAACATCTCAGCAAGTCCGTCGACCGTGGCCTGGACGATCATCAATCGACACAACAGCGGAGAGACGAACACAGTGCTGCACGGCTTCGTCACGGTGACGAATACAACGTTCGGTTCGGTCAATGTCAGCTGCAAGATCATCGACAGCGGCTCGACCACGCATGCCACGGCGCAGCAGGTGACCGTGGCAGCGGGTGCAGCCCAGCAGGTCGTCGTCGCCGGGCTGCGCACCTCCACGCCCTCCACCGAGACCTACAATCTCCAGTGCCAGACGGACACGGGCACCATTGCGCTGAACGGCGGTGCGATCATCGCGCACACCACCGCGTAGCGAGCGCGGCGCGCGTTTCGCGTGAAAGTCGGCACGCAATCGTGACGAACGACGCCCCGCAGCACATGCGCGAGGGGCGATCATGCTGCGATGCTCGTTCACGACCTGTGCGCAACGTTCCTGGCCCAGCACGAGGCGTCACCCGCCCGGCTGCGCGTGCTCGAGGCGATGCTTGCCAAGGCCTGTGACGCGTTCGGCAGCGTCGAGGTGGGCGACGTGGATGCGCCGCTGATCGCCGGGTGGCGCGCGTCGATGCAGCCACCCACCAGGTGGCAGGCCACGCAGGCGCTCAAGCAGGCAACCGCGTGGGGCGCACGCTGGGGAATCGTTGCCGACGACCCGATGTCGCGCGTGGCGAACCCGCGCCCGCCCCGCGGGGAGGTGACGCCGTTCGAGTGCTGGCGCGACATCCTGCGAGTCAGCGCGGCGCTGCCTGCGCAGCTGGCGCTGCTGCCGGTGCTCGGTGCCGGCTGCGGACTGCGCCCGGGCGAGCTGCTCGGGCTCGACTGGGCATCGATCGACATGGAGCGGCGCGTGCTCGTCGTGCGCACGAGCACCTACGAACGCGAGCTGCGCAGCACGCTCAAGACGCGGCGCTCACGACGCCAGGTACCCCTGCGTTCGCGCGTGCTGGATGTGCTGGCCGCAGCGCCCGATCGACGCGAGCAGGGGCTCGTGTTCGCATCGCGTGCGGGACGGCCGCTCGACCTTCGCAACCTGCGTGCGCGTGCGTGGAAGCCGGCGCTCGCAGCCGCCGGGATCGAACATCCGCACCGCATCTACGACCTGCGCCACACCTACGCGACATGGTCGCTGCGGGCGGGCGTCGGCATCTACCAGCTCGCCAGGCGCATGGGCACGAGCGTCGAGATCATCGACGACACCTACGCGCACCTGGCCAGCGACGCGCTCGAGCACGAGCTCGACCTGCTCGATGCGTACGACGGCCCGCACGCGTGATGGGGCGCGACGCTGGCGCGCGCCCCGCCGAGCCCCGTGGCGATACACTGATCGCGACGGCTCCGGGAATTAGCCCCCGGGGCCGTCACTGTCGCCCGGCAGCTGTCGCGCTCGGGCAGCGCGCGCAACGTGTTCGTGCAGCCTGGCTGGTCGAGCGCATCGCGCCCTGAGCGCCGCGGGCGGCGGGTAGCGCCCCCCGACCGCGCCCGCTAGAATGCGCCAGAAGCTCGCAGCGGCATGCCGCCGCGCGCCTCACCCCACGCCGATGTAGCTCAGCTGGTAGAGCACTTCACTCGTAATGAAGGGGTCAGCGGTTCGAGTCCGCTCATCGGCTTACCGAGAAGTACCTGGTAATCGGGTGTTTTTGCACGCAGTTCGGTTTTTGTCGCATGGACTCTGATGGACAGCGTCGAAGATCTGTCGAAGATTCCGTGACCCCTTAACCGCATGTGAAGGGGTCAATGCGGCCCACCGCTCGTACGCACCCATGGAACATGGCCTGCACGTTGCGATGTTCTCGCCGAGCTGACCCCTACACCAATCGCGCTTGGAACCATCGGCGCCCCGACCACATTGTCCACCTCGTGGGTCCAAGCGAAAGTGTCAACCTTTCTGGGGAGGTCCACCAGGGCGTCGGCGGAGCGTGTGCACCGCGACCTGCTCTCCCACACAACCGCCCGAGGGCAGCACGACGTTTCGATCTTTGCCCCTCTTT
>JBBQUY010000031.1:0-35398 GCA_038212015.1 Gaiellales bacterium | reverse complement strand
GCGCGGCTCACGAGCCGGCTCCGACCTTCTGCAGGCGGTTGAAGTCGAGCTCCTCGACTGCCTGCTGGATGAGCGCTTCGTGCTGCTTGGCGTCGAGCGAGCCGCGCAGCACCTTCTCGGATGCTGCGACGGTCATCTCGGCGACGGCGACGCGAAGGTCGCCCATGGCCTTGTCGACCTCGGCACGGATCTGGCCCTGGGTGGCGACGAGCTGCTCCTGGCGCTGCGTCTCCGCCTCGGACTTGACGCGGGCGACGTGCTCGTCGGCATCCTTGCGGGCGCGTTCACGCATCTGGTCGGCTTCGCCGCGCGCTTCGGCGAGCTGTGCCTTGTAGTCGGCGAGCAGTGCCTCGGCCTCGGCCTTGACGCGCTCGGCGTGGTCGATGGCGCCGTTCACCGTGGCGCGTCGCTTGTCGAGCGCCTCCTGGATCGGGCCGAATGCGTAGCGTCGCAGCACGAACATCGCCAGCAGGAAGGCGAGGATCGTCCAGAACATGAGGCCCGGGTACGGGGCGAGGATCGGGCTGATCTCTTCGCCGCCTTCGACGGGTGCTGCCTTTGCGATGAGGGTGAGCATCTGAGCGTGCGTCCTTGTCAGTGCGGATTCACTGGAGGTGTGTCGGGCGGCCGCCCCGTTCCGGGTGGAGGGGGCGACCGCTCGTCACGAGTATTGGTCTGGCGTCCTACAGGAAGAACGCCAGGAGGCCGAACACGAGGGCGTAGAACGTGATCGCCTCGGTCAGGGCCAGGCCGAGGAACATGAGACCGCGGAGCTGGCCGCCCATCTCAGGCTGTCGAGCCGTACCTTCGATCGTCTTGCCGACGAGGTATCCCACGCCGATGCCCGGGCCGATGGCTCCGAGTCCGGCTGCGAGGCCGAGTGCGAGCGCCTTGGCTGCTTCGACTTCCATGTTCCTTGCCTTTCGTTCGTTGTTCGGGTTGCCCGGCACGTTCTGGGTGACGCGCGCCGGAAACTGCAGGTGTGACTAGTGGTGCTCTTCGGCGGCGGAGGCGATGTAGATCGCGCTCAGCACGGCGAAGATGAAGGCCTGGAGCGAGGCGACGAGGCCCATCTCGAACAGGTAGAACGCGAGGGCGACGACCACGCCGGCGGCCTGGGCGAACACGCTCGTGATCACGGCGCCGCCGATGATGCCCGAGAGCGCCAGCATGAGCAGGATCAGCACGTGGCCGCTCAGCATGTTTGCGAACAGTCGAACGGCGAGCGAGACCGGCTTGAGGACGAGGTTGGTGAGGATCTCGACCGGATACACGAGGATGAGAACGGGGCCCTTCTGGCCGGCGCTCCACGTCTTGAGGTAGCCGATCAGGCCGTGCGCCTTGACGCCCTCGTAGTGGTAGACGGCGAACGTCAGCATCGCCAGCGTCACGGTCATGAAGATGTTGCTGGTGACGGCGTAGACGCCGAACGCGTACAGGAAGTCGAGGCCGCCGATCGTGTGGTGGGTGTTGAGCGGCAGCGGCACGAAGCTCGTCATGTTGAGCAGCCACACGAACACGAAGATCGAGGCGGTGTACGGCATGTAGCGATTGAAGAGCTTGCCCTCGGGCAGCGAGCCGGCGATCTGGTCGTGCGCGAACTCGTACACGCCCTCGATCGCGCTCTGCGTCTTGGTCTCCTGCTTGAGGCGACGGACGACCGTGCGGTTGACGTACCACGCGAAGAGCACGCAGCCGAGGAGCGCGATCGCGAGGTAGATGACGCCCTTGTTGATGGTGCCCTCGACGCCGTGGATGCCGAACCAGTTCCAGGTGCCGCCGATGACGGGGTCGCTCAGGTCGAACTCGGCGGTGGGGTCGAACTTCGTCTTCGGCTGCGCATCCTGCCCGAGGATGACGACGAACCAGATCGCCATGAGGCCGAACGCGACGGGGAAGAAGAGCTTGCCGAACCAGCCGCCGCGCGGCTTGGGATCACCGTCGAGCTCGGTCGGCGACGGGACGTTCGGAACAGGCACGTTGACGTTCGTGGCGGTCATGCGGTGGTCTCCCTGGGGGTTGCTGCCAGGTCGGCGGTGATGAGCTCCTCGCGCTGGGAGGCGCGGCGGATGGCCTCGATTCCGGCGTCGAGGGTGAAGCACAGTGCGAAGAGGATGAGTGCGGGCTTGGCGAGGTCGGGGCGATCGAGGCCGATTGGCGAGTCGCCGGCTGCGCCGACGCTCGCGCCGACGAAGAACAGCGCGAGTGCGGTGAGCAGCGCGCGGAACATCATCGAGAAGCCCATCGCGCCGAGCGCGACGGTGAGGCTCGAGTCGCGCACGCTCCAGGCGACGACGCCATGGATGATCCGGTTGGCGACGACCAGGGCCGCGGCGATCGCCCACGCGGCGAACGGAACGCCGGCGACGAGGCACAGGGGAAGCAGGACGAGCGCGAGCAGGATCCCCGCGCCGTGCATGAGGACGGAGCGAACGACTGCACCGGTACCGCGGCCGGCGGAGGCGGCGTGCTGATTACCAGTCGTCGTCGTCATCGTCCTCGATCTTCTTCACGCATGAGTAGTCGCGCCCCTCGTCCTCCCGGTTCGCGGGCACCACGTATCGGTGCCAGACGATGACGAATCCCAGGATGGTGCCAAGCACGCCGCCTGCGAGGCCGCCGATGAACCGAAGATCCGCCAGTCCGCCGAGGAACGCGCCGACCGCCGCAAGCGCGGCAGTTGTCAGCACGAGCAGCCATCCGGCTGCGAGCGCACCTGATCCAGTCATCTGGAAGGTCGTCTCCGTTGTTCGACGGCTCGGTGGGCACCGGGCCGGCGGCACACGTGGCCGGCGCGCGGAGGGCACGTCTGGGGAGACATCCTCGCGCGACCGCTTCGGAGGGCCGATGGGTCGGGCCGAACATACCAGATCATGCAGCCCCATTGCGTGAATGTCCGTCGGGTAGTGCGCGAGTTCGCCGAACGAGCTGGAGGCGTCGAGGCGCAGCCGCGAACTTGATCGACGCACGTGACATCGGCTGGCATCTACGTCGATCAAGTCGTGGGCAGGCATCCGCGCGCACAACTTGGTCGACGAAACGACCACCCTCTGCACGTTACGTCGATCAAGGTTCGGGGGCCCGGCATCGACTCTGTCGAGTGTGGGCGTATGTGTGTGTTATATGTGTGTGCTAAGGTGTGTGCATGAGGCTGCACATCAATCTCGATGACGAGCTCGTCGCCGAACTCGACAGGCACGTGGGTCCTCGCGAGCGGAGCGCGTTCATCGCGGGGTCCATTCGACAGGCGCTCGCGATCCGTCGCCGGCTCGATGCGTTCGACCGGGCTGCGGGCTCCATTTCAGACACCGGGCACGAGTGGGACGACGATCCGGCGGCCTGGGTCGCAGCCCAGCGACGGATCGATCCGAACCGGGTTGGATGACGATGGAGTTCCTGCTCCTGGACACCACGGTCATCATCGACGTGCTGCGGGGACGTGACCGCACGCGTGCTCGCGTCCGACAGCTGCTGCAGCGACCTGATCCGGTCTACGTCAGTGCAGTCACCGTCGAGGAAGTGGCGCGCGGGGTACGAGATGGCGAGGTGGCGGACGCGCGACTGCTGCTCAGCTCCTTCGACGTCGTTCCGCTCGGCCCGGATGTGGCGTGGACCGCAGGCATCTGGCGTCGCGACCTCGCGCGCACGGGGGTGACGATCCCGCAAGCGGATTGCCTCATCGCTGCCACCGCCCATGCTGCCGGTGCCCGGCTGGCAACGGGCAATCCCAGGCATTTCCCGATGCCGGAGCTCGTCGTCGAGCATTGGCCGGCCGGGGAATAGCCGCGAGCCGAAGCGGCCACCGCGCGGCCGATTCGCAACGAATCCCCGCGTGTCGACGACATTCGCTGCAACAACCGAAGCGGCCAACGCGATGTACCGGTGGACTCGCCCTGGGAGGGGCGTGACGACATCGGGAGGAACACCATGGATCACGGTGCGGTGATTCACATAGGCCGGGCGCGCGGCGTCTGGATTTCGATCACGCTGCTGCTCACGCTGCTGGTGGCGCTTGGCACGCCGTCGAGCGCTCGCGCGTCGGAGCAGGTAGCTGCTGCGGCGACGACGGGCGCCACGCTCGTCGCGCCGGTCGACGGACACCACTTCGACCACCTCGAGGTGGCGCCGATGGTGCAGTTCGATCCGAGCAAGGACGCAGCCGGCAAGCAGGAGACCCCCAAGTGGGTGCTGCTGGCGACCGATCGCGGGATGAAGGCGACCGTGCGCTACTGCCGCCAGTTCATCTGGGCGATGGCCGATGGCGCGTACCACTGGGGCTGCAACCGCTGGGCGACCGGCGCCGACCAGATGGGCAACGACCGCCTGCTGCCGCTCGAGTCGGGCAAGGTCTACTACTGGCAGGTCGTGTCCAGCTCCGCCGACGGAAAGAGCGAGATCACGAGCACGGTCCGTGCGTTCTCCGTGGATGCCGAGAAGGCGCAGCCGTCGATCGCGGACGTCACCGGGCAGGTGCACGGCACGGCCTTCGACGACGGCTCGTTCCTCAACCTCGGCGCGGCGGCCCTCGTCAACAGCGGCGTGCGCGTCAGCTCGATCCGATCGAACCGGCTCGCGGCATACGCGTTCAGGATCACGGGGCGCCACGTCGGCACCGTCGACGCGACACGCTCGTACGTCAAGATCTCGAGCGCCGCAGGTACTCGCTACCTGAAGGTCGCGAAGGTCGGCGAGGGCGGCACGGTCCAGACCGTGTGGCGACTGACGGCGGCCGAGCGTCGACTGCGCACGAAGCGCTTCTCCTACCAGCTGTTCATCAAGAGCACCAAGAACGGCGCGGTCGTGAAGAGCCCGGTCCGCGTGGTGCTGCTCAAGTCGCCCGCGGCGCGTCCGAAGTGGACGCCCGACCGCACCACGGTGAAGCCCGTCTGACCGACGAGCGCCGATCCGGAATTTCACGAAGGGAGCCGGCGCGCAGCCGCCTGGCTCCCTTCATGCGTATGTTTGTCGTGATGGATGACCTCGCATGGACAGACGCAGTGCAGCTGCCGAGCGGGGGCGAGCTGCGCGCCGAGGGGCCTGCGGATGCGTCGTCGGTCGTGCTGCTCGTCGGCGGCGGGACCGGCATGGATCGCCCCGGGACGTGGTCGACGAGCATGACGTGGCTCGCGCCTCGAATTCGGCGCGGCGTGGGAGGCGACGTTCGAGTCACGCAGGTGCGGTATCTCACGACGTCGTGGAACCGGCTCGATGCAGGCATCGCCGACGTGCGCGCCGCGATCGAGCACGAGCTCGCGCGCGAGGTACCGCCGACGCGTATCGTGCTCGTCGCGCTCTCGATGGGTGGGGCGACGTGCCTGGGCGCGCTGCATGGGCTCGACGCGCCGCAGGTCGTCGGGCTCGTCACGATGGCGCCGTGGTTTCCCGAGCAGCTGCCGGTCGACGGGCTGCAGGGGCGTCGGCTGTTCGTCGTGCACGGCTCGCTGGACAATGCACTGCCGCTCGTGCCGGGTACGTCGCGCGCACAGTCGCGGCGTGCGGTGGAACGAGCACGGGCAGCGGGCGCGGATGCGCAGTGGTGCGACGTGCGTGGCGGGCTGCACGGGCTCGCGGTGCGGTGGCGCGGACGCATCTGGACGCTGCCGCGGGCAGGTGCGTTCGCACGGCCGATCGTCCGTGAGGTCGTGGCACTCGTCGGCGAGCGCGATGTCAGTCGGTCACGCGCGGCGCGATGATCGGCGCTCGGTCCACCGAGCGCAGTCGGCAGTAGCTGGACACGCCGTCGATGCGGATCAGGGTGCCCGTCGCGACCGGACCCATGCGCAGTGTCTCCGGCGCGGTCGTGACGAGGGTGAAGCGATCGCCGACGAGTCGACCGCCGCGAACCTGCGCCACGAGCGTCAGCTGCCGGGCCTGCCGCAGCAGGTCGGTGACCGGACCGCGCCGCTCGGACGTCGCGTACGCACGCAGTCGCGCCGCCGGGGCCGAGAACGACACCGTCATTGCGGCCGCGTCGCCACGCGCGGTCGTTGCTCGCAGCAGGAACGGGTGGTCGAGCAGCTCGCGGCCGACATCCAGGGACACGCCGGACGCGGATCCGGCTCGACGCCATGGCGAATCGAAGTTCCCCCGCTGGAGGTAGAGCTGGTCGTCGACGATGCGCAGGCCGACGTTCGGCAGCAGCGCGCCCGACCACACGATGAGCGCGCTGCTTGCATTGGTCGGGGACCGGCGCCCGAACACCGTCGCGTCGGCTCGAAGCCGTCCGGCAGCAACGTCGAGCTCCACGGCGAAGCGGTGGCCCGAACGCGTCGCGCGACGAGCCGCCGCGAGCACGACGGATCGCGCGCCGGCGAGGTCGGTGGACGCTCGAAGGGGACCCGCGCTCGTGCGCGTGCCGCGGCACTGCGACGCGTTGTCGAGGCGCGCTGGGAAGCGCTGCGGTTCCGGCTCGGTGGTGCGGGTCGTGGCGGTGCCGGTCGCCGTGCGGGGCTCGCGTTCGGGCGAACCGCAGGCGGCAAGTGTGATCGCCGCGAGCAGCACGAGCGGGGTGAGGGCGAGGAAACGCACGTCAGACAGCCTTGCAGACGGTCAAGCGACGAGCCGCGAATGCCGAGGAGGAGGGGGAATGACGCAGCACGCACCGCAGGCCGGCTCGACCGGAGACTCACGCATGGAGGATACGGGTCCTCGCGTGGACGTGCGCGCGCGCGAACTCCCGCCGCTGGTGCGCGATGCGCGCGACGACCTGTTCACGGATTCGGATCGGCACGGACCGCGCGCGTTCGCGCTCGCGATGCGCGTGATTCCCGCACTGCTCGTGCTGCCGCTCGCGATCGGGCTCATGAACGTTCGCGACGTGCGACGGCTCGTGATCGACTCGTTCCCCGGCACGGTCTCCGACGTCGTGCTCGTCGCCCCGGCACTGGTCGCGCTGGTGCTGCTCGCCGCCGCGCTCGCGCCCCTGGCGCGGACGCGCGTGGAGCCGCTGCTCGTCGGCGGTCTGGCACTGCTCGGCCTGGGAACGTGGCTCGTCGACGGGGGCATGCTCGTCGTCGGCGCCGTACCCGCCGCATACGGCGCAGCCCTCCTGGGGGTCGCGGCGGCACGCGCGGTGCGGCGTGCGGTATGGACGCTCCCGCTCGTGCTCGCGGCTGGCTTGTCGGATGCGCACAGCGTCGCGGCAGGCGTGACCGGTCACCTGCTCGACGGCAGCGCTGTGGGATCGGCGGTGGAGCGGCTCGAGCCGACGATGTCGGTTGCACCCGAGCTCGTGCAGCGCGTCGACCTGCTCGTGCTGCACGTGCCAGCCGCCACGGGCACGTGGATGCTCGGCCTCGTCGATGTCGTCGCGCTGGGTCTGCTGCTCGGGCTCGCGCACCTGTTCTGGCTGCCGCTCGGACGAACCGCAATCGCGCTCGGCGCCGCGCTCGTCACCGCAGTCGCGCTCGCCACGACCGTGCCGGTGCTGCCGCTGCTCGGCATCGCATGGGTGCTCGTCAATGCGCGGCTCGTGTGGCGCTCCACGCGCTTCTCGCTACGGCGCCTCATGTACATGGGCGGCTGACGGCGCCGCTGGCGCAGGACGCGAGGTTGTCGCGTCAGCTGGCCTGGGCGGCGTCCGCGAGCTCGGGGCCCGATTCGAGGCGCCTGAGCTGCGTGGCGACGGCGTCGAGCACGGAGAAGCCGCGCATGCGGCGGCTGGCGATGTCGAGCGCGTCGAACAGGTCGGTCGCGTCCTCGGGACACATGGCGATACCGACGCGCAGGTCGCGAGCGGCATCGTCGCCGCAGGCGGCGCGTCCGATTCGGGCGGCGGCGAGCACTGCCTCGTCGCGGTCCTCGACGGTGATCGTCACGGCGAACAGGTCGTAGTCGATCCGCCAGCCGGTCTCGTGCGCTCGGGTGGCGGCGGCGAGGCGTCGGCCGAACTCCTCGGGATGCTCGGTGTAGCGACGCACGGCGAGCACGGCGAGCTTGGTTCCGGTCGCGCGCGCGGTCTCGAGCTCGGCGGGAAAGAGCACGGGGATCGCGGCGATCGAGGCGAGGCCGGTCGCGCGCTCTTCCAGTCCCAGTCCGACTTCGGACCAGCGACGGCGCAGGCGGTGGGCGCGCAGCTGCGAGGCCAGTCCGGCGCCGAGCAGTCCGCTGCCGGTTGCCGCAAGGGCGGTGGTGAACAGGTCAGCCACTGGTCGCCTCCGAGACGAATGCGAGCGCGGTGGCTGCGGCTTCGTCGCCCGGCTCCACGCGCAGGGTGCGCCAGTCGAGTGCGTCGACGACATCCAGCGGCGCTGCTGCGGATCCGGCGCACGACAGCACGCACACGCGGGTGGCGTCCACGCGGATACCCATCGCACCGGCGGGCATGTCGAACACGAGCTCGCGTCCGCGTGCGTCGAGGTCGGCTGCGTCGGCTGCGGTGCCGATCCACACGTCGAGCGGGCGCTGCAGGCGCAGTGCGCGGTTCGCCTCGGCACGAATGCACTGCCATGCGGCGTTGGCGGAGAACAGGCCGGTTGCGGGATCGACGACGACCGTCCCGGCACCGGACGCGACGCGTCGGCGCAGCAGCCTCGACTGCAGGCGTGCGTGCACGAGCAGGAGCACGCCGGTGGCACCTGCGGCGATGGCGAGCAGCACGATCGGATCAGTGGACCATGTGGGCATGACACGGCCCCATCGACACTCCGGCCGTTCGACTGAAGAGCACGAGCGGCGTGCGGCGCACCGAAGTGCTCCGCACGCCGCCCGTGGAATCGCGTGTTCCTAGGCCTCGAACGTCTCGCCGGCGAGCTTCTTCACACCCTCGTCGGCATCGCGGACACCCTTGGTGGGTCGGTCCTGGCCGAGGATGCCCTGCAGCTCGCGGATGATCTCGCGAGTTCGCTCGCGGAACGAGGAGTTGCTGTCGGGCAGCCACGGACCCTCATGGCCGGGTGGCGCCGTGGGTGGCGCGTCGGGTCGCTCCGACGCGGGTGGCCACTCACCCTCATAGCCCGGAGGCGGAGTCGGCGGCACCGTCGGCCCGTGCCCGCTGGGTGGACCCTTCGGCCAGTCCGGAAGCTCGATCTCCGGCATCGGAATCGGCCTGCCGGGCGGGTCGATCTCGGGAATGTCGATCGGCGGCACCCCGTCGCCGTCGCCGCCAGGTGGCAGCTCGTCCGGCGTTGGCGGCACGGTGTCGATCGGCGGCCGCGGAACGGGTCGCGGAATGTACATGAGCAGTCCCAGCACGAGGCTGAAGACGAGTCGAGCGAGCATGAGCTCTCCCTCTCTGGCGTGGTGGCTCGAAACGAGAAGCTGGCGATGGTGCGGCGATTCCGGACACGACGGCACGTGTCGTGATCTACGGTCGCACGGCACGCCTCGACTGCACAGGGGGATCCGTCAGCGCGACGGATCGAACGTGACGACGCCGGTTGCGCCATCGACCGACGCCGTTGCGGCATGCTCCGCCGCCGCCCGTGCCCCGGCAGCGCCCACGATGGCGGGCAGTCCGATCTCGCGTGCGACGATCGCCGCATGGGACAGGGGGCCGCCGCGCTCGGTGACGAGGGCCGCGCACCGCACCATCAGGGGCAGCCACGCAGGATCGGTGACTCGGCAGAAGAGCACGGCGCCGTCGACGTCCGCATCGAGCGTCGGATCGTCCAGCACCATCACGCGACCGGTCGCGCGCCCGCGGCTGGCGGGGATGCCGCGCAGCTCGCCCGCAACGTTTGTGACCGCATCAGCGTCAAATGTTGGGTTGGGCGTTGGGTTGGACGTCGGGTGGGAGGGTGGCGCGGCGGTCGTGGCGCGCGCGATCACGTTGGGCTCGACGTCGCCCCCGCGTGCGAGACGGAGCAGGTCGACGACGTCCAGGTCGAACGCATCGTCCACGGCGTCCAGCGCGCCGCTCGCGTGCAGCGACCGAGCGAGCGTCCACGTGATCGCGCGGATGCCCGCCACGTGGGCAGCACGGTCGCGGGCGACGAGTTCGCGCATCGACGTCAGCCGGCGCGCGCGAATCGCCGTGTCACGAAGGGCGGGGTCGTGATTGGGGAGCTCGTCGTCGCCGGGCACCGTCTCGTCCCCGATGGCTGGCGCCGAACCCCGGCTCGCGGCCGCCACGCGGCGCGCGGTCGCGAGGTCCTCGCGCAGTGGCGTCGCTTCGAGCAGCAGGTCGCGCGAGGCGTGCCAACCCGGCGCTCCATCGACCCATGCCGCATGCAGCGCGGCCCGGGCGTCGGCCGGCTCATCTTCGATCGCCGCGAGCACATCCAGGTGTGGCGGCATCACGACGCCGCCGCCCGAGACCAGGCCGGCAACGCGCAGGAACGCCACCCCGGGCTCGAGGCCGCGCTCGCCGAGCAGCCGCAGCAGTCTCGAGGTCGCGTCCGCCGCCGCGAGATCGACGAACGCCGGAATTTCCCAGTCGGCGGTCGCGCCGAGCAGCAGTTCCAGTCGCGCTGCGAGCGCATAGGTCGGCAGCGTGGCGAGCGCGGAGCCGTCCTCGCCCGGCGCGAGCGCAGCCGCGATCGTCCGCTCGACCGCCACCACGTGACGCGCGTGCGCCGCATCCATCGTGCGTTCGGCTCGTCGTCGGCGTGCGCGTGCTCGCCGCGCACGCGCCAGGTCGACGATCCTCAGCGGCAGCCGCCCGGGTGGTCGCAGCGCGGCGCGCGCCACACCGAGGGAGTCCGCGGTCCGTGACGGCAGCGCCACCGCACCCGGCACGAGCGACGCGAATCGCTCCCATGCGGCGGCATCGAACGCTGGTCGACCGTCGACGAGCGTGATGAGCGGAGCGCCGTCGACGAGCGGATGGTATCGGCGCCAGCGACGACGCGGAATCCCGGCGACGCTGGCGAGCTGTTCCCAGCCCGCGCGAACCATGCGGTCGGCGACCGACACCGACAGTCGGCGAGCACCGTCGAGCGTCTCCTCAAGCGGCTCGTGCGTCCAGCGTGGCTCTGGTGGGGTGGCTGCAGGCGTCGACATCGCATGCCACCTACCCACGCGAAGGGTATCGTGCCCTCGATGCGCATCCACGACGGGGCATACGGCACGCTGCTCGCGCCACACCTGCACGGCGACGAGACCGCCGACGACCTGTGCCTGCGCGCACCGAACGTCGTCGTCGATGCCCATCGTGCCTACCTCGACGACGGTGCGACGGCGATCCAGACCAATGCGTTCCTCGCGCATCTGCGCAGCTCTGACCGTCGTCGTCGCGAGCTGCGACACGCTGCACTCACGTGCGCGCGCGAGGCGGCGGCGGCAGCGGGGGGCGTCGAGCCGGCGGTTTTCGCGACGATCGGCCCGGACCACGCAGGCGTGCGTGCTTTCTGGGAGCCGATCGAGCAGGCGCTGGAAGCCGACGCGCGAGGACTGCTGTGCGAGACCGTGACCGATGCGACGACGGCGCGAGCGTTTGCGGCCGCCTGGGCGGAGGTGGGCGCCGGCGTGCGCGGCGTGGAGGTGCTGCTCGGCTGCAGCGTGTCGCCATCGCACGGGCGCGACGCCTGCGCATGGGTGTTCGACCTGGCGTCGGAGCTGCCCGACGACGTGTCGCTCGGGCTCAATTGCTGCGAGGGACCCGCTGGGCTGCGACCGCTGCTCGAGGAGATCGCCGAACGACGCACCACGGTGTGGGCGATGCCGAGTGCCGGCATCCCGCGCGTGGACGCGGGACAGGCGCCGGTGTGGCCGTTCGAGGATGCGGTGGACTGGGCGGGGGCCGTGCTCGAGGCCGTCGAGGACCTGCCCGTGCACGCACTCGGCGGCTGCTGTGGGACGACCCCGGACTTCATCGGTGCGCTGGTGGCGCGCTGAACCTCGTGCAGGTTGGCCACGGCGTTGGCCGTTTTTCGCGTTTGCTCCATCGATGCGTCGGGAAACCGTCGGTTCATGGTCGCAACCACTGCCAGCACCACCAAGTTCCAGGCCCGACGCCTTCGTGGCTACGGCCAGTCCACGGCGTACTCCCTCGGCGTGGAGGAGGAGTTCCAGCTCCTGGACCCCACGACGTACGAGCTGACGCCCGTCGTCGAGCAGGTGCTCGCATCGGTTCCCGAAGCCGACCGAGGAGAGGTCAAGCACGAGCTCATGCAGAGCGTCGTGGAGACCTCGACCACCGTGTGCGCGAACGTCGAGGAGGCGGTGGCCGACCTCACCCGCCTGCGCCGCCTCGTGCTCGAGAGCGCGGAGGCCGCCGGCGCGGTCGTCGCTTCGGCCGGCACCACGCCCGTGTCGCGTTGGGAGGGGCAGGCGATCACCGACAAGCCGCGCTACCGCGACATCGTCGCGAAGCTGCAGTGGGTCGCTCGCCGCGAGCTCATCTTCGGGCTGCACGTCCACGTCGGCGTCGATTCGGTCGACAAGTGCATGTACGTGTTCAACGCGATCCGCGAGGACCTGCCGCTGCTGCTCGCGCTCAGCGCGAACTCGCCGTTCTGGCAGAGCTCGACGACCGGGTTGCAGTCCGCCCGCATCAAGGTCTTCGACGCATTCCCGCGCAGCGGCATGCCGCACGCGTTCCCCGGTGGCTGGGACGAGCTCGAGACCATGCTCGAACGCGGCAAGCGCAGCGGCCTGATCCCCGACCACACCTACGTGTGGTGGGACGTGCGCCCGCACCCGGAATTCGGCACGATCGAGATCCGCATCTGCGACGCGCAGACGCGCCTTCGCGACACCGCCGGACTGGCCGCGCTCGTGCAGGCGCTCGTCGCCTGGCACGGCGATCGCTTCGACGCGGGCATTCCAGCCGGCGACCTGCCGCCGCACATGCTCATCGAAGAGAACCGCTGGAGCGCCGCGCGCTACGGCCTCGACGGCGAGATGGTCGACTTTCGCAACGACACCCTCGTCCCCACGCGCCACCTGCTCGCGCAGCTGCTCGACAACGTCGAGCCGGTCGCACGCCGACTGGGTTCGACCGAGTGGTTCGACCAGATCGCCGGCATGCTGCACCAGACCGGCGCAGCGCGCCAATTGGACGCCTGGCTCGCCGGCGGCAAGTCGAACGTCGCGACTGCCCAGCAGCTCGTGCGCGACACCGCGGATTTCTAGGCCCCACGAGGGGTCAAGTCCCCGCATGCCCCTGCCGATGCGCTGAGCATGCTGCGCCCACCGCGACGACGACTCCTGCGCTCCGCGCTCGGCTTTGCCGTGCTCGCAGCGATCGTCGTGCTCGGTGCGCAGCTCGCTGGCGTCGCCGGAAACCGCGCCCGCCAGCCATCGAAGCTCGTCTTCGAAGGCGTCCACGAACGCTGGATGGTCCAGGCGCCCGGCAAGACCGGCGCCAAGCTCGAGTCCGCAGCGCGACGGCTGGGCGGCGGCAAGGCGAGTGCCGAGCTCGCCGGCGACTGGTACGAGGTCAAGCTCGGTGACGAGGTCGCGGCAGCCGACGCCGAAGCGGCGTTCGCCAGGGCCGGCGCGACGATCGTCGAACCGGTGCTTCCGCGCCTTCCCTACACCGAGCCGAACGCGTTCGAGGATCCCGCACCCGCCGTCACGACCCGAACCGGCTCCGAACCCGAATCACATGACGATCCGCCCGGCGCGATCGGCGTCGGCAGCTCGCTGCGCAACGGCCCGGTCGGGGCGCCGAAGCTCGGCGAGCAGTGGGCGCTCTCGCAGCCGAGCGATCAGGACGTCGACGCCGTGGAGGCGTGGCAGGTCGGCACCGGTGTCGGCGCGATCGTCGCGGTCATCGACACCGGCGTCGACGCATCCCACCCCGATCTCGCAGGCCGCGTGCTCCCGGGCCGCGACTTCAGCGGCGCCGGCACGCCCGCCACCGTCGACCGGGTCGGACACGGCACCAACGTCGCCAGCATCATCGCCGCCAACGGCACGAACATGGCAGGCGTCGCGCCGGACGCGAAGATCCTGCCGCTCAAGGTCTTTCGCGACAGTGCCGGCGGCTTCTCGATGTCGGGCTACGTCAGCGCGATCCGCTACGCAGCGGACCAGGGGGCGGACGTCATCAACATCTCGCTCGGCTGCGGCGGCACGACGTCGTGCTTTTCCCAGGCCGAGCTCGACGCGCTCACGTACGCGTCGGACAAGGGTGTCGTGATCGTCGCCGCCGCCGGCAACGGCGACCGCACCGGCAACGGCATGAACAATGACGGCGTCGAGACCCCCGACTTCCCGTCCGGGTACGAGCTGCCGGGCATCATCTCGGTGACGAGCAGCACCCGCTTCGGCGACTGGTCGACCTGGTCCAACTTCGGCGCGACGACCGTCGACCTCGCCGCGCCCGGCGAAGGTATCCTCGCCGCATCCACGGGTGGCGGCTTCACGAGCGTGACCGGCACCTCGTTCTCGGCGCCGATCGTGACGGGCTCGGTCGCACTGCTCGCGGCGGCGAACCCGACCGCCACGAACGCCGACCTTCGCTCGCGGATCGTGTCGAGCGCCGTGCCGAGCGGATCGCTCGCCGGCAAGACCGCCAGCGGAGGCGTGCTCAACGCAAACGCCGCGATGTTCGCGATCGGCAGTGCGGAGGGTGGCGGCGGAATCGTCGCGGGAGTCACCCCGTCGTCGCCGCGCCCCGGCGCACGCGTCGGTACGCCGCCCGTGCTTGCGTGGACGCTCCCGGCCGGCTGGCAGACCGTCTCCCTGCGCCTGGCGGGCGGCGGGGCGCGCTTCAACCGAGCGCTCTCGGCCAACACGCGCGCCGTCGCCCACCCGCAGAAGGCGTGGCGCAGCGGGCCGTATGCCTGGACGATCGTCGCGCGCGACAGCCAGGGACAGCTGCACGAGAGCCCGCGGCGCACGTACCGCCTCATGCCACGCCTGGGCGCGTGGGTCTCGTCGGGCGCGGTTCGGTCGGGCGGTCGTGCCGTGCGTCTGCGGATCGGCTATGCCGCGTCCGAGCCGCGTGCGGTCGTTCGCGTGCGCATCGCATCGGGCCGTTCGACGCTGCACTCGGGTCGCTCGATGACACGCACCACACACGTGCGCGGGGCCGGATCGCCTCGCCGAGGCTGGTTCGCCTACCCGGCACAGCTCAAGCGCCCGCTGCGCGCCGGCGAGCGCATCACCGTGGAAGTTCGCGTGAGCGCAGGCGGCTCCACGCTCGTACGGCGCTTCCGGGCGACGGTTCGGTAATCCGTGTGTAGTTTTCGATACTCTGTGCGGACGTGACGCTCCATCCCGAACAGCTCGCAGTGCCGGTCGACAGCTGTGCGATCACGCCGTGCAGCGCCGACGAACTGCAGCTGGCGCAGCGCCTCATCTCCTTCGATTCGTCGCACGACGAAGGCATCCGTACGTGTACCGACTTCGCGCTCGGCTGGCTCGAAGGCCATGACATCCGCGCGCGGACGTTCGATCTCGACGGCCTGCCGATCCTCGACGCCACGGTCGGCGAAGGTCCGGTCACCGTCGTGCTGCACGCGCACCTGGACGTGGTGCCAGGCAAGAAGGACCAGTTCATTCCCCACGTCGACAACGAGTTCCTGTGGGGACGCGGCGCCTACGACATGAAGGGCGCCACCGCAGCGATGTTCTGCGTGATGGCCGACCTCGCGAAGCTCGACGCGACCGACCCGCTCGGCATCCGCGTACGACTGCTGTGCGTTCCTGACGAAGAGGACGACAAGCCGAAGGAGATCCGCGGAACGGAAGCTGCCGTCAACCGCGGTCTCGTGGGCGACTTCGTCGTGTGCGGCGAGCCGACCGACCTGCACGTCGGCATCCAGGCCAAGGGCGTGCTCGACGTGCGCATCGAAGTGGAAGGGCGCGGAGCGCACGGCGCCACCCCGTGGCTTGGCGTCAACGCCATCGAACGTGCGATGGACATCTTCGACCGGCTCAAGCTGCTGCCCTTCGCACAGGAGAGCTCACGGTTCTACGATCGACCGTCGATCAACCTCGGCCGAATCTCGGGCGGCGACCGCATCAACCAGGTGCCGGAGCGCTGCGTCATGGATGTCGACATCCGCTACCTGCCCGAGCAGCCGGTCGAACGCGTGCGCGAGGAGCTCATGTCACTCGCGGTGCCGGGATGCCGCGTGACGGAGATGTTCCGACGACCTCCGGCGAAGGTCGACACGAAAAATCCATTCCTGCTGCACCTGCGCGAGGCGACGCGACGTCACGCCGATGGTGAGGTGCAGCTCGTCGGGCGCGACGGCACCAACGACGGCACGTACTTCCTGCAGCGCGGCATCCCGAGCGTCGAGTTCGGACCGGTCGGCTCCGGCCATCACGGCCCGCAGGAGAAGGTCTTGATCCGGTCGCTGCGTGCATATCGGCTGGCACTGCTCGACTTCCTCGACAGCGTGCGCACGGACGTCGACCAGCTGACCGGGCTCGTGCAACCGCACGGCATCGACGAGCACCTGGCGGAGTCGCGCTCGCTGCTCTGACGGCGTCGACCGGCGGGGGTGCGTCCACCCGTCGGCTATAGTTTCCGGTAGGTCGTGCCCGGGATTCGGGTGGGCCCCACAGCATTCATGTCTCCGTTGCCCCCCACACGAGAGCGCCCGGTCACCGCCCAGCTACCCGGCGGCGACTTGCCCGGCGCACCGAATCCGCCGACTCGCGCAACGCGTCGCTGGCTCCGTCGAATCGGGATTCTGCTCATCATCGTGGTCGCGGTGATGCTCGGCGCGGTCGCTGCGGTGGCGTTCTACGCCAAGCAGGAGATCGACGACCTCGTCAAGGCCGACACGGCCGCGGAGATCAGCACGCAGAAGCAGCTCGCTACGCCGCTGCCCGGTCGACCGACGAACATCCTGGTGATCGGCAGCGACCATCGCGTCGGCGACGCGGACTCCGACAAGCGCAGCGACACGCTGCTGCTCGTGCGGCTCGATCCGAAGGCCAAGACGATCAGCATGCTGTCGTTCCCGCGCGACACGTACGTCGAGATTCCGGGGCACGGCTCGGCAAAGATCAACGATGCGTATTCGCTGGGCGGCGCGGCGCTCAGCACCGAGACGATCAAGAACCTGACGGGGCTCGACGTCAACTTCGTGGTGGACGTCGACTTCCGTGGCTTCCGCGGCGTCGTCGACACGTTCGGTGGGATCTGGGTCGACGTCGACCAGAAGTACTACACGCCACCCGAGGCGTCGTACATGGAGATCGACATCGAGCCCGGGTACCAGCTGCTCGACGGTCGCGACGCACTGGCGTTCGCGCGCTATCGACACGGCGACAGCGACTTCCACCGGATCGCACGCCAGCAGCTCGTGCTCGCCGGGCTCAAGAAGCAGGTCGGGGAGTCGAGCAAGCTCAACAAGGTTCAGTCGCTGTTCCGCGTGCTCAAGGAGAACACGAGCATCGTCGCCGGCGGCGGCAACGAGGTGCCCGCGAAAGTGATCTACGACTACATGCGCCTGGCCACGAGCCTGAGCAGCAAGGACGTCTACCAGATCGAATTCAAGGGTGAGTCCGACATGGTCGGCGAAGCCAGCGTCGTCGTCTTCAACGAGGACGACCTGCAGGCGTCGGTGAACGCGTTCCTGTCGCCGAGCAAGACCGCGCGCGAGGAGACCGCCGACCAGCTCGTCGGCAAGGCAGCCCCCACGGCCGAGGCGCCTGGTGGCGCTCCCGAGCCGGCGACGGAAACTGACGCCGAGCCAGCCGCGCCCGCCCCGTCCACCGTGAGCGTCAAGGTGCTCAACGGCAGCGGCATCGGCGGCGCAGCCGGTGCGATGGCGGGCGCACTCGCCTCGGCCGGCTACCAGGTCGATCCGAACCAGTCGAACGCGGACAACGCCAACTACGCGAGCACGAAGGTGCTGTACGCCAACGACGCCGCCAGGCCCGCAGCGGACGCGCTCGCGAAGCGCATCCCAGGCGCCAGCACCGGCAGCAAGGACGCATCCAACGCGTTCTCGACGCAGCTGCTCGTGATCGTGGGCAAGACCGGCACGAAGCTCGAAGGCGGCACCGCCGGCCCGGTGGGCGTGGACGGCGGGCCGACCGGCGGCACCACTGCAGAGGGCAACAAGGTGCCGGAGAAGGGCGATGCGAAGGTACTCACCGACGCCGAGCTCGCGAAGGACGAGTTTCTCGAGGTCACGTCACGCCGCTTCCCGATCCTGTACCCGACCGTGCACGAGGAGACGTCGTCGTACGAGGGTGCATACGGCTACCAGTTCGCGCGTGGCGCCTCCAGGCAGGTGTACGACGCCTACCGCCTCGTCGGCAAGACCGCGAGCGGTGACTATTGGGGTCTGCAAGGCACCAGCTGGGCGAATCCGCCGATCCTCGAGGGTGCCACGCGCGAGGTGACGCGCAAGGGTCGCACCTACAAGCTCTACTTCAACGGAACCAAGCTCCACATGGTCGCGTGGCGCCAGGGCACTGGCACCTACTGGGTCGCCAATTCCGTGCTCGACAAGCTCTCGAACGAGACGATGCTCGCCATCGCCGAAGGCGTGCGACCGCTGCGCTGACGGGCGCGGGGGAGACGGCCATCTCGATGGCCGGTTCATAACGTGTTGACGATCTGCAATCCGCGTGGTCCACTCGAATGGATGCTGCGCGTTCTCCCCCCACTCGTGACCCTGCTCATCGGCACGCTTGTGCTGCTGCCGGCGACGGCATCCGCCCAGCAGTGGTGGACCGCCGAGGCGGAGACGTGCGGCGGCGCGATCGTCGGCGGCCAGCAGGTCGGCAGCGAGCGCGGCGGCGGTCAGATGGACGCCCATGGCACCTTCTACCTGCCGTGCTCCGCCAACGAGGCCACAGGCGCGCACGACAACTACATCGCGATCTTCAATGCGGCTGGCGCGCGCGTCGGCAAGGTGCCGCTCGACTTCACCGGGACCGGTTACACCGACCGCGCATCCGACGTGGCGCCGTCGCCCGACGGCTCGTTTCTGTACGTCGTCAAGTATGCCGACTACCGCGCGTACCGATTCGACCGCCAGCCCGATGGCAGGTACCGAGTGAATGGCGCGTGGGGGCTGGCGAACTACCCCGGTGCCGACGGTGGCGGCTCGTACGCGCCGCGCGGCCAGTTCCTCGCGACCGACGGCGACGGCAACATCTACTTCTCGTCGGGGCTGTGGGCCTGCAACGTGGGCTGCACCGACGACGCGATCGTCAAGTACAACGCGGCCGGGGCCTACGTCACGCGCTTTGGCCGCAAGGTCGGCGGCTCATGGGCGCTCGGGCACTCCGCCGGCAGCTGGGGCGGCATCACCGTGACCGCCGACGGTCGCCGCGTGTTCGCGACGGACGTCAACAACTCGCGCGTCCAGCGCTTCGATCGAGCCGGCGACGGCACCTACGGCGCCGTCCTGGCGATGGGCATGAACCAGCAGAGCGATCCCAACCGCTGGGGTGCGTGCTACGCGGACGGCGTGCTCGCCGCGCCCTACGACATCGGCATGAGCGCGGGCGGCGAGCTGCTCGTGATCAACACCACCTGCTACAACGACAACCGCTACGCAGCCTTCCCGTACGCCACGATCGAGGTGCAGCGCTTCAGCCAGGCGGGCGCCGTGCGCGGCTCGATCCTCGCCACGTCGCGTGGCGCCCATCGCGTGCACGGCATCGCGATCGACCGCGCCAGCAACGTACACCTCGTGCAGGCGAAGGCGGTCCTGCGACCGGCAGGTGACTACTCCGACGCGGGCGCCGACGCGTTCGGCGGCGGACCGATGGGTGGCACTGCCGCGGTCGATGCGACCGCGCCGGTCATCACCGCGATCTCCGTCACGCCCGCAACCACGACAGGGCGAGACGTCACGATCGGAATCGCCGCCACGGACGCGCGGGGCGCGACGGAACTTCGCGTTCGCGAGGATGGCGCATACGGCGGGTGGCGTGCGTACGCCGGATCGATTCCGCACGTGATCACGGAGCGCCTGGGTGCGCATGAGCTGTTCGTCGAGGTTCGCGACGCGGCCGGCAACGTCTCCGCGGGAGCATCGGTGGTCGTCACGCGCATCGCGCCGACCCCACCCCCGACGCAGCCGACGCAGCCGACCCAGCCGACGCAGCCCGCGAATCCGACGCAGCCCGTCAAGCCCGCGAATCCGACCCAGCCGGCGCAGCCCGCGCAGCCGGGTGGCGACACGGTCCAGGGCGGGGGCGGTGCGCCGGTCGTGCGGCCGTCGATCGTGAGGGTCTCGATGCCGGCCCAGATCACGCGTGGCAACCGCATCAACGTCCGACTGCGTGCCAAGGGCGTCGGCGGCGTCACCCATGTTCGCTTCTCGACCGCTGGTACCCGCTGGGGCGCGTGGCGCTCCGTGCGCGGCCTGCGCCCCGTCGCCATCCCGCGCGGCCCGGGCTGGAAGGGCGTGTTCATCCAGGTGCGCGACCGAGCCGGCACCAGGTCGGTGCCGTGGTTCCAGCCTGTGCTCGTCGGTCCGCGCGGCGTCGGCTGGTACAAGGGCACGAGCAAGGTCAACCGGGTCCGCCTCGGACGTGGCACCCAGCACGTCGACCTGTCGAACTTCGACCGAACGGTCGACCGCGTCTCGTGTGGCCCCGGCTTCGATACCGTCTATGCGCAGCCCGAGGACATCGTCGCCAAGGACTGCGAGCGCGTCGTACGCGTCAAGATGCCGGTCTGGTAGGCGCTGCTTCGGACGGGATGCACCGCATGACCCGCGACATTTCCTGCCGGGCGCTTCTGCCATCCGTCACGTAGCGGTCCCGATCACGCCACGACGTCCCGCTTCGTCGGTCTGGGCACGACGATCCGGGACGCGGTTCGCCGCGGCGGACTCGAGGACTCGTCGTCGCCCCCCGTTGCTGCCACGTCGCGTGTTGCTGCGAGTTCGTTGGGTCGCGCGATGCCGCGTGATCCGGCGCGACGGCGGGTAGGCTTTGCCGCATGAGCTCTCAGCCCGTCATCGGCGTCATCGGCGTCGGCTACGTGGGCCTGGTCTCCGCAGCATGCTTCGCGGAACTCGGCTACCACGTGGTCTGTCGCGACATCATCCCCGAGAAGGTCGAAGACCTGAAGGCGGGACGCATCCCCATCTACGAGCCCGGCCTCGCGGACCTGGTCAAGCGCAACGCGCAGCGACTGACGTTCACGACCGACATCCGCGACGTCACCGAGCGCGCGTCGATCGTCTTCGTCTGCGTGAACACGCCGCCGATGTACTCGGGCGATGCCGACCTCTCGCGCGTCGAGCAGGTCATCGACGAGCTGCCCACCGACACCGGCGACATCGTGCTCGCGATGAAATCGACCGTCCCCGTCGGCACCGGCGCGCGCATGCAGCAGCTGCTCGACTCGCGCGGCCTCGGCCACGTGCAGTACGTCTCCAACCCCGAGTTCCTGAAGGAAGGCGACGCGATCGCCGACTTCATGAACCCGGATCGCGTGGTGATCGGCGGGACCGACGACCGCGCCATCGACCGCATGGTCCAGCTGCACGCACCGCTCGAGTCGAAGGTCGTGCGCACCGACGTCGCCACAGCCGAGATGATCAAGGTCGCGTCGAACGCGTTCCTGGCGACGAAGATCAGCTTCATCAACGAGATCGCCAATGTGTGCGAGGAGACCGGCGCAGACGTGCAGCAGGTCGCCGAGGGCATGGGCATGGACCAGCGCATCGGCCGCCACTTCCTGCGTGCCGGCATCGGCTTCGGCGGCTCGTGTTTCGGCAAGGACGTCAGCGCGCTCAAGCAGCTCGCCGGCAACAGCGGCTACCACTTTCAGATCCTCAACTCGGTGATGGAAGTCAACGAGCTGCAGAAGCGCCGCCTCGTGCAGAAGCTCATCAAGCACCTCGGCCCGCTGCGCGGACGCACGATCGCGCTGCTCGGCCTGGCATTCAAGCCGGGCACCGACGACATGCGCGAGGCCGCATCGCTCGTGATCAGCTCGCGCCTGCTCGCCGAGGGCGCGTTCGTGCGCGGGCACGACCCGGTCGCCAACGACGTCGCACGCCCGCTGCTGCGCAACGTCGAGATCTTCGAGGACCCGATGGCGATGCTCGCCGGCGCCGATGCCGCGGTGCTCGTGACCGAGTGGCCCGAGTACGCCGAGCTCGACCTCGTGCGTGTCGCGGAGACGATGCGCACGCCGCTGCTCGTCGACGGCCGCAACCTGTTCTCGCCCGCGCAGGCATCGCATGCCGGCCTCACCTATGAAGGTGTGGGTCGGCCCGGCGCGAGCGTCGGGACGCCGCGCCGTCGCGAGACCGACGCCGAGGCGGACGCCGGCGCCGGCGCCGGCGCCGTCGCTGCGTCCGACCCGCAGGGGCTCACCTGATGCACGCGATCATCCTCGTCGGCGGCCGCGGCACGCGCCTGCAGCCACTCACCGACACGCGCCCCAAGCCGATGCTGCCGATCCTCGGCGCGCCGTTTCTCGAGCACCAGCTGCTGTACCTCAAGCGCCACGGCGTGACCGCGGTCACGTTCGCGTGCGGGTTCCTGCCGGATGAGATCCGCTCGTACTTCGGCGACGGCGAGCGCGTCGGCCTGGAGCTGACGTACGCGCTCGAGCCCGAGCCGCTCGACACTGCCGGCGCGATCGCGTTCGCGGCGCGCGAGTTCGGGCTCGTCTCCCGGCGACTGCTCGTGTGCAACGGCGACGTACTCACCGACCTCGACGTCACCGAGCTGCTCGCAGCACACGAAGCGCACGACGCCACCGCGACGATCGCGCTCACCCCGGTCGAAGATCCGACGCGCTACGGCCTCGTGCGCACCGGTGACGACGACGAAGTGCTCGCGTTCCTCGAGAAGCCGACCCTCGAGGAAGCGGGCGACGACCGCTACATCAACGCCGGCACCTACGTGCTCGAGCCGGAAGTGTTCGAGCTCGTCCACGAAGGCGCACGCGTGAACATCGAGCGCGAGGTCTTTCCGTCGCTCGTCGGCCGCGGCCTCCACGCGATCGGCTTCGACGGGTACTGGAACGACATCGGCACCTTCGAGTCCTACCGCCGCGCGAACGCCGACGCCGCTGCCGGGCGCATCGCCGGCATCGCACCGAGCGAGCGACTGCGCGGCCGCTTCATCCACCCCGACGCAAAGGTCGCGTCGGGGGCAGTCGTCGGCACGGGATCCGTCGTGCTTGCCGGCGCCGTTCTGGAAGACGGCGCCGAAGTGGTCGGCAGCGTCGTGCTCGAGGGTGCATTCGTCGGCCGCGAGGTCTACATCGAAGACGTGATCGTCGGCGAAGGTGCACGCATCGAGCCCGCCGAATCCGTCACCCCGGGGGCGGTGGTCGCACCGGCCGCACGCGCGACCGGCACGACCACCTGATCAGGCCCCGGGGGAGACGGTGCTCGACCGTCAGCCGACCGTCACGACCTGGGTCGCCGTGATCGGCTTGCGTTCAGCGCGAAATCCAGGAGGAGCATCCGTAGATGTCCGCAGAAGCGACTCGAACTCGTACGGTCAGCAATGCGCCGACGGGGTAGGGTCCGCACCATGACTACGACGACGCTCGAATCGCTCCTTGCCCATGACGTCTCCGACATGCTCGGCGCAGCGGCCACGCTGCCCACGCAGCTGCCCGACGGCCTCGCCCGCGCCCAGCGCGTGCGCGACGCGCTCGAGGCAACCTGGTTCGGCGACAAGAACGCCACGCCCCGCACGCTCGTCGTCTGCGGCATGGGCGGCTCCGGCGTGGGTGCCGATCTGCTGCCGTCCGCGGCCGACGTGCATGCTCCGGTCGTCGCCGTGAAGGGCTACGACCTTCCGGGCTGGGTGAGCGACGAAGATCGCGTCGTGTGCGTGTCCTATTCGGGCGCGACCGCCGAGACGCTCAGCTGCTTCGCCCAGGCCATCGACCGTTCCGTCGTCGCAGCGGTGATCACCACCGGCGGAGAACTCGGCGAACGCGCCGCAGCCGAGGGAATCCCCGTCGTGGAGCTGCCGTCGGGCATGCAGCCGCGCGCCGCGGTCGGCGTGATCTTCGGTGCGCTGCTGGGTGTCGCAGAAGCGCTCGCCGTCGTCACGCACGCTGCGACCACCATCGACGAGGCCGTCGCAGGTGCATCGCTCGTCGTCGACGAGCACACCGGCTCCGGTCCCGAGCACGGTGGCGACGAGCCGCCGGCGCTCGACCTCGCACGCCGCCTCCACGACCACGTGATCGTCGTGTCCGGTGCCGCGCACACCGAGGCCGTCGCGCATCGCTGGAAGGCACAGATCAACGAGAATTCCAAGGTTCCGTGCTTTGCGAGCGCCTACCCGGAGCTGTGTCACAACGAGCTCGTCGGCTGGGAATTCGCCCGCTCCACCGGAGCCAGGTGGGCACTCGTGGAGCTGATGCCGTTCGAGGCCTCAGACGCGATCCGCGCCCGCTTCGACATCACGCGACGGCTCATCGCAGACTCGCTCGACACCGATCTGCGCTTCGAGCCGCGTGCCACCACGCGCGCCGGGGCGACCTTCGAGCAGCTCGCATGGGGCGACTACGTGTCGATCTACCTCGGGCTGCTGCGCGGCATCGACCCCACGCCCGTCGAACGCATCCACGCGCTCAAGGGCGAGCTCGCCGGACGCTGACCAGCCGCCCGGAGCGGTCGCGTCACGCGACGGGCAGGCCGAGCATCGAGAGCAGCTGCCGCATCGCGGACAGCGACGACGATGACGAGCGCACATGCGCGGCGATCGACGCTGGGTCGGCGCCGATTCGCGCTGCGATCGCGCCTGCAAGCCCCTCGGGGAGTGCCTCGCCGGCGGTCGTCGCCAGCAGCTGCGTGGCGGCAGGTGAGCCGGGCGGCATGCCGGCGGCATCCAGCAGCGAGGAGACGATGCTGCGCTGGAACGGATAGGTCATGTCGCCCGCGAGTTCGCCGGCGTCGAACGCCAGCCCGAGCCGCTGTCCGAACTCGGGCAACCGCGCGTCGCTGCGCGCCACCAGGTCGGCGCGGCCTTCCTCGAACACGTGCGTTTCGCGGCGCGAGAGTGCGTCCACCGACACGGGCTGCGATGCATGCGCCAGCTCGTGTCGCAGCACGTACGTCGCGCGAGTCGGGGTCGACGGCGCGACGGATCCGTCGCCGGACACGCCCAGCAGCGTCTGGCTCGCCTCGGGCCCGATCACGATCTCATCGGCGCTCGGCAGGAACTCCGCATCCGCGCCCTGCCTGCGCAGCTGCTCGCCACCCGTACCAACCAGCTTCGTCGCCGCGGCCGCCCCCTCGGTCGCATTCGGTGCCTGCTGCAGCGTGTGCTCGGCGCGCGGCAGCAGGCGTGCGGCCACGTAGGCGTCCACGTCGGTCGCGAACGTGATCCGCCCGACGCGATTGGGGCCGTCGCTCGCATGCATCGCGAGCGCTCCGGCGATGCCGGACAGTCGCGCGGCGCCACCGGCGTCCTTGAGCAGCTGCTCGGCGCCCGCAGACCGCGGCACCAGCACGGGGGTCGAGCCGCCCGCGCTCCAGTCCACGTCGAAGCGCGCCGACCGCGCCGCCGCATCCGCGAACGTGTCACCGCCCACCTCGACACGCCCCGTCGTGGCAGGAATCGCGGGAATCGGCGGGGGCGTGACGTCTGTCGCGGCGAGCAGCATGGCGACATGATCACGGCGAGCGCCCGCGCGCGCGTGGCGACGACGGGCTGCTTGGCCCACTTCGCCGCCTCATCGGGCACCGACAGCCTCTATGCTTTCGCCAGTCGTGCGCGCACCGGCGCGCCTGTCCCCAGGAGTACACGTTGACCGTGACCGCAGCCCAGACCCATGACGTGAAGGACCTCGCACTCGCAGCGGAGGGCGTGCGTCGCATCGAATGGGCCGAGCGCACGATGCCCGTGCTGCGCAGCATCCGCGAGCGTTTTTCGAAGGAGCGTCCGCTCGAGGGTCTGCGCATCAGCGCGTGCCTGCACGTGACGACCGAGACGGCGAACCTGATGCGCACGCTCGTCGCGGGTGGCGCGGACGTCGTGTTGTGCGCGTCGAATCCGCTGTCGACGCAGGATGACGTGGCGGCTGCGCTCGTGGAGCACTACGAGACGCGCACGTATGCGATCAACAATGAGGACAACGACACGTACTACGCGCACATCATGGCGGCGGTGGAGCACAGGCCGCACATCACGATGGATGACGGCGCGGACGTGGTCGGCATCCTGCATGGTGACAAGCGTGAGTACCTGGACGGCATCATCGGTGGCACGGAGGAGACGACCACCGGCGTGATCCGTCTGCGTGCGCTGCAGGCCGAGGGCAAGCTGGCGTTTCCGATCGTCGCGGTCAACGACTCGATGACCAAGCACATGTTCGACAATCGCTATGGCACGGGTCAGTCGACGATCGACGGCATCATCCGTGCCACGAACGTGCTGCTGGCGGGCAAGAACTTCGTGGTCGCCGGCTACGGCTGGTGTGGTCGCGGTCTCGCGACGCGCGCCAAGGGCCTGGGTGCGAACGTGATCGTCACCGAGATCGATCCGCTGCGAGCGCTGGAGGCGGCGATGGACGGCTTCCAGGTGATGCCGATGGCCGAGGCCGCGAAGGTCGGTCACTTCTTCGTGACCGCCACCGGCAACAAGCACGTGCTGCGCGGCGAGCACTTCGAGCTCATGCGTGACGGTGCGATCCTCGCCAACACGGGTCACTTCAACGTCGAGATCGACATCCCGGCGCTCGAGGCGCTGTCGACCGGCAGCACGGAGCCGCGCGACAACATCCGCGCCTACGCCGTGTCGGGCGATCGCACGATCAACCTGCTCGCCGACGGTCGTCTCATCAACCTCGCCGCTGCCGAGGGGCACCCGGCGTCGGTGATGGACATGAGCTTCGCCAACCAGGCGCTCGGCCTCGAGTGGCTGCTCACGAACCGCGAGAGCCTCGACAACGACGTGTACACCGTCCCGGCTGACATCGATGCCGAGATCGCGCGCCTCAAGCTCGAGAGCGAAGGCTTCACGATCGACACGCTCACCCCGGCACAGGTCAAGTACCTGGCCAGCTGGGATGAAGGGACTGAGTGAGGTCGAGGAGAGCTCGCTCTCCTTCGACCGAACGAAGGAGCTTCACGTGGTGCGCGAAGCGCGCCACACGAAGCTGCTGAAGACCCGCCCTACGCGCTCAGGCGCACGGCACTCGCTTCGTAGCGCTGCATGAGCAGGTGCAGTTCGTGGTCGTCCGACCACGCGCTCGGGCCGCGCATGTCACTGAGTTCGGCCAGACGCGCGAGCAGGTCATGCTGCTCGGAGATCGTGGTGAGGTCGGAGCCCAGGTCGAGCGTGTGCGAATCGTGCATGGTAGTCCCCCGTGCGTTGCCTACGTCGGTAGTACCTGCGCGTCCGTCCCCTGCTCGCCAAGGTACGACGAAACTCGAATCGATGCAAGGCAGTGCCGCCCCCGCACACGCGCACTGCTTTCGACAGGTTGCGGTGAGCCTGATCTGCTCGATTGGTAGGTTCGGCCCATGACGTCGATCTTCGTGATGGCAGCAGGCAAGGGAACTCGACTGGCACCGTGGACCTCGGTGGTGCCCAAGCCCGCGCTGCCGGTGGCGAACGAGCCCTCGCTCGGATTTCTCCTTCGGCTCGCGGCGGGACACGGTTTCCGGGACGTCACCGCCAACGCGTCGTGGCTGTCCGACATCCTCGTCGGCATCTTCGGCGACGGCAGCGCCCACGGCGTCAACCTGACCTGGAACGTCGAAGACGCCCCGCTCGGCACCGCTGGAGGCGTGCTCGCCGCGCAGGATCGCCTGCGCGATGGCGATGAGCCGATCATGGTGCTGAGCGGCGATGGGATCCACGACGCCGACCTCGCGGCGATCGAGCGCGCGCACCGCGAATCGGGAGCGCTCGCAACGCTGGCGCTGCTGCCGGTGGCCGACCCGTCCGAGTACGGCGTCGCGGTCGTCGATCCCGCAGGGCGCATCGTCGGCTTCCAGGAAAAGCCCGCGCGAGGTACCGAGCAGAGCAACCTCGCCAACACCGGCATCTACGTGTTCTCGCCGGAGGTGCTCGACCTGTGCTCCCAGTGGGGGCTCACCGACTTCGGTTCCGAGCTGTTCCCACGACTGCTGAGCGAAGGCCGGCACCTGCACGCGCACCGACTCGACGACACCTACTGGAACGACATCGGCGACCTGGACGAGTGGCGCGCCACGAACGTCGCGCTCCTGGACGGACTCGTCGACGCGGGACCCGGTGCATGGAACGATGACGGCATGGGTGCCGATCGCGTGCTCGTGCATCCCACCGCGCAGCTGGGCGACGACGTGCAGCTGATCGGCCCGTGCGTGATCGGAGCGGGAGCTCGAATCGGAGACGGCGCCGTTCTGCGCTCGGCGATGGTGCTGCCGTACGCCGAGCTGCCTGCCGGCATCGTGATCGCGTCCGGAACGACCGGGTCGATCGACGGCCTGGCACGCTGGGCGCGCGAACTCGCCGACTGACATCCAGGTCTTCGTCACGCGATCGTGACGAACTCGTGCGCGGATCGTGACGATCCGCGCGCATGTCGTGACACGCGGGCCGTGATGCTGGCGGCATGACCCGCAGCAGCATTCCCGCCCCCGTCCGGTGCCTGGTCGACGCCATCTGCGGCGCACGATGCAGCGGCTGTGGAACGCGTGGCGCCCCGACGCCGTGCGCCGACTGCGCCCGTGCGCTCCGCGCGCTGCCACCCCGACGCGGTGCCGCGTTTCCCGACATCGACGTTGCGCGCCGTCTGGTGCGCGCCGCGAAGTTCGGACACTGGCGGTCAGGCGGGCGAGTGCTCGCGACCCACGCCGTGACCCGACTGCCGCCCGGTCCCCACGACATCGTCACCTGGATCCCCGCCGAACGCTCGCGCCGAGCGCGGCGCGGTGGGCATCTGCCCGAAACGCTCGCCCGGTCGTGGGCTCGCGAGCTCGGGGTGCCGTGCCAAGGGCTGCTGCGTCGTCGTCGCGGACCCACGCAGCAGGGGCTCGACCGCGCTCGGCGCCGCGCGAATGTCGCTGGGGTCTGGCGACTGGCACCGGGTGTCGACGCCACATCGCTCCACGGTAGGCGGATCCTGCTCGTCGACGACGTTCGAACCTCCGGCGCGACGCTTGACGCTGCGGGCGCGCTCCTGGAGGCATGTGGTTCGACCGTCGAGCGATTCGCGATCGTCCAGCACGGGGTCCCGAACGGGTCGCGACGGTCCGGTGTCTCCATTCTCTGCGGAACGTCTGCGGAAATCCCCGCACATTGCGCGGAGTTTCCACTCACGACAGTCAGCTTTCCTGCCGATAGCGTGCTGCACGACCGGCGAAAGGACGTACCAGGAGTGCGAGAACCCAGACCCCCGTAGTCCCGCTGCCGAACGCCGCACGAAACGCCGAATGCTCGGCGCTTTCGGCAGGTTCCTCGTTTCCGTCCCAACACGGCCGGGGATCCTCATTGGCAGGGGTGGACTGCCCCTCGGCGCACCGCGTCGAGATGTACATCCCGCCCACTGCGAAGACCGCAAGGAGCACCGAATGAAGCTACTGGTCAAGGGCAAGAACATCGACGTGAGCCGCCGCGTGCAGGAGTACGCGGAGAAGCGGCTGTCGAAGCTCTCGCTCCAGCTCGACGATGAAGTCACGCGCATGGAGCTGGAGATTACGGAGGAGAAGAACCCGCGTGTAGCCGACAACAAGGTCGCCGAGGCGACCGTGTGGACGAAGGGGCGCGCGCTGCGTGCCCGCGAAGCGTCACCGGACGTGTTCGCATCGATCGATCTGGTCGCCGAGAAGCTCGCACGACAGGTCAAGAAGTACCACGACAAGCGCGTGCAGGACCGTCATGGCGGTCCGCACGGCCACGAGCGCAACCGCTGGAAGGGCGCGCTCATGGACAACGGAAATGGCGCCGGCAAGCTGCCGGAGGGCTATGAGTTCGAGACACAGACGATGGAGGACGAATCAATGGCGAACACCGGCTCGCAGCTGCGCATCGTGAAGACCAAGCAGTTCAGCCTCGGGCCGATGAGCCCGGAGGAGGCAGCCGAGCAGATGTCGCTCGTCGGCCATGACTTCTTCGTCTTCGTGAACGACGAGACGGACGAGACCAGCGTCCTGTACAAGCGCAGCGACGGCCAGTTCGGCTTGATCGAATCCACCAGCGTCGAATCCGAGGCATCCAAGGCCTCGTAACGAAGGATCGTGGCTGCGTCCGATCGGACGCCCACAATACACATCACGAAACGCCCCGGGACCTCGGCGCTCAGCGCAGGTACCGGGGCGTTTCTTCGTCTTCGTGCGAATGAAACCGGGCCGGAACGGCTAGCATGCCGTCATGGCAGATCAACGCCCATGGTGGGAACGCGCGCTCGCTTTCAGCGAACGACGACGCGTCAAGGACCTCGTCAAGCGCGCTGCGCGCATCACCGAGCTGGAGCCTGAGTTCCAGAAGCTCAGCGATGCCCAGATCATCGAGAAGACGCGCGAGCTGCAGCAGCGGGTGCAGGAGGGCAGCGAATCGCTCGACCGGGTGCTGCCCGAAGCGTTTGCGAACTGCCGCGAGGCATCGGTGCGATCGATGGGCATGCGCCACTTCGACGTGCAGTTCGTCGGTGGCATGGCACTGCACCAGGGCTCGGTCGCCGAAATGCTCACCGGTGAAGGCAAGACGCTCGTCGCGACGCTGCCGCTGTACCTCAACGCGCTGGCCGGCAACAACGTCCACCTCGTCACGACGAACGACTACCTCGCAAAGCGCGACGCCGAATGGATGCGTCCGCTGTACGAAGCGCTCGGCATGACCGTCGGCTACCTGCAGAACCAGCAGCCCGCGAACGAGAAGCACGACGCCTACGCCTGCGACATCACCTACGGCACCAACAGCGAGTTCGGGTTCGACTACCTGCGCGACAACATGGCGTACTCGATCGACGAGCTGTTCCAGCGCGGCCACCACTTCGCGATCGTCGACGAGGCGGACTCCATCCTCATCGACGAGGCGCGCACGCCGCTCATCATTTCCGGCCAGCCGGAGGAAGCCGCCGAGACGTATTTCCAGTTCGCGAACATCGCCGAGCGGATGAACGACGGCGAGCACTTCGAGTTCGACGAGAAGCTGCACGTGGCGTATCCGACCGAGGACGGCGTGTCGCTCGCGGAGAAGATGCTCGGCATCGACAACCTGTACCAGCCCGAGCACTCGCAGCTCATCAACCACCTCAACCAGGCGATCCGTGCACGCACGCTCTACGCGCGCGACAAGGAATACGTGATCAAGCCGGACGAGAAGACGGGCGAGCCGTCGGTCAAGATCGTCGACGAGAACACCGGTCGAGTGATGGAGGGTCGTCGCTGGAGCGAAGGCCTGCACCAGGCGATCGAGGCCAAGGAAGGCGTGCGGCCGCAGCAGGAGAACGTGACCGTCGCCTCGATCACGATCCAGAACTACTTCCGTCTGTACGCGAAGCTCGCGGGCATGACCGGTACCGCGCACACCGAGGCCGCGGAGCTCAAGGAGATCTACAACCTCGACGTCGTGCAGGTTCCGCCGAACCGGCCCGTCCAGCGTCTCGACGAGGACGATTTCATCTTCCGCACCGAGGCCGGCAAGTTCACGGCGATCGTGCGCGAGATCAAGGAGCGCAACGAGAAGGGCCAGCCCGTCCTGGTCGGCACGATCGCGGTGTCGCGAAGCGAGGCACTCAGCGACGAGCTGAACCGCAACGGCATCAAGCACGTCGTGCTCAACGCCAAGCATCACGAGCAGGAAGCCGAGATCATCCTCGACGCCGGTCAGAAGGGTGCGGTCACGATCGCCACCAACATGGCGGGTCGCGGCATCGACATCAAGATTCCCGACGAGGTCAAGGAGCTCGGCGGGCTGTTCGTGCTCGGCACCGAGCGTCACGAGAGCCGCCGCATCGACGACCAGCTCCGCGGTCGTTCCGGCCGTCAGGGCGATCCGGGCGAGAGTCGCTTCTTCCTGAGCGCGCAGGACGACCTCGTGCGCGTGTTCGCGGGAGATCGCATGGAGCGCGTGCTCACGCGCTTCCACAAGGAAGAAGAGGACGTCCCGATCTTCGCGGGCATCCTCAGCAACCAGATCAAGGGTGCACAGAAGCGCGTCGAAGAACGCAACTTCGTGAGCCGCAAGAACGTCCTCAAGTACGACGACGTGCTCAACGTGCAGCGCCAGCAGATCTACGGCGAGCGACGCAAGGTGCTCGAAGGAGCCGAGCTGCGCGACGACATCCTCGACTGGCTGCACGACGAGATCGAGACAGCCGTCGCAGTGCACTGCCCGACGCCGTATCACGACGACTGGGAACTCGAGGATCTCTGGAAGCTCTGCGCCACGATGTGGCCCGTGCGTGCGAATCGCGGCGACGTCGATCGACCGGATGCACAGGTCGAGGAGGTGCAGGAGCTGCTCGTTGCCGACGCTGTCGCGCACTACAAGCGTCGCGAGCAGGAAATCGGCGAAGCGACGATGCGCGAAGTCGAACGCGTGGTGTTCCTGCAGGTGCTCGACACGCGCTGGCGCGAGCATCTCGACAACATGGACTACCTGCGCGACGGCATCGGCCTGCGAGGCCTCGCGCAGAAGAACCCGCTGCACGAGTACCAGGCCGAGGGCTACGAGATGTTCGGCGAACTCATGGCGTCGGTCAAGAGCGAGGTCGTCGTGCTGATGCTGCGCATCGAGGTCGACGGCGGCTCGCTCGAGCCCAAGGCCCAGCGCGCGCTCGACAGCGGTGGGTCGAATGCTCGACAGCCGGAGGTCGGCGAGGGCATCGGATCGTCGAATACCGGCAGCTCCGGCGGCAGCACGAGCTCGACCGGCGGACTTGCCGTTCGGTCGCGGGCGACGTCCAACCTCACGTATGGCACGACGGCCGCACCGACCGCGCTGCAGGAAGCGCGAGCAGAAGCCGGACTCGGTGACGAGCCAGCACCCGCCGTGCAGCAGCGCAAGGTCGAGAAGGTCGTCGGGCGCAACGAACCGTGTCCGTGCGGCAGCGGCAAGAAGTACAAGAACTGCCACGGCCGGGCGTAGGACGCGCCATCGCTGCGGCGCTGCTCGCTCGACGATCGACCATGGTCCTGGTTGCGGTGGCGTTCGCCAACCTCGTCGTGGCCGCGCTGCACTTTGGGCTGGCCGCGGCGGCACCGCTGCTGCGTGACCTGCTCGAACTCGATGCGGCACAGCTCGGGCTCCTGCTCGCGGCGCCGCCACTCGGCCTCATGCTCGGCACCTTCGCGTGGGGTGAGCTTGCCGACCGCATGAGCGAGCGGCGGGTGCTCACGCTCGCGTTCGTCGGCTTCAGCGTTTCCACGCTCGGAGCTGCACGGCTTGCGGATGACGCGGTCATGTTCGGGTCAGCGTTGCTGCTTGCCGGGTTGTTTGGCAGCGCGGCGCACTCTGCGGGTGGGCGGGCGATCGCGGCGGCGTTCCCGCCGCAGCACCATGGCCTGGTGCTCGCCATCCGCCACACCGCGATCCCGGTCGGAGGAGCGCTCGGCGGTATTGCCGTGCCCCTGCTCGTGCGCTCCGACGGGCTCGCCACCGCCACGGCGTGGGCCGCAGGTCTCGGTGCGCTCGCGACCGTGGGCATCGCGCTCGCGCTGCCGTCGTCGCGCCGTCCCGAGGCCCGCGCGGCGGTGGCGCGTGCCGCGCCCGCGGGCGGTACGCCGCTGCGCGAGCGTCGCCTCTGGCTGCTCGCTGCAGGTGCGGCATGCCTCGCGTTCGTGCAGCTGGGCGTCGGCTCGTTCCTGACGGTGCAGCTCGTTGACGAAGCCAAGGTCGGCATTGCCGTCGCCGCTGGCGTCTTCACGGCGACCCAGCTGCTTGGAGCGATCGGTCGGATCCTGCTGGGAGCCTGGTCGGACCGCTCCGGTGACCGAATCCGGATTCTGCGCGGCGTCGCTGCGGCTGCGGGCGCGCTTGCCGGAGTCGCAACCCTGGTCCCTGCTGCGCGTGCCGATGCCGTGCTGCTCGCTGCGGCACTCGTGGTCGTTACCTCATGCAACGGCGTAGTCGTCGCGACCGCCGCGTCGCTTGCGCCCACCGGCCGCACCGGTGCCACGCTGGGCATGCAGACGACCGCCAATGCGGCCGCGTGCACCATCGCTCCGGTCGTCCTCGGCGCGCTCCTCGCGACAGCGGGTTGGGCGGCGTTCGAGCTGGCGCTCGTGGTCGTGCTCGTCGCGTCCTCCGCGTGTCTTGCGGCGCTTGCCCGGCGCTGATCAGCCGTTCGACGGACTCTTCCCCTGGAGCGCGCCGCCCATGAAGGCGGACACGATGCTTGCGCCGAGGAGTGCCGTGCCGACGGTGAAGGCCGAAGGTGTCTGGAAGAGCAGGCTGCTGCCGAGCAGCGCCGCACCGGAGAATCCGACCGCCTTGTCGATCTCGCGGGTGGTAACCGCGCCGACGTCGCCGCCTTCACCGACCGCGATCTTCGTCCCCACAGTCGCCGCGAGCCCCGCTCCGAACGCAACTCCCCCTGCCGCCAATGGCGAAATGGCCATGCTGGTTCCCCTTCCCGACTCGGGTGCCTCCCGTGACACCACGTGTCCGAATATCGAACGATCCTCGCGCAACGTTGCACTGCGCGTCGCACGTCGTGCCGACGACGAGGCGGTCCGTCGCGACGATGCCTCGGTCGGGAGACCGGCTAGGATGCCCGCATGGCCGACGCTTCGATCGAGGATTACGTCGAGCAGCTTCGTGCGCTCGAGACCCAGCTGGAGATGGTGCGACGACTCGTCGACCCGGAACGAGCAGCGCTGCGCATCGAGGAGCTCGACGCGGAGATGAACGGCGGCAGCTTCTGGGACGACCAGGCGCATGCCGCGAAGGTGAGCTCCGAGCGCAACCGGACCGCCAAGAAGGTCGAGGGCTACCGCAAGCTCAAGAGCGGCGTGGAGGACATCACGACGCTCATCGAGATGGCCAAGGAAGTCGAGATGTCCGAGCAGGGCGAGCTGCTCGACGAGATGGCCAGCTCGATCGGCCCGCTTCAGCGCGAGCTCGCCGAGGTGCAGGAGGAGGCGCTGTACACGGGCGACTTCGACTCGAGCGCAGCGGTGGTATCGGTCCAGGCCGGCGAGGGCGGGGTCGACGCGCAGGACTGGGCGGAGATGCTCGTTCGCATGTACCTGCGCTTCGCCGACAAGCGCGGCTTCAGCGTCGAGTTCAACGAGGAGAGCGCCGGCGAAGAGGCAGGCATCCGCAGCGCGACGTTCACCGTCAAGGGCGACTACGCCTACGGCGTGTTCAACGCCGAGAGTGGCGTGCACCGACTCGTTCGCCTGTCGCCGTTCGACAGCGCCAACCGGCGTCAGACGTCGTTCGCGCAGGTGGAAGTCGCCCCGTTCTTCGAAGACGACGTCGTGCTCGAGGACATCGAGATCGACCCGTCGGACCTGCGGATCGACACGTATCGCGCATCGGGCGCGGGTGGCCAGCACGTCAACAAGACGGAGTCCGCGGTGCGCCTGACGCACCTGCCCACCGGGGTGGTGACGCAGTGCCAGAACGAGCGCTCGCAGCACCAGAACAAGGACACCGCGATGAAGATGATGCGCGGCAAGCTGTTCCAGCTCAAGCAGCTCGAACGCGA
>JBBQUY010000030.1:0-35662 GCA_038212015.1 Gaiellales bacterium | reverse complement strand
ACGTGCGCTTCGATCGCTGGGCAGGCGGAGAAGACTGATGGTCCAGCAGATCCTGCTTGCCGGCCAGCTGCTCGTCGTCGTGCTCGTGTACGTCTTCGTGTGGCGCGTCATTCGCGGCGCCCGTGCCGACCTGACCGTGCGCGGATCGACCGCGCCTCGCGCCGGCGGCTCGATCGAGGCTCAGGAATCGACGATCATTCCCGCCGCCGACGTGCAGGCCGCGCGCCGGGAGGCAGGCATCGGCGAACCGCGGCTCGTGGTCCAGGAAAGCGATGCGCTGCGCCCGGGCATCCCGTTCACGATCGGTGGCGGGCTCAGCATCGGTCGCGCCGCATCCAATGACGTGGTGCTCGAGGACAGCGTCGTGAGCGGGCGCCACGCTCGCATCGTGCCGCCCGGCACCGTGGTCGATGAAGGCTCCACCAACGGTACGCTCGTCAACGGGCGAGTCGTCGACGGGCGCGTGGCGCTGCGCGCGGGCGACCTGGTGCAGGTCGGCTCGACCGTCTTCCGATACGAGGTGCCGCGATGAGCACGCACAGGTCGATCCCGAGTGCTGCGCTGACCGACGTCGGCCAGCGCCGTGAACACAACGAGGATGCCTACCACCTGGCACCCCCCGTGCTCGTCGTCGCCGACGGCGTCGGCGGATCCGCCAAGGGCGAAGTCGCATCCACCCTCGCGATCGAACACTTCGCCGCCGCAGCCGACGACATTGCCGGCGCCGGATCGTCGACCGATGCCGCTCGCGCGATGGAACGCGCGGTGCTCGCAGCCAACGACGCGGTGTACCAGTCGCAGCTCGAGGACGAGACGCGGCGCGGCATGGCGACCACGATCGTCGCGGCGGTCGTGCGCGATGGCGGTGAGGTGGTCGTCGGCCACGTCGGCGATTCGCGCCTGTACGTGCTCGGCGCCACGGGTGCACGCCAGGTCACCGAGGACCACACGGTCGTCAACGAGCTCGTGCGCACCGGCCGCATCACCGCCGAGGACGCCACGCACCATCCGCAGCGCAACGTCATCACGCGCGCGCTCGGCCCCGACGGCGACGTGTCCGTCGACTCGTTCATCGTGCACGCCGGCCCGGGCGACTGGCTGCTCGCCTGCAGCGATGGCCTCACCGAACACGTCGCCGATGGCGAGCTCGCGCGCGCCGTGCTGGAGCATCCGCACGATCCCGATGCCGCGGTGCGCTGGCTCGTGGACCTGGCCAACGAGCGCGGCGGCAGCGACAACATCACCGTCGTGATCGCCCAGCCCGTGCCGAGCGATGTCAGCGGCGAGCTGAGTATCGAAGCGCTGCATGCCGCTGCCGCAACGACCTCGCAGATGACGACGCCGGTCCGCAGCGATGCGCCCGCCCAGGATTCCGGCCCGTTGCCGCTCGTTGCGCCCGCGGACGCTCCTGAGTCGGAGGCGACCGGCGACATTCCGCGACTTGAACCCGTTCCACACGACGACGAGTGGATCGAGCCGCGGCGTCGCGGTGGTCGACGGGGCCTGCTGGTGTTCGTTGGGCTCGTCGTGCTTGCCGCGATCGCCGGCGGGTTCGTGTGGAGCCAGTCGTACTTCCTCATCGAGCGCGAGGACGGACACGTCGGCATCAACCGCGGGTTCCCGTTCGCGCGCCTGGCAACGCCGTACCGATCCTCCGACGTCATCGCCGAGGAGCTGTCCGCCTCCGATCGCGAGCGGCTCGTCGACTCGCATCGGATCCTGAGTCGCGAGGATGCCGAGCGCGTGCTCGAGGAGCTGCCGGCGCAGCTGGAGCAGCCGACTGCCGGGGGCATGTAGGTGGCATCGGGCACGCGCCCACGCCTGACTCCCCGCGTTCGCGAGGCGACGTGGCTCGTGTTCGTCGGCATTGCGGTGGCTGCCGCCTACGGCACCGTCTACCTCTCGCGCCAGAAGGTGCTGTCCGCCGACGGGCTCGTGTGGGGCGGCACGTTCCTGGCGCTGCTGCTCGCCGCGCACGTGATCGTGCGACGCGCGCTGCCGCTCGCCGACCCCTGGCTGCTGCCGTGCGCAGGCCTGCTCACGGGGCTGGGCATCACGATGGTGTACCGCATCAAGCCCGATCTTGCCGGCAAGCAGACCGCGTGGTTCGTCGTCGCCCTCGTCCTGCTCGCCGCGCTCGTGCTGCTCGTGCGCGACCATCACGTGCTCGAGCGTTACAAGTACGTGATCGGTGCCGGATCGGTGCTCGCGCTGGCGATCACCGTCAGTCCGCTCGGCACGACCGTCAACGGCTCGCAGCTGTGGATCCGCATCCCGGGCCTGATCCAGATCCAGCCGGGTGAGTTCGCCAAGCTCGGCATCGTCATCTTCCTGGCGGCGTACCTGCGCGAGAACCGCGAGCTGCTGTCACTCAAGATCTCCCCCAAGCACCTCGGACCGCTCGCGCTGTTCTGGCTGCTGAGCCTCGGCCTGCTCGTGCTCATGAACGACTTCGGCACGAGCCTGCTGTTCTACGGCTCGTTCCTGCTGCTCGTGTACGTCGCCACCGGTCGCGCCTGGTACCCGCTCGTCGGCGGCGCGGCGTTCGCGGCGGGCTCGGCATTCATCTACACCACGAGCGCACGCATCCAGGAGCGCGTCGACGTGTGGCTGGATCCGTGGTCGCGACCGGACACGACCGGCTACCAGCCGCTGCAGGCGCTGTTTGCGATGGCCGACGGCGGGCTGCTCGGGCGCGGGCTCGGACAGGCGTACGTGGTGGGCGAGAACGGCGCGACGCTCATCCCCGATGCGCAGACGGACTTCGTGTTCGCGGTGATCGCCGACGAGCTCGGGTTCGTCGGCGCGGTGGGCATCCTCATGCTGTTCGTGGTGTTCGCCTGGCGCGGCTTCGCGATCGCGGCGGCGTGCCGTGACGGGTTCTCGAAGCTGCTCGCGTTCGGGCTGAGCGCGGTGTTCGCGATGCAGGCGATCATCATCGTGGGGGGCGTCGTGCGGCTGTTGCCGCTCACGGGCCAGACGCTGCCGTTCGTGAGCTACGGCGGCTCGAGCCTGCTCGCCAACTGGCTGCTCGTGGCGCTGCTGCTGATGGTCTCGCACGGCGCGGCGGTCGAATCCGGCGCATACGACGACCCGCGCTCGGGAGCGCGCGCATGAAGGGGACGATGAACAGTCGCATGGCGACCGTGTTCACGGGCCTCTGTGTGGGCTTTGGCGGGATCGTGGTGATGCTCACGTGGTGGCAGATCGTCGTCGCGGGCGAGCTGAAGCAGAAGGACCAGAACAACCAGACCGCCTACTACGAACAGCGCGTGCAGCGCGGCTTCATCGAGACGCGTGACGGCGTACGACTGGCGGGACGCACCGAGCGCACGGGTGTCAACGGCGACATGATCTACACGCGCCGCTATCCGCAGGGATCGCTCGCCGCGCACGTGCTCGGCTACGACACGCGGGGACACAGCCGGGCGGGCGTGGAGCGCGCCATGAACGATGCGCTGACCGCGTCGTCGCGCGACCTGGGTGCGGTCGTAGGACTGCTCGATGGCGACGAGGAAGCGATCGGCGACGACGTGCGCCTCACGATCGATGCGGGTGCGCAGCGCATCGCCGAACGTGCGCTCGCGCAGAACGCGCCGAATGGTGGTGCCGTGGTGGCGATCGAGCCGGACACCGGTCGCGTGCTGGTGATGGCGTCGAACCCGACGTTCGAGCCGGCGGGCGTGGTGCGCGACTTCGCCTCCGCGGCGACCGGCACGCGCCTGTTCAATCGCGCGACGCAGGCGGCGTATCCACCCGGGTCGACGTTCAAGGTGCTCGTGGCGGCCGCGGCGCTCGAAGACGGGATCGCCTCCCCCGACCGATCCTTCGAGGGCGGCTGCACGTTCGCGACGCCCGGTCCGGACATCGAGAACTACGGTGGATCGTGCAATGCGCCGCACGACCTGACGACGGCGCTCACCAAGTCGATCAACACGACGTTCGCGGAACTGGGCTCGGAGCTGGGCGATGCCCGGCTGCGCGAGCAGATGGCCGCATTCGGGTTCTTCGAGAAGCCGCCGCTGCACGGCGTGCCGGCCGATGAGGTGCGTGCGAGCGGGTTGACCGGACCTGACGGCAAGCGCCTGCCCGAGGATTCGCCGATCGACGAGGCGCGCACCGCGATCGGCCAGGACAAGCTGACGGTGAGCCCGCTGCAGATGGCGCTCGTGGCGGCCGCCATCGGCAACGGCGGCGTCGTACCGGAGCCGACGCTCATCGAACGCGTGACGACCGCGAGCGGGCGCGCCGTCGAACAGGTCGACCCGGCAGCCTGGAAGACCGCGATCCGGCCCGACACCGCACGCACGCTCGTCGAGATGATGAAGAACGTCGTGACCGAGGGCAGCGGTACCGCCGCACGGATCGAGGGCGTCGACGTGGCCGGCAAGACCGGCACGGCCGACGCCAACGACAGCAACATCACATGGTTCATCGCCTTCGCGCCCGCGGAAGATCCGAAGGTCGCGATCGCCGTGGCGATCGAAGGATTGGCGTCCGGAACGACGGGTGGCGCGATCAGCGCTCCGATCGCACGTGACGTGATGGTCGAACTGCTTGGACGGGGGTCTGCCGCATGACGCGCGCCAGATCCGCAAGCATGCCCATCAGGTTCGATCGCTCACCGGGAATGAGTCGGACCGCACACGTCGAACGGGTACGTGGGATCTCTAGATGACGACTGTGAACGACAAGCTGGTTGGCACCACCTACGACGGGCGATACCGCATCGAGAAGCGGATCGGCCAGGGTGGGATGGCCAACGTGTACCTGGCCGAGGACGAGACGCTCGGGCGTCGAGTCGCGATCAAGGTGCTGCACCAGCGCTATGCCGAGGACTCGCAGTTCGTCGAACGGTTCCTGCGCGAGGCGAGCGCGGCCGCGAAGCTCAACCACCCCAACATCGTGCAGGTGTACGACCGCGGCCACTCCGCGGACACGTATTACATCGCGATGGAGTACGTCGACGGCATGACGCTCAAGGACCTGGTCCGGCGTCGCGGCGGTCTCACCGAGCAGGAAGTGCTCGCGTACGGGCGCCAGGCGCTGCACGCGCTGCGCTTCGCGCATCGCAACGGCATCGTCCATCGCGACGTGAAGCCCCACAACATGATGGTCGACACCGACGGCCGCCTCAAGATCGCCGACTTCGGCATCGCGCGGGCGGCGGCGGATGCCGACAGCGGCCTGACGGAGGCCGGTTCGATCGTCGGCACGGCGCAGTACCTGTCGCCGGAGCAGGCGCAGGGCCATGACGTGGCGGCGTCGAGCGACCTGTACTCGCTCGGCGTGGTCATGTTCGAGATGGCGACCGGGCGCGTGCCGTTCGACGGCGAGAGCCCGGTCAACGTGGCGCTCAAGCACGTGAAGGACCCGGTCCCGCACCCGCGCACGATCAATCGAGACGTGACGCCGGCGATCGAGAGCATCATCCTCAAGGCGATGGAAAAGGATCCCGCGCGGCGGTACTCCACCGCCGACGAGATGCTCGCCGACCTGGATCGCGCCCGCGAGGGCTCGCAGACCCAGGCCATGACGCAGGTGCTCGGCGGCATCCCTGCAGGCGCAGCGACCACGCAGGTCTCCCCGATGGTGCCGGCAATGCCCCCCGCGTCGAGCCGGCGCTACGAGACGCCCGTGGCGCCGGAGCCGGCATGGCCCGACAGCGGCTGGGACGAGCCGGGCGACGGCGGCAAGAACGTGTGGCGCTGGCTGCTGCCGCTGCTGATCGTGCTCATCCTCGCGGCTGCGGCTGCGTACTTCCTGCTTCGCTCCACGGGCGAGCCGGTGCCGGACGTGGTCGGACAGACGCAGGCCGCTGCCACGCGCGTGATCGTCGCCGAAGGCTTCCGCGTCGGGCAGGTCGACCTGCAGCCGAGCGATTCGGTCGACAAGGGCATCGTCATCGAGCAGGCCCCCAACGGCGGCGACGACCTGGAAGTCGGCGGCGAGGTCGACCTGGTGGTCAGCTCCGGTCCGGACACGATCCCGATCCCTGACGTGAAGGGCAAGGCGCGCGGCGTGGCGATCAACGAGCTCCGCGATGCAGGATTCAAGCCCGCGGTCGGCGAGGCGGAGACGAGCGAGACGGTCAAGCCGGGCTTCGTGATCCGCCAGAACCCCACGGGCGAGGCCGCGGAGGGCACCACGGTGACGATCATCCTCAGCAGCGGCCCCGAGGCCGAACGGGTGCCGAGCGTCATCGGTCAGCCGTTCGACGAAGCCAAGGCGCTGCTCGAAGGCGACGACTACCGCCTCATCGTCGAGCGCAAGGACGTGCCGAGCAACCAGCCCGCCGGCACGGTCGTCAAGCAGACGCCGCCGGCGAACTCCGAACTCGAACCGGGCGACACGATCGTGCTCGAGGTCGCCAGCGGCGAGAACGTCGTGCCGAACGTCGTCGGCGCCGGCATCGACGACGCCGAGGACGAGCTCCAGAAGGCCGGTTTCTCGACCGAACGCGTCGCGGAAGCCACCGAGGACCAGGCAAAGATCGGCGTCGTGCTGTCGACCGACCCGGACTCGGGCGCGACGCGCGAGCTCGGCCAGACCGTGACGATCACCTACGGCGAAGCCACCGGCGATTCCGAGCCCGAGCCCGTCCCGCCTGTCGAAGGCTGATTCCGCGACGTTTTTCGGGCCGGTTGGCGGTGCGTGCGCAACGCCAACCGGCCCGTGCACGATGAACCGGCATGGATTCGGGGGGAATTCCTGGGGCAACCGTGCGCACGCATGCGCCGATGCACGTCCCTGTCGCCGTGCACGTGGACATATCCGAGTCCGTGTCCGACGCGGCGGCGTTCCCGCGGCTTCGACCCGACGGCTGGGTCGCATCAGATGCCGCACGCGGACGCGAGCTGCTCGGCGCGTCGCCCCTGGAGCTGGTGCGGGGCAGGGCGATCGGCAGCCGAGAGGCGAAGCACGGAGTGCAGCGCCTGTACACGGTCCTCGATGCACGCGCGGCCGACCCGGCACAGGCGATCCTCAAGGCGCTCGGCCAGGGAGGCGCGCAGGAGGTGTTCGCACACGACGTCGCCGTGGCCATGGGCATCGACGACCTGTTCCCGAAGATGGCGTGGCGTGAAGCTGAGCGCGCCGCCGCGATCGAGCTGTTCGACGGGCGCACCGCAGCCGACTTTCGGATCTCCGGGGGATCGGCGCTCGACGGCGCCTTCGAGGCCATGGTCCGGGCCCGGCATCCGATGCTGACGGACGCCGAGGTCGCGCGGCGCGCGGAGGTCGATCGCCAGCTCGTGCACGTGTTCGACGCGATCATCGCCAACGGCGACCGCCATCCCCAGAACGTCATGGTCCAGCGCGGCACGGACGAGCTGCGCATGATCGATCACGGTCTGATCAATCGATACAAGGCGACCGAGGGCGGTCTCGTACCGACCCTGCGAGCTGCGTACTCGAAGGGCGACCTGCTGCCCGACGGCACCCGCGGCCTGCGGTTGCTTCCCGAGGTGCAGCAGCACCTCGCCACCATCGATCAAGGCGCGATTCGCTCTGCCTTCGAACGGATGATGGATCGGATCGGCGGATCCGTGGCAATCGGCCGGGAGGCGCCGCCGATGACGAACCAGTTCCTCGATGACGTGCTCCGCCGGCTCGAGTCGTTCGCCGCCACCGGGCTCGTGCGCGTGCGCCTCATGTAAGACGGGATCAGCTGGGTCCCCGCACCCGATAGGCAGACGATGGGACCGGGGATGGCAATCGACGCGGCGAAAGCCGCGACAGCAGGCAAGGCGCTGCGCGCATGGGGTGACGCGATCGGCGTTGCCGTGGCGCGCCACGCTGATGACCTGAAGTTCGCCAAGCCCCCGTCACTGGAGGCGGGCCTCGACCGCCTGCGCCCCGTCTCGAGGGATTCCGTGCATTCGGCAGGCTGGGAGCTGCGACACGCATTCGCGTGGCGCAACGACAACCGCTGCATCCAACGCTCGGCCTTCGGAGCGATGTCGATCGTCGAGCGCGAGTCCGGCAGCATCGACACCGCCGTGACCGAGCTCGCCGCGCGCGACGCGATGCGTTCGGCGATTGCCGTGCAGTACTCGCCGAACTTCGGCAATGCACGCTTCCACTCGGCTACCGTGAGCCGCACGCACGATGGCGAGTTCCTTGTCGTCGATCACCTCTTCTCGGACGCGGAGGACGGCGTCATGACGCTCGCGGAATGGATGAAGCGGACCGGCGCGACGCCCGCCAGGACGACGATCCTGTCGCCGCTCGACATGCCTCCGTGGTCGCTCGATGCCGGTGGTGGCGGCCCGCCGGTCGCTGCACGACAACACCCGGCAGAGGAATGGAGCAAACTCGGGGACCACCTCGCGTCCTCGTGGCGGGAAAGTCTGGATTTCCACCTGCCGACCATGCAGAAGGTCCCCCGGCGTTCCTGAGGCCGATCCTGCGAGGGACAAGGCGGCCAGCCTCCGCCGGCAGGCCTCGCATCATGCGCGTCGAAACGGGTACCCTTGATGCCTCGCGGTCCTGTCCCACGCCGGACCGCTGCAACTCCCGATTTCGAGGTACGAGACCCCGTGCGCAAGCTGAACGTTGCGATCCTGGCCGGCGGCCGATCGTCCGAGCACGACATTTCCCGATTGAGCGCCCTGGGCGTCATGGAGGCGCTCGACGGATCCAAGTACACCGCGGTGCCGGTGCTCATCGAGCGCAGCGGCGACTGGCGCCTCACGAACGCAGCCAAGCTGGCGCTGCCGACGAGCTCGCCGCGACCGGCGGTCGACGACGTGGACGAGCCGAGCGACGATGGTCGCCCGATGGCCGTCGCGCGACGCAGCGAGGTGCGCCCGGCGACGGTCACCAACCCGTCGAACGCACTCGCGGGCGTCGACGTCATCTTCCCCGTGCTGCACGGCCCGTTCGGCGAGGACGGCACGATCCAAGGCCTGCTCGAGACGGCGAACGTCCCCTACGTCGGCAACGGCGTGCTCGCGAGTGCGGTCGGCATGGACAAGGCGATCTTCAAGGCCGTGCTGCGCGATGCCGGCATCGAGGTCGCGCCGGAGGTCGTCGCCAACCGCCACCGTGACGATCGCGACGCCACCGTCGCGCGCTGCATGGACGAGCTGACGTTCCCGATGTTCGTGAAGCCGGCGCGTCTGGGCTCGTCGATCGGCATCAGCCGCGCGACGGACGAGGCGACGCTGCGCGCGGCGCTCGACCTGGCGTTCGAGCACGACAGCAAGGTGCTCGTCGAGCAGGCGATCGAGGGCGTGGAAGTCGAGTGCGGCGTGCTCGGCAACGACGATCCGATCGTCAGCGTGCCGGGCGAGGTCGTCATCGCCGACGACGCCGAGTGGTACGACTTCGAGACCAAGTACGTCGAGGGTCGGATGACGCTGCGCGTGCCCGCCCGCATCAGCGATGAAATCTCCGCCGAGGTGCAGCGCGTCGCGCTCGCGGTGTTCCACGCGGTCGAGTGCTCGGGTCTTGCGCGGGTCGACTGCTTCGTGACGCCCGACGGTCGCGTCGTCGTCAACGAGCTCAACACGATGCCGGGCTGCACGCCCACGAGCGCCTACTCCAAGCTCTTCGCGGCGAGCGGGCACTCCTTCAATGAGGTCGTCGACCGCCTCATCGAGCTTGCCATCGATCGTCATCGCGACGCGCAGGCGCTCAGGCACTGAGATTCAGGCGTCTCGCGCTGCACGCATCGGCGCTGATCGGGTAGGACCGTCCGCATGGACCCCATCCTGATCGACCTGCTCATCATCGCGGTGCTCGTCATGGTCAACGCGGCGTTCGCGGGGACCGAGCTCGCGGTCGTGTCGCTGCGGCGCAGCCAGCTCGTGCGCATGGCCGACACGCACGGTCGACGCGGGAAGCTACTGCTGTCGCTGAGCGAGGAGCCGACGCGGTTCCTGTCCACGATCCAGGTCGGCATCACGCTCGCCGGCTTCCTGGCATCTGCGACGGCTGCCGTGTCGCTCGCCGAGCCGCTTGAGCCGACGCTCGATTTCCTTGGGGATGCGGCGAGCGTGACGGCGCTCATCCTGGTGACGCTGGCGCTGACGTTCGTGACACTCGTGTTCGGTGAGCTGGTGCCCAAGCGCGTCGCGATGCGTCGCCCGGAGCGGTGGGCGCTCGTCGCGGCACCGCCCGTTGCGTTCGTCGCGAGGTTCGCCCGTCCCGTCGTGTGGCTGCTCGCCAAGACGACCGATGTCGTCGCGCGGCTCGTGGGAGGCGGCGCGCGGACAGCGGCGGAGGACCTGCTGACCGAGGAGGAGGTGCTCGACGTGATCGCGACCGAGACGGACTTCGGTTCGGAGCGACGGGCGCTCGTCGAGGGCGTCCTCGAGCTGCAGAAGCGTGTCGTGCGTGAAGTGCTCGTGCCGTGGCGGGACGTGTTCTTCATCGACGAGCGACACACGGCCGCAAGCGCGGCTCGGGCGATCGCCAGCAACGGACATTCCCGGGCGCCCGTGACGGTGATCGACGATCCGGAGCAGGTCATCGGCATCGCGACGCTCGGGAAGCTCGTGGCCGAAGGCGCGCCCGAGCGCCCCATCGCCGAGCTGGTCGACGAGCCCGTGATCGTGCCCGAGAACGCGCGCGTCCAGGACGTGCTGCAGCTGCTGCAGCGATCGAGACGCCAGCTCGCGCTCATCGCTGACGAGCACGGCAGCTATGTCGGGATCGTCACGGTCGAGGACCTGCTCGAGGAGATCGTGGGCGAACTCTACGACGAGCTCGATCGCGACCTGGATCCCAACGATCCACGTGGGTACACGCAGCTGGCTGATGGGTGGTTCGAGCTGCCGGGCACCTACCCGGTCCACGACCTGGAAGACCTCGGACTGCCGATTCCCGAGGAGACCTCCGCGGCGACGGTCGCCGGCCTGCTGCTGGATGCCCTCGGCGAGTTTCCCGTGGCCGGACAGCGTGTTCGGAGCGGAGAACTCGACCTGGAGGTCGTCGACATCGCCGGCACGGTCATCGAGTGCGTTCGCGTGCGCCGCGCCTGACCTGAAGCGAGTGCCGGGCGGGCGGGGCGGAGCGGAGCGGGGCGGGGCGGCGACGCCGTCAACGGCCACCTCGACGGGCAGCACCGGCCGCGACGATGCGCTGCGTCGCCGCCGCGGGGTGCTGGCCACCGAGGAGGTGGCGAGATGATTTCCTCCACCGTCAGCTTCCGAGCCGCCCTGCGCGAGCCGCAACCTCCCGTGCCCCCGACCGGTCACGAGTCTCCGCAGGAGGCGCGAGACGCCGGCTGGCTCGGACAGGTGCCCCCGCCCTCGCCGCCCGCCGCCCCACGCGACACGGCCACCGCATCCACCGATGCGCTCCCGATGACGGGACATGAATCCGCTCGCGACGCGCGCGAGGCCGGCTGGCTCGGTCAGGTACCGCCCCCGTCCGCCCCGCCCACGACGCCCCGCAACGCGGAGACGAGGCCAGCCACGGAGATCGAGCTCGGCAACGAGACGGCACAGGAGCGGCGCGACAGCGGCTGGCTGGGCCAGGTGCCTCCGCCCTCGCCGCCGCCGTCCGCACCGGTCGAGGAGTCCCCGTCCACGACGTATGCGAATCCGCAGCTGGCTCCGGAGCCATGGAAGGACTCCGGCTCGCTGTTTCCCGACGACCCGACGCTGTTCGGGTGACCACTCGTCGCGGCCGGCACGGATGCCGCGCCGCGGGTAGTCTCGCTGCATGCTGCTGATCGTCGCTGCAACAGATCCCGAACTGCGAGGCGCTGCCGGCCTGCTCGGCGTCGAGACGCTCGCGTGCGGGATCGGCCCCGTCGACGCGGCAGCCAGCGTCGCCGCTCGGCTTGCCCGGGCACCGCGGCCGAGCGCGGTCCTCCATGTCGGCATTGCCGGCGCGCGCCGCGAGACGGGGTTCGAGCCCGGGTATCCGGTGATCGGGATCGCGAGCCGCTACTGCGACACCGAATCGCGGCTCGTGACGCGCGAGCTGGCGGCCGACGAGGTGCTGCTCACGAACGTGCATCGTGCGCTGCCCGACGCGCCGGTGCTGACGATCGGCACGAGCGCGGACGTCGGCGGCACGAGCGGCTGCGACGTGGAAGGCATGGAAGGCTTCGCGGTGCTGCGCGCCGCCGACCTGGCAGGCGTGCCCGCGCTCGAGGTGCGCACGATCTCCAACGAGATCGAGGAGGACGACCGCGCGAAGTGGCACTTCGACGTGGCGCTCGATGCGCTGGCCGCACTGCTCCCCACGCTCGTCACGGCGATAGCATCGCCCCACGATGACGCCTGACCTCACGTTCGGATTCTCGCCCTGCCCCAACGACACGTTCGCATTCCACGCGCTCGTGCACGGGCTGGTCGACGAGCCGCTGACCGTCGAACCGGTGATGGCCGACATCGAGGAGCTCAATCGCCGCGCGCACGCCGGCGAGCTGCAGCTCACGAAGCTCTCGTTCGGCGCGCTCGCACAGCTGCAGGATCGTTACGAGCCGCTGCGTGCGGGCGCAGCGCTCGGGCACGGCGTCGGCCCGCTCGTCGTCGCGCGCGAGGCGATGTCACTCGAGGATGCCGCGACCGGGCCGATCGCGATCCCCGGCCGCGACACGACCGCATACCTGCTGCTGCGACTGTCCGCCGGAGACACCCTCGGCGAGGTCGTGGAGCTGCGATACGACGAGGTGCTCGGCGCCGTCGAACGCGGCGACGTGCGTGCCGGGCTCATCATCCACGAGAGCCGCTTCACCTACGCCGACCACGGGCTCGTGCGCGTGGCAGACCTGGGCGAGTGGTGGGAGGCCGACACCGGCATGCCGCTGCCGCTGGCGACGATCTGCGTTCGCCGCGACGTTGCTCCCGAGCTTCGTGACCGCGCCGAGCGCGCGCTGCGCCAGTCGGTGCAGCATGCCTTCGCGAATCCCGACGCCAGCGCCGCATGGGTGGCCGAACACGCGCAGGAGCTGTCGGCCGACGTCTGCCGCCAGCACATCGAGCTGTACGTGAACGAGTTCACCCTGGACCTGGGCGACGAGGGCGCGGCCGCGATCGACGCGCTGCTGGCGGCCGCTTCCGCCTAGCTTGTTGGGCTGGAGCTGCTTCGCAACTGCGTCGCGCTGCGCGTGCAGTCGCGGCAGGTGCGCGAATCGGTGCGCGTCGGACTGGCATCGATCGAGCAGTCGCTCGCGACCCAGGCAGGCCCGCTCGTGCGCAGGACCGTCGCCGCGAAGCTCCTGGGCATGAGCGTGCAGGGGCTCGACCGCCACGTCGCGAAGGGCACGATCCCGACCGAGCCGATCGCCGAGGGCTCCACGCGCACCGCGATCCCGACCGCCGACCTCATCGACCTCGCCTACGAGCAGGCGCTCGGCGCCACGACGCTTGCTGATGCGATCGCGGCGGCACGCGAACGGCGATGGCGCGAGCTCGAGTTCAGCAACGCCTGCAACCTGATCTCGGACCTCATCGCGATGAAGCGTGCCGCCGGTCGGCCGCAGGACCTCATCGACATCGAGCGGATCGAGCGCGAGGCAAGTCGCTACGAATAGCTAGGCGACTGCGGTCGTGTCCTCGTCCACGTCGTGCGGCGTGGTGTCGGTCGGTTCCTCGCCGCCCGTCGTCCCGTCCGCGCGGAACTTCGCGCCGGGCGAATCCGGGTCGCGACGGTCCATCTCGCCGGCGCCCCACGTGGCGTCCTCGTGCGAGGAGCCCTCGTGGCCGATGCCGGGTCGCGGGAACGCTGCCTGACGCGCATGACGCACCGGGGTCGTCTCCGCCACGGCGTGCACGGTGCCGTCTTCCTCGACCTCGAGTGCGGGCAGCTCGCCGCCGCGCATGAGCAGCTCGAACTGGTCGCGCTCGAGCGTCTCGCGCTCGATGAGCACCTCGGTGAGGCGCTGCAGGGAGGGCAGGTACTCGACGAGCACCTCCTGCGCCATGAGCTTGGCCTCGCCGACGATGACGTCGATCTCGGAATCGATCTTGCCGCGCAGCTCGTCGGAGTGCGCCATCAGCTGCCCCTCCTGGACGAGGCCGCGCAGTGCGAAGTTGTCGCTCATGCCCCACTGCAGCACCATGCGCTGCGCGATCGCGTTGACCTTCTCCAGGTCGTTCTCCGCGCCGGTCCAGATCTCGTCGAACATCAGCTCTTCCGCGACGCGACCACCCAGGGCGACCGCCATCTGCTGCATGAGCTCGGTGCGCGAACGCGTGACGCGGTCGTCCTCGCTCAGGCTGACCATGAGACCGAGCGCACGGCCGCGGCTCACGATCGTCACCTTGTGGACGGGCTCCACCTCGGGCATCTGGTTGGCGACGATCGCGTGCCCGATCTCGTGGGCGGCGATCATCTTCTTCTCGCTGTCCTTGAGCAGGCGGTGCTTCTGCGGTCCGGCCAGCACGCGCATGATCGCCTCGTCCAGGTCGGCGGCGGTCACTTCGTCACGCCCACCGCGCACGGTGAGCAGCGCCGCCTCGTTGACGAGGTTCGCCAGGTCGGCGCCCGAGAAGCCAGCAGTCTGCTTGGCGATCACGTCGAGGTCGACGTCGGGGCCCCACGGCTTGCCCTTGCCGTGCACCTTGAGGATCTCGTGGCGACCCTTGCGGTCGGGCGTGTCGACGACGACCGAGCGGTCGAAGCGGCCCGGGCGCGTCAGTGCGGGGTCGAGGATGTCGGCGCGGTTGGACGCCGCCATGACGATCACGTTGTCGCTCGGCGCGAAGCCGTCCATCTCCACGAGCAGCTGGTTGAGCGTGTTCTCGCGCTCTTCCTGCCCGCCCTGGGAGTTGCCGCTGCGGCGGCGACCGACGGCGTCGATCTCGTCGATGAACACAACGCACGGTGCATTGGCCTTGGCGGCTTCGAACAGCTTGCGGACGCGGCTTGCGCCGACGCCGACGTACATCTCGACGAAGTCGGAAACGGAGATCGAGAAGAACGGGACGCCTGCCTCGCCGGCGACGGCACGGGCGAGCAGGGTCTTGCCGGTACCGGGCGGGCCGTAGAGCATGACGCCCTTGGGGATGTTCGCGCCCATGTCGCGGAACTTCTCGGGGCTTTCGAGGAAGCCCTTGATCTCCGACAGCTCGGCGACGACCTCGTCGCAGCCGGCGACGTCCTTGAACGTGACGGTGACTTCGCCGCTCTCCATCATCCGGCCCGGCGCCCCGGCGGCCTGCTTGGCGGCCTGGTTGCGGTTCTTGTTGAGCATGATGATGAGCACCACGAACCCGACGAGGCCGAGCAGGATGAGCCACGAGGCGCCGCTGGACTTGCCACGGTTCTCGACGTCGAACGGCACGTTGGCATCGTCGAGCTTCTTGGTGATCTCGAAGTCAGGGGAGTAGGTCGTGGTGAACTGGTCACCATTCTCGAGGACGCCGACGACCTTCGTCTGCTGCGTGTAGACGCGTGCCTGCTCGACCTTGCCCTGGGAGAGCTGGGAGCTGAACTTGCTGAGCGCCATCGGCTTGGGGGCACTCGTACCCTTCGACGAGGCGAGCGCCGCGGCGACGCTGAATGCGGCAATGCCGATCAGCGCGACGATGATGAAGGTCCTGTTGCCCCGATTGCTCGGCGGCTGCTCGTTGCTTGGCATACCCGAAATCCCCTGATTGCCCTGTGGTACCTGTAGTGGCGCATCGGCCGCCGCGGAGACCACTTGATGCCAGTGCGAACAAGCTGGAGACACTGCAATCGAAGCCGGCAAGTCCTCGCGGATCCGTCGAAAATCCGACTGCCCCCGATCTGGCCCGATCACGAGACATAACGCTGCGAAATCGGGATACACAGGTGAAGAAGCATTGTGCTGCCCCACCTCGGGCGCCGGCATCGACCTCCCCACGACGACAGGTCACCTGATGTACACGACACCTCGCGACGAGAACCTCGATCCCCGGCGCCGCCAGCGCGGCCTGCGAACGCGCGATTTCCAGTCCGCGAGCCGCAGCGTGTCGATCCCGAGCCTGCCGCAGCTGCTCGCCCGGGTGCTCGTGCGCCTCGGCATCGCCCGCTGAGCGAGCCAGCACACCGGGTCGGCGTCGTGAACGGGCGCGGGCTGACGGGCTATCGACGAGTGATGGCGAGCGGCACCCATTGATGCCGTCCAACATCACTCGCCATCACTGCTATCGACGAGTGATGGCGAGCGGCACCCATTGATGCCGTCCAACATCACTCGCGACCGGGTTCGTCGGCACGACTGACGGAACGGCCGGCTCTGGACCGCTACGGAATGAACTGCTGCCGGTAGCGCACGAGCTTCTCGATCGCAGGTCGCGTGAACGGTGCCGGGCGCGCCTCGCCACGTCGCCAGAGCTGCACCTGATCGGCGTAATGCGGGCTCGCCGGGTGACCACTCTGTCCGCCACACAGCACCGCGACGCTGCGATCGACGTCCGCCATGTCGACGACGTGTCGGTGGCTCGGCCCGACGAGCGCGTACTCGTTCGTGGGATTGTTGAACTGCGACGTCTGCCACACCGTGTCGGGGTCGCCCGGCACCGCGAACGGACCGCGGTTGGCGACGCGCGCCAGCCCAGGAACCACCCCGAGCGGGTGCTGGAGCTTGAGTCGGTGATAGCGCATCCGGCGCAGCAGTCGCTGCTCGACCTTCTCACCCAGCGTGCTCGCCGTGCGCGTGGCGAGACCGTGTGACGTGCGCTGCAGCGATCGCGAATCACTGCGATCGGGATCCTCTGCGGACCCCTCCCACCAGCTGCCGGCACGATCGAGGGCGGCTGCGAGCAGCGCACGCCAGTCGCCGTGCGCGCTCCACCCGTCCAGCGGCGCAGGCAGCGTCGCGTCCCCGTCCTTGCGACGGCGCTCGATGTCGGCACCCGCCTCCAGCAGCGTGCGGTCGTCGGAATCGATCGAGTCGAGCAGACGCGGGGTGGATCGGCCGAACAGCGACCAGAAGCCGTTGACGCCGGTTCGGCTGAACCCGAGGAAGCGCGGCAGCAGCTCGCCGAGGAAGCCGAACGATTCGTCCTGCACTGCGCGCAGCAGCAGCCGCCACGCGGCGCTCTGGTCATCGGCCGCACGCAGCTCGCCATCCCACTCCAGGAGGCTGCGCAGCACCTGCTGACCCGCGGGCGTGGTGGGCTCCGGGCGCAGTCGCGCGAGCAGGTCGCGCATGCGGGCGCCGGGGATCGAGTACACGTCTGCCTGGATGCGGACCTGGTCGCCGACGGCGTGATGCTCGATCCCGTCGATGAGGGTGCGGATGCGCTCGCCGCGGTAGCCGTTCATCCACTCGCGGCTCATGAAGTGCGGATAGTCGTCGCCGACGAGGCGGTCGTTGGCGGTGACGATGCGCGACGAGGCCGGGTTGAACGCGTGCGGCTGCTGATCCCACGGCACGGTCGAGACCCACTCGCCGGCGGGATCGTCGCCGCGGCGTGGGACGCTGCCGTCGTTGCCGCTTGCGCGCACGGGGATCTCGCCCATGTGCTGGAAGCCGATGTTGCCGGATTTGTCGGCGTAGACGACGTTCTGGGCCGGGGCGAGCCAGCCGCGGCAGGCGTCGCGGAACTCGTCCCAGCTGCTCGCGCGGTTGAGCTTCCAGATCGACTCGGCCGACTTCGACGGGCGCAGCGAGTCCCAGCGCAGCGACACCGGATCGGCAAGCTGGCTGCTCGTCGCGACGTCGGTGATGATCGGACCGCGGCGCGTCGCGCGCACCACGTGCGTGACGTCGACGCCCCCCTTGACCTTGATCGTCTCGGTGCGGACCTCGAGCTTGCGCCAGTCGCCGCCCACGTCGCGGTAGCGCGTGCCGGACTCGTCGAGCTCTTCGAGGTACACGTCCTGCACGTCGATGCTCGAGTTGGTGAAGCCCCACGCGATGCGGCCGTTGTGGCCGAGCACGACGCCGGGCACGCCCGGGAACGTGAACCCGCGCACGTCGAGGTCGCCGCCGTACAGGCGCTGCTCATACCAGACGCTCGGCATCTGCAGGTCGAGGTGCGGGTCGTTGGCGAGCAGTGCGCCGCCGCTGCGCGTGCGGCGCGGTCCGATCACCCAGTTGTTGGAGCCGATTCCGGCGGGGCCACCGAAGCCCGCCGAGTCCTTGGCTGCCGCGACGAGCTCACCGAGCACGTCGGAGTGGATCTGCGCGGGCCAGATCTTGTGGTGCTCGCCGGCCTCCAGCGCGTCGAGCACGTCGGTACCGAACACGGAGACGAGTTCGCCGCGGGCCAGCTCGCTCTCCCAGTTGCCGCACAGCCCGAGCGCGAGCACGCGAGCAAGCGCGAGGCTGTGCCGCGGTTCCCAGCGTTCGGGGCTGGCACCGAGCAGGCGGTATTCGACGGGCAGGCGCCGGCGAGCGCGATCGAATGCGGCGTTGACGCCCTCGGCGTACGCGGTGAGCGCCGTGCGGGACTCGTCGCCGAGCTGCTCCCATTCCTGGTCGACGAAGCCCGGGCATCCAAGCGTGCGCATGAGCGTGTCGGAGCCGACGCCCTTGTCGCCGACGAGCTCGGCGAGGCGTCCGAGGCCGACCCGGCGCATGAGGTCGAGCTGGAACGTGCGGTCGGAGGCGTGGAGGAATCCCTGGACTCGGTAGGCGTCGGCGCTGGTGGTCGCGAACACCGCCGGCACCGCCCACTTGTCGCGCAGCACGTCGACGGGGCCGTCGAGCCCGGAGAGTGCGACGGTGCCGCTCCAGCTCGGAACGGCGCGACGGCCGCTCATGTACGCCGCGACGCCGAAGCTCGCGAGCGCCGACAGTCCGATTCCCACGGTGGTGCGCGTTCGTGCCATACGGCGCAGCATACCCCTGCGTGCATGCGGAAATCTGCCTGCACACGACTCCGGCGCGTAGGTGGCGAGCCCCGGATGCGCACATGGCGCTGCTCGCCTCCTCCGCGCCGGAGAAGCATGTCGATGTCGAAGCCGGTCCTAGCCCAGGAGCTTGAGGACGGCCGACTGGGTCATGTTCGCCTGTGCGAGCATCGCGACCCCGGCCTCCTGCAGGATCTGCAGGCGGGAGAAGTTCGCCATCTCCTGCGCCATGTCCACGTCGCGGATGCGGCTCTCCGCCGCCATCAGGTTCTCCTGGGCGATGCCGAGCGAGTTGACGGTGTACTCGAGCCGGTTCTGGACGGCACCCATCGCTCCACGCGCGGTGGAGATCTGGTTGACGAAGCTGTCGATGTCGTCCAGCGTGCTCGCCCCGACGCCACCCGAGACGAAGTTGCCGAGCACCGTCGCGAGGTCGCCGCCGGTCGAGGTCATGGCAGACACGTCGGTGAAGTTGACCGCGACGACGTTGGTGCCACCCTGGTTCGGACCGACCTGGAGGTTGAGCGATGCGGTCGAGCCGTCGAGCAGGTTGACCCCGTTGAACTCAGCGCCGTTGATCATGCGGTCGAGCTCGTCGGCGAGCTGTTCCACCTCGGTCGTGATCGCCATCTGCGCCTCGGGACCGTTCGTGCCGTTCGAGTACTGCACGGCGAGCTCACGCACGCGGTGGAGGATCGAGTGCAGTTCGGTCATCGCGCCTTCGGCAGTCTGGACGAGGCTGATGCCGTCGTGCGCATTGCGCTGCGCCTGCTCCAGACCGCGGATCTGCCCGCGCATGCGTTCGGAGATGCCGAGACCGGCCGCGTCATCTGCTGCCCGGTTGATGCGAAAACCCGAGCTGAGCTTCTCCATCGACTTGGCCAGGCGCGACGCATTGCCCTTGAGGTTTCGATGCGCGTTGAAGGCATCGATGTTGGTGTTGATGCGTAGACCCATGCGGGGACCGTCCTCCGTGCGGCCGTTCGGGCTGGCGATGTTCCTGAGGACGCCAGGCAGTCCCGATTCGGCTGTTTCCGTGCCGCGCCGTCCCCACCCTGGGACAGCGCCATTTGTGTCATCCGCAGTGACCACCCATGGCACTGCCAGTCGTGTATCGGCACAGTTCTGCAAACACTTGATACCAAGATTGCAGTAATGCAATGGCCAATCCTGATCAGGCCGTGGTTTGTGCGATTTGCCAAGTTGGTCTTGCCAGCTAGCACGACCTGTCGTACGTTCGATGGGTAGCCACTCGGCACCTCCACCGCCGGGTCGGACCCCGATTCCCCCCACCCCCACGAGGACCCCATGAGCTTCAAGGTGATTCAGCAGGGCCTGCCGCTTCGATGGCTGTGCCCGCACTGCGAGATGGAGATCGAAGCGGAGATGCTCTCCGAGCCCGATCCCAACCGCGCGTACGTCTGCTTCTTCTGCGGATGGCGCCGAAGCCTCGCGATGATGGAGTACTACGGATTCGTCCGGCCGGCGATCGGCGACGTGGAGCGCGAGCACCACGAGCACGCCGAAGCGTCCTGACGCACTCGAATTGGTCTGACTGACCAGACCACCTGGGCAGCCGCGACCCCGACGGTAGGGCAACCGTCGGGGTCGCTGCAATTCGTGGTCAGGTCGTGGCCGCCGTGCGCGCGGCGACCTCGGCGAGCAGGCGCTTCGGCGCCGCAGCCGGCCCGATCTCACGTGCCACGTCGAGCACGTCGAACAGCTCGTCCGGGGTCGGTTCGGCGCCCGGGATGCTCGTGAGGCCGCGTGATCCCGAGGCTCGCGCGTCGCGAACGACGTCGGCGATCAGCGCTGCGTCGAGGCCGAGTTCGGCTGCGCTCGAGCGCACGTCCAGCGCAGCGCAGTAGCGCGACAGGCGCGTGAGCACGGTTCGCGTGGCCGCCTGCGGGTCCTGGGCGGAACGCGCGTCCAGCCACGACGCGACTCGGTTCGTGGCACCCGATGCCTCGAACCGCCCCGCGAACGTCGCGATGACGGCGCCCTCCAGCGCGGCGACGGCCTCACCGTGCCGTGCGTCGAGGCGAGCGGACAGCGGATGGGCGAGCGGGTGCGTGACGAGGCTGCCCGCAAGCGTGAGCGCTTGGCCGGCGTGGTTGGTGGCGAGCCATGTCCGCGCGATCGCATCGAGGCGTTGCTCGTCGTCGAGCCGGTCGTCGAGCGGCTGGTCGCCATATCGGGCGAGCACTCGCAGCGCCTGCTCGGCCAGTGCGTCGGATGCGGGGGTCGCGCGCGCGGACAGCGCGGCCTCGAGGGCGTGGCACCACGCGTCCACGAGCCCGGGCGCGACGAGATCGCGCGGTGCGGCGAGCAGCAGGTCGGGGTCGACGAGCGCGACGCGGGGCGCGGCAAGGTCCGAATGGGCGCTCAGCTTGCGGCCCGTGTCCAGATCCGTGATGACGCTCGTGCCGTTCGTTTCGCTGCCCGAACCCGGCAGCGTGGGGATCGCGACGACGGGAAGCGCCGCCGCGACCACGAGGTCGGCTGGTCGGCGCCCGGACAGGTGGTCCGCGAAGCTGCGAGGTTCGGGCGAGGCGGCGCTCGTGGCGATCGCCTTGGCCACGTCCATGACGCTGCCTCCGCCGAGTCCGATCACGAGATCGGCGCGCCAGGCGCGAGCGAGGGTCGCACCGGTGTCGACGACGGGTACGCCGGGATTCGGGCCGACGCCCTCGAGCAGTTCGTAGGCGAGCCCCTGCTCGCGAAGGCTGCTTTCGACGCGCCCGAGCAGGCCGCTTGCGCGTGCGGATGATTCGCCGATGACGATCAATGCTCGCATGCCGAACGAGGCGACGTAGCTGCCGCTTCGATCGACGATGCCGCTGCCCACGACGATGTCGGTGGGCTGGCTTGCATGGAATTCACGCATGCCGATTCGGATGCCCGCCGCGGGGCGTGCCATCAGGTCGCCCGACGTCCCCAGAACCACTCGTTGAGCGGGCTCTCCAGGTCGCGGCGCAGGAACGGCGCGACGTCGACCTGGATGCCGTCCTGCTCGGACGCCACGACGTCGTCCTCCAGTGCGCCGTTTGCGGCGTCGAGCGCGTCGTCGATCTCGAAGCCCGTGAAGACGTAGTCATGGTCGCGTGGCTGTGCATGCTCGCGCTGGGTGAGGTCCGACGCGCGTCCGACGGCCCAGGAGCCGTCTTCGCGGTGCTCGATCCAGATGAGGATGGACTCGACACCGCGCTCGTCGTGGTCAGGCATCGGAATGGTTCGAGTCGCATACCAGCTCGTTCGAACGTCGCTCTGGGACTTCACGTGGGGATCCTCCGGTCGATGGGCCGCCTGGAATGGGGGTCTCCGGAAGCCTTACCCGGCTGTGTCGGCCGACGAACTCAGCGCCGCGTGAATGCCCGCGAGACTGGTGAAGGTCCCGACCGATTGCCGCGTGCATCGAACGCGCGCACGCGCAGCACGTAGCTCGTTCCGGGGCGCAGGCGAGTGATGTTGGGGCTGTTGACCGCCGTGGTCGCGACCCGTGGAGCCGCGAATGCGGCAAAGCGCACCCAACGGCGACCGACCAGGCGTTCCACGAGGTACCGCGTCACGCGCTCGTTGTCGGTGCCGGCGGCGTAGCGCAGCTTCACGCTCGTGCGAGTCGCTCTCGTCTGGATCGGCCGGCCCGGCGCCGTCGGCGGGGTCGTGTCGATTCCCGTTCGGCGCGACGCGGTGGCAGCGCCGCCCACGCTTGCTCGAGCATCACGGGCGACGACCATGAATTCGTAGTCGGTGCGCTGGCGCAGCGGTGGCATCGCCACGGGCGGCGCGGTGGTCGCGCGAACGGGGATCGAATTCCACGTGCCACCGGATGGTCGATACGCCACGTCGTAGCCGCGTGCGCCGACGACGCGGGGCCAGCGCAGCACGAGCCGCGTGCCGCGACCGCCGATGGTCAGGCCCGTCACTGCCGACGGCGGGGAGGGTGTGCCCTGGTCGGACAGCAGCTCGTTCGCGGTCAGGCCCAGATGCCAGGTGGTGGGGGCGGCGAGCGGGTTGCCGGCGGCAGGTGCGGGATGGAAATAGGTGTCGCCGTTGCAGTCGAACAGCTCGTCCGCGGCGTCGTGCGTGGCAGGCGAGGCGTCGACGCATGCCGCCGCGGAGTACGTGCCGCCCGGGCCGCCGTCGTCGTAGCACATGAGATCGAGGCCATCGATGCAGTGCCCGGCGTCCGACGAGGTGGGCGGCTCGTCCTGGACGGCGCCCATCGTGTGCGCGAGCTCGTGGAGCAGGCTCGTGTACAGCGGCGGGTCGGGAATGCCACCGTAGCTGGTGCCGTACTGCACCGCAAATGACGCGTTGGGGGGGTTGTTGTTGATGTTGCGAACGGTTTTCGAGATGAGCGGGTCACCGGCTCGGGCGCCCTGCTTGAGCATCGACGTGCGGCGAAACATCACGCCCTGTCCGGCCACGCCGGGGTCGTAGTCGGCATCGTAGTAGGCGAGCACGCGGCGCACCGAGGTGAGGCGCCGCTCGCTGAAATCGTCGTAGTCGGGCAGCAGGCCGAGACTGGACAGGTCGGACTCGATGCCCACGAACCCGCCGTTGCTGGCATCACGGTAGGTCGTTGCGGTCCGGGGCAGGACGATGCGTTCGACGATCGGGAGGCCGTCCGCGCCACACGCCACGCGCATGCGGCGACGCGTTCCAGGTGCGAGTTCGCCTGCGCGTCGGTCGACGGTCGTCGCGGCGTCCAGGAGCGCCTGGCGAAGCTGCGGAATCACGTCCGTGCTGCGGTCGCCATGCACGTCGGGGGCGCCGGATGCGAAGTCGGACGGGAGCAGGTAGGCGAGCACGACATGGCGCGAGGCCGACGGTGCGGCACAGATGATCGAGTCGGCCGTTCCGAAGCCGCCATCGGCTTCGGCCTGGCCGGGAGTCGCAGCCACCAGGTCGGGGCCGTGCGACATGAGCGCTGCGCCGTCGGTCGGGATCAGGAGCATGCCGTCCGCGGTGCGGCAGGCTCGGCCGACGCCGGCGACGTCGCGCGGGTTGGTGCAGCGACCGTTGCGTGCGACGGGTGCTGCATCGAGGGAGCGATCAAGCTTCGTCGCTGCGCTGCGCTTGGCTGCGAGGCGGGCGGTGTCAACGCGTGGATCGCGGTCTCCTGACGCGTCGGGAGCGATCGCGAGTGCACCTCCGACCGCGGCGAGCGCCACGACGGACGCGGCACATGCGAGCAGTCGCAGGCGGCGTGCGGGTCGCGGAGACGGAGTCATGTCCCGCACTGTACCCGAAGACGACGAGGGCGCCCCGGCCGCTGCCGGAACGCCCTCGATCGAATCAGGTGTCGCGAATCAGACCTTTGCGGCCATCACGTCGACGAGCTCGCGCACCGCGCCGGCGCTGCGCTCGAGCTGAGACTTCTCGTCATCGGAGAGCGAGACCTCGTGGATCTGCTCCACGCCCTTCGCGCCGAGGGTGACGGGAACGCCCAGGTAGAGGCCGTTCACGTCGTACTCGCCGGTCAGGTAAGCCGCACACGGCAGCACGCGCTTCTGGTCGAGGATGATCGAGTCGACCATCTCCACCGCGCCTGCGCTCGGTGCGTAGTACGCCGAGCCGGTCTTGAGGAGCTTGACGACTTCCGCACCGCCGTCGCGCGTGCGCTGCACGATCGAGTCGATGCGGTCGGCGGGCAGCAGGTCGGTGACCGGGATGCCGGCGACGTTGGTGTTGGACACGACGGGGACCATCGTGTCGCCGTGGCCGCCCATGACGAAGCCGGTGACGTCGCGGACCGACGCGCCGAGCTCCCATGCCAGGAAGGTTCGGAAGCGGGCGCTGTCGAGCACGCCGGCCATGCCGACGACTCGCTCGCTCGGGAATCCGGACGCGTCGAGCGCGACGTGGCACATCGCATCGAGCGGGTTGGACACGACGACGATGATCGCGTCGGGGCTCGCCTCGGCAGCGGCCTTGGTGACCGAGCCGACAATCTCCTGGTTCTTGAGCAGCAGGTCGTCGCGGCTCATGCCGGGCTTGCGCGCCAGGCCGGAGGTGATGACGATGACGTCGCTGCCCGCGGTGAGCGAGTAGTCGTTGGTCGAGCCGGTGATCGTGGGCTCGTAGCCGACGACGGGTCCGGCGCTGTTCATGTCGAGCGCCTTGCCTTCGGCGAGGCCGTCGACGACGTCGACGAGGACGACGTCTGCGTAGTCACGCTCGGCAAGTCGCTGCGCGGTGGTCGCGCCGACATTGCCGGCGCCGATGACGGTGATCTTCCTGCGGCCGGTAGCCATCAGATGGTGCTCCTGTGTGTCAGGGGGCGAATCAAAGGACGCCCAGAGCCTACTCCTGCGCGCATGGGCGTGTCACGGATCAGGCATGCACCACGAGCACTTCGAGCGTGTGCGCGGGTCACGGACCGGGCGCGACCACCTCGAAGTTGACGGGCGCGACATACATTCCAGGCGGTTGCGACGTGGCGGCGCGCAGGCCGAAGCGGAGCCGCACGACCGCGCCCGTCACGCCCACTGACGCCTGGGCGATCGCACTTCCCGCAGCGCCAGACGCGGACGGGATCGCCTTCCAGTTGCCGCCGAGGCTGGTCGTACAGTTGCCGGTGCCCGCCAAGGGCCATGTGGCGGTAGCTGCCGTCACGGTGTGCAGGCATGCCCCGAACGCATTCGCCCCCGTCGTCCAGTCGGCGGTGGATGCCACGAAGTCGTCGATGACGATCCCGTCGTATTCGACCAGGCCGAAGCGGACCACGCCCGCGACCGTGGCGGAGCCGGCGAGCAGCAGCCGCCCATCCGCCGTGGGGATGATTGCGCGGGCGCTGTCGGTCCCGTCGCCGACGGCGGTCGATGCCCGACCATTCACGCCGAAGGACGTGTCGAGCAGACCGTTCGGGCGATACCGCGTGATCTCGAAGTCCCCTGAAGCCTGGCCGACGATGATGATCGCCCCGTCACGCTGCTGGTACGCGTCGCCCGCAGATCCGGCCGCGGTGTTCACGGTCATGCCCGATGTCCCGAAGGTGGCATCGAGTGAGCCGTTGGCATTGAAGCGTACGAGCCCGTGGTCGCCGAAGGCGACGCTCCCTGTGACGACGTACTTTCCATCCGTCGTAACCATCAGCTGATTCGGGACGTCCTGCGACGGGCCGGTGGCCGCGATGCTGATGCCATCCCCATCGAAGGTGGTGTCGAGCGCTCCCGTCGAGGTCAGACGGACGATGGCGTAGTCGTAGTTCCTCGCCGCATCGATGTAGCTGTCGCCGGCGACGACGATCCGACCGTCCGCGAGCACGACCACGCTCCGCGCGTAGGAGGTGTTGCCGCTGACGTTGGGCGCGGCGATCCCATCACCGTCGAAGGTCGTGTCCATGGAGCCGTCGGGATTGACACGGATGATCGCGAACCCATTGACCTGACCGGCAGCGACGATCTTGCCATCCGGCTGGATCGTCACGTCGAACATCTCGCGGACCCATTGCATCGGTGTCGACGCGATCCCGATGTAGCGATAGCCGCTTCCGTTGAAGGAGGTGTCGAGCGATCCGTCCGGCATGAACCGGGCCAGGCCCGTTCCGTACTGCCCGCCCACCGTCGCCATACCCGCCACGACGATGCGGCCATCGGGCTGGAGGGCGACGGCGTAGGCGATGTCCGCCGCTCCGGCGAAGTCCAGCTGGACAATTCCGTCGCCGGAGAACGACGTGTCCAGAACGCCAGCCGGCGTGTAGCGCGCGACCATCCAGTCGGTCGAGGCGTTCGCGACCGATCCCACCACGACGACCGACCCGTCGGCCTGACGGACCGCATCGTAGGCCTCGGCGGCCGTACCGGCAGGCGTGGTCTGGCGCCCCGACGCGCCGAAGGCAGCGTTGGGGACCGCGGTTTTCGGTGGCAGATACATCCCCTTGCCAGCCAGGTCCGTCTGGTGGACACGCAACGCCGAGCTGTCGTTGCTGGAGCCGAACGCGACTGCGCAATCTGCCGTAGTGATGGCGGATGAGCCCGGAAGGACGGCACCCAGTTCCGTCGACGTGGAACCGGAGGCGCAGCCAGTGGTGTCGATCGTGGTCGCCGAAGGCACCGTCGCTCCCACAACGGTGGTGGAGGTGGCCGCGACGGAGCCGCCGGACATCCATCCTGCACCAATGACCAGGATCAGACATGCACGGGCGCCACTGATTCTGCAGGCTGCTTTCACGAACGTACTATCGGCGCGAGCGCGCGAGGCTTGACGATCGGAGTGGGCATACGGCGACGGGCGCCCCGAAGGAGCGCCCGTCGCATGTCACCGTCTGTCGCTGCCTGCTCAGGCAGGAACGCTGCTCTTGAGCACATCGATGATGGCGTCGGCGTACTGCGACGTGCCGACCGCGGTCGGGTCGTTGCGGTCGTCCTTCATGTCGTAGGTGACGTCCTTGCCGTCGGCGATGACCTTGGCGATGGCGTCCTCCATGCGCTGGGCGGCGTCGGTCTCGCCCAGGTGGCGGAGCATCATGACGGCGCTCAGCATCTGGGCGGTCGGGTTCGCCTTGTTCTGGCCGGCGTACTTCGGCGCGGAGCCGTGCACGGGCTCGAACACGTGCGCGCTGTCGCCGTCGTTGGAGCCCGGCGCCATGCCGAGACCGCCGACGAGGCCGGCAACGAGGTCGCTCAGGATGTCGCCGTAGAGGTTCGGCGCGACGAGCACGTCGTAGAGCTCGGGCTTCTGCACGAGCTGCATGCACATGTTGTCGATGATGCGCTCTTCGAACTCGATGTCCGGGTAGTCCTTGGCCACTTCCTCCGACACGCGCAGCCAGAGGCCGTCGGTGTGCTTCATGATGTTGGCCTTGTGGATCGTCGTGACCTTCTTGCGGCCGTTCGCGCGGGCGAACTCGAACGCGAACTTCACGACGCGGCGCGTGCCCTCCTCGGAGATCGGCTTGATCGAGATGCCGACGTGCTCTTCGAAGCGGAACTTGTCACCCTTGGTCTTGACCCACGCGGTGAGCTCCTTGGCGTCGGCCGAGTCCGATTCGTACTCGACGCCGGCGTAGAGGTCTTCGGTGTTCTCACGGATGATGACCAGGTCGATGTCCTCGAAGCGCGAACGAACGCCGTCGTAGCTCTTGCCCGGTCGCACCTGGGCGTACATGTCGAGCTCCTTGCGCAGCGCGACGTTGACCGAGCGGAAGCCTGAGCCCACGGGCGTGGTGATCGGTCCCTTGAGCGCGACACCGTTCTTTCGGATCGACTCAAGCACCTGCTCGGGCAGGGGGTTCCCGCCGAACTGGTCCATGACGTCCGCGCCGGCGAGCTGCACGTCCCATTCGATGTCGACGCCGGTCGCCTCAACGACACGCCGCGTTGCCTCGGTGAGCTCTGGGCCGATGCCGTCGCCGGGAATGAGTGTGACCTTGTGCGCCATGGGGGCTGCTCCTTCGGTGGTGGGTCGCCGGTCGCGTTCGTCGCGATCGGGCGTCGAAGGGAACCTATCGCACGTGCGCAGCAGTCGCGGCGGATCGTGTAAGGTCGGCCTTACGCCATGCCCATCGCTCGCCCTCCCCTCCCGCGCGCGTCTCGCGACTCGATCGTCCTGACTGTCCTGTTCCTCCTGCTCGTGCTGCTTGCATGGCGCGCGGAGCGTGCGCGAGGCGTGGAAGTCAGCGCCAGCGCACCAACGCTTGGGTCCTGTTCGGCGATCGAGGGCGATGACGAGCGCCTCACCTGTTTCGAGACGGCGATCGGGGTGCGGCTCGCATCAGCGGAGCCGGTGGGCGACGTGCTCGAGGCAATCAACCGACATGCCCGATTCGATGCCTGGTTCAGCCGCCGCTGTCACATGCTCATGCACGGGCACGGACGACGACACGCCGGCGGCGTGCAGCCGGGTGCGATCACCCATGACGGCAAGGACTGCGCAGCCGGTTTCCTGCACGGCTGGATGATGGAGCACCTCGGCGACCTGGATCGACCGACGGTGCATGCGTGGTGCGATCCTGCGCGAACCACCCTGGAGCATGCCGACTGCGAGCATGGGATGGGGCACGTCCTGGTGCGGCACCTGCGCGGTGACCTGCGCGCGGCGCTCGGTCGCTGTCGCCTGCTCGGCGACGGCGACTTCCGACGCAACTGTGCGAGCGGTGCCTTCATGGAGAACCGCTTCGGCGGCCAGATCCGCGATGGTGCGGCGCGGACGCGGTACTGGCGCGACGGCGATCCGATGCTGCCGTGTCGGGATGCGACGCCGCCCGACCTGCTCGATGTCTGTGCTGCGTGGGCTGTGCGCGACGTGCGGCGCGCGGGGCGCCTGGCGTGGTGTGCGCGCCTGGACACGCGGATCGATCCGCGTGCGTGTCGGGTCGCAGCCGGAGGAACGGCGCCGATCGATCTCGCCGCTGCGGAAGCGTGCGGTCGTTCGATCGACTGCTGGTACGGGCGCGGGTTCGCGTGGGCGATCGTCGGCTGGGACCACTCCGAGATCGAGGAAGCAGCACGCAGGTGTCTCGCCGGCCGCGGCGCGCTGCGTGACGCCTGCGCCCGCGGAGTCGGGTTCCGTCGCGCAGCATCGATCGGCGACGAGCTCAAGCTCGCGGCCTCGGTCGCGTGCGACCACCTGTTCTCCGGGTCCGCGCGAACGGCGTGCCATGCGGGGGCTGCGCAGCGCGGCGCCCCGATCGCGTACGCCTAACGCCAGCGGGTCAGTCGGGGAAGACCGCGTCGCCTTCGACGACGCCGTCCTTGCCGCCCATCATGACCAGCACCGCGGGCTCGTCCGAGCTGACGCGAACGACGTGCGTCGTGCCCGCGTCGATCACGACGATGCCGCCCTCGCCGACGACCTGCGTCGTGGCGTCGTCGAACGAGACGTGGATCTCGCCCGAGTGCACGAAGATGACTTCCTGCTGCTCGCGGTGCAGGTGGGGCTTCGACGAGCTCTCCGGCTGCATCACCTTCACGTTGATGCCGAACGCGGTGACGTTGAGCTGGGGTCGCACGCGGCGGAACATCCCGTCACCGAGCGCGTCGATCTTCGGCGAGATCGCCCAGCCCTCGCCGAGCTGGATGAGCGGAGTGTCAGTCGTGGAATCAGTCATGCGAGAATCATAGGCGACGGCGGTCGCACGATTGGGGAGGTGTACGGCGAGTTGGCGGAGTCGATGTGTTCCGCACCGAAAACGTTCAGCGAGCCGGTTGCCATTTCGTCACTCGTCCAAGGTGCTGTCGCCTTTCGGCTACGGCATCTCCGACGAGCTTCGACCTACTTGGGCTCCGTGCTCGCTGCACACCGATGATGCCACGGTGGGGGGCACCACCGAAACCCTGGATCGGGGCAGCAGCCTGCTGAATTCTTCGAGGCCGGCCCGAAGGCCGACCCCGAAGCAACCTCTGGAACTCATTCGTCGGACGTGATGTTCACCAGCAGGGGTCCGGCCACCGCGAGGACGTCGTACTGCGTATCGCCGGATGCGTCGAACGACAGGCTGTCGGTCTCGGGGAGCTCGGAATCCCCGTCGTCAATCGCGGTGACATCGACGCACTTGGCGACTGACCAGTCGGCGCTGGTGAACGTCAGCGGCCCGCTGACCGCGGAGTCGATGCCGGAGCCGTCGCCATCGATGATGATCCCGGCTACGGTAATCGTCGCCGTCGGCTCGGACGTGAGGCGCAGGCAGACCTGATCCGCCGGTCCCAGTTCGGTCACGTTGGCGGTCGAGTCGGTGAACATGATCCCCGCGGTATCGTTGTCCGTGACCGTCACTGCCGTGTTCGCCAGTGTCTGCGCGTTGTAGTTGGCATCGAGGCTCGACACGGTGTGCGTGATGTTGACGACCGGATCTGGCTCGTCGATGTCGTCATCCACGCTCGTCACAGTGACCGTCTGCGGGCTGTCCCAGTTTGCGCCCGTGAAGGTGAGCGGTCCCGAGACGGTAACCTGACCGGTGTCGGTGCTGGTCGGCGTGACGCTCACGTTCTCCGTCGGCTCGCTCATGAGTCGGACCGTGTACGTGGTGGTGAGCCCCTCGTCCACTGCCAGCGTGTGCGTCGACGCGAAGATGTCCGGGTCGTTGCTTTCGACGGTCGCCGTCACGCTCGCCACGGCGATCGCGGAGTATTTGGCGTCGGTCGAGGCCGCTCCATGGGTGAGGATCGTGGTCAGCGTGCCGTCGGCAGTCGCATCGTCGACGGCGCTCACGGTCACCACCTGCGGCGTGGACCAGTTGGCCGCCGTGAAGGTGACGGTGGACGGAGCCACCGACGCCTCGACGTTCGACGTGGAGATCGCCAGGGCGACGTCCGCCGTCGGCTCGCTGCGGAGGACCAGCGTGTAGGTGTCCTGCGTGCCGTTCTCGTGGACGAGCACGTCGGACTTGGACACGGTGACGCCCGCGGTGTCGTTGTCCACGACGTTGACGACGACCGACGCGCCGATGGTGTTGTACGCCGCGTCAGCGCTCGAGCCGGTGTGCGTGAACGTGGTGGTCTCGGCGTCCTCGTCCACCTGGTCGTTCACCGCCGTGACGGTGACGGTCTGGGCGGTCGCCCAGTTGGTCGTCGTGAACGTCAGCGTGTCTGTGCTGCGCGTCGCGTCGAGTTGCGAGCCGGCGATCGTGACGGTGACGTCCGCCGTCGGGCGGCTGCTCAGGTGCACGGTGTAGGTGTCGGTCGTGCCGGCCTCGGTCACCGTGGTGCCGGTGGATTCGACGACGATCACGCCGGCGGTGTCGTTGTCGGTGACGTTTGCGGTCACCGACTGGACGACCATCGTGTCGTAGGCCGTGTCCAGGCTGGATGCGTCGTTGGTCACGGTGTCGGTGTGCGCGCCTTCTGCGTAGTCGTCGTTGACGGCGGTGACGGTGACGTTCTGCGCCGCGTTCCAGTCCGCGGGCGCGAACGTCAGCGTTCCCGTGGAGATCGTCACGTCGTCACCGACGACGGCGGGGCTCACGGTGACCGTGGCGGTCGGGCGGCTGGTCAGCACGACGCTGTAGGTGGCGGTGGCGCCGCCTTCGGACACGGCGACCGAGGTCGGGCTGACGGTGACGCCTGCCGTGTCGTTGTCGGTCACGGCTGCGGTGACGGATGCGATCGTCAGTCCCTGGTAGCTGGGATCGGTGCTCGCCGAGGCGTGCGTGATCACGCCGCTGTGCGTTGCAGCCTCGGCGACGTCGTCATTCACTCCATCGACCGTCACCGTCTGGGCGACGTTCCAGTTGAGCGTCGTGAAGGTGAGGCTCGCCTTGTTGGTGCTCACCTGCGCGTCGGGGCTGATCGTGACGGTGACGTCGTCGGCGGGCTCACTCGAGAGCACGACGGTGTAGGTGTCTCCAGCCCCCGCGCCCTCGTCCACGGCGGTCGTGCCGTCGGACTCGGCGATGAACACGGCGCCGTCGTTGTCGGCCACGCTTGCGGTGACGTCGGCGATCACGAAGCCGTGGTAGACGGTGTCCGTGCTCGTGACCGTGTGCGTGATCGTGCCTGTGTGCGGGCCCTCGGCGTCCGTGTCCTGCGCTGCGGTGACGGTCACTGTCTGCGTCGAATCCCAGTTGCTGGACGTGAACGTGAGCGTGGTCGGTGAGACGGATACGTCGGCGTCGCCGGCGAGCGTCACGACCACGTCAGCAGTCGGCTGGGTGGCGAGGCGCACCGTGTAGGAGTCGCTCGTCGTGCCCTGCTCGGCGACTGCCACGCCGTCGTGTCCGACGAGCGTGAAGGCGGCGGTGTCGTTGTCGACGATCGTGATCGAGCTGTCTGCGAGCGCCGGGAATCCCGCATCGGTGCCGGTGACGGCGAAGGCGATCGCGTGCACGTCACCATCGGCCTCGTCGATGCTGTCGTCGACGGCGGTGAACGTGAACGTCTGGTCGGCGTTCCAGTCCGTGTCGTCGAACGTGATGCTGGCCGGGCTGACCGAGTAGTCGGCGTTCGTGGCTGGGGTGATGACCACGGTGCCGACTGGCTGGCTCGTCAGCTGCAGCGTGTACGTGCCGCTTGCGCCTTCGGTGCGCGTGTTCACTGCATCGACGACGGTGTAGCCGGCGGTGTCGTCGTCGGTGACGGCGACGGCGACGTTCGGAACTGCAAGCCCGGCGTAGTCGCCGCCCGTGAGCACGTGAGCAACCGATCCGGCGTGCGTGTTGGCCTCGTCGATCGAGTCGTTGATCGCGGTCACGGTCACCGTCTGCGGCGTCGCCCAATCCGTCGTCGTGAAGGTGAGCGGCGTCGTGGCGCCGACCTGCGACCCGGTGAGCGCGACCGTGACGGTGGCCGTCGGCTGCGTGTCGAGGCGCACGGTGTACGTGTCGGTCGTCGCGGCGGCTTCGGCAACCGCCGTCGCGTCGGCCTCCTCGACGATCGTCACGCCGCGCGCGTCGTTGTCGGTGATCGACACGGCGACGTCGCCGACGGGGATCGCGTCGTAGTCGAAGTCCGTGCTGGCAGCGACGTGCGTGACGAGCCCGTCGTGCGGGGAGTCCTCGTCGACCGCGTCGTTGACTGCCGTCACGGTGACCGTCTGGTCCGTGCTCCAGTTCGCGTCGGTGAACGTCAGGGTCCCGGTGCTCGTCGTGACCTGGGAGCCGCCGTCGAGCGTCAGCACGACATCGGCCGTGGGTCGGGATGTGAGCCGCACGTCGTAGGTGTCGGTGCCGCCGACTTCCGTGACCGCGGTGCCGGTCGTCTCGGTGATCACGACGCCTGCGGTGTCATCATCAGTGATCGAGGCGGTGACGGACGCAGTGGTGAGGCCGCTGTAGTTGAGGTCGGCGCTGGTCGTGGTGTGGGTGACGATCGACGTGTGGGTGTCGGCCTCGTCGATGGAGTCGTCGACCGCCGTGATCGTCACGTTCTGCGGAGTGGACCAGTTGGTGCCGTTGAACGCGACCGAGGCGACCGAGCTGGTCACCTGCGCCGTGTCGGCGCCGACCGCGACCGTCACGGTCTGCGACGGTGCGGTCGTCAGCACGATCGTGTACGTGGCCGTGGTCGTGCCCGCCTCGGCGACGGAGACGCCTGTCTGCGAGATGAGGGCCGCGTGGTCGTTATCCCCGATCGTCGCGGTGACGGAGCGCGGTGCGGCGAGGGCGACGTACTGCGCGTTGCCCGTGACGGTGTGCGACAGGGTGCCGGTCTCCGGACCCTCGGGCGTGGCGTCGTTGGGCGTGGACAGCGTCACCGCCTTCGGCGTGGACCAGTCGGCGCGCGTGAAGGTCAGGCTCGTCGGGGTCCGCACGAGGTCCGCGTTGCTCGTCGCGATTGCGATGACGACGTCCGAGGTCGGTTCGGACGTGAGCGCGATCGTGTACGAATCGGTGCCGCCGTTCTCGTTGACGGCGGTCGTGCCGAGCGACTCCGCGATCGTGTAGCCGGCGGTGTCGTCGTCGGTCACCGTGACGCTCGTAGGCGCCAAGCTGAAGGCGGAGTAGTCACTCGTGCCGGTGAAGGTGTAGCCCACGGATCCGGTGGAGGAGTCTCCCTGGTCGACGCTGTCGGCGAGGGCCTGCATGGTCACGGTCTTGCCGGTCGACCAGTCGCCAGGGGCGAATGTGAGGGTCGAAGGCGACACACCGACTCCGGTCCCAGCGAGCGCCACGGTCACGATGTCGGTCGGCTCGCTGTCGAGCGTGATGGTGTACGAATCCGTCGTCAGACCGGCCTCATGGACCGTGACATCGCCACCCGCCGGCGTGAGCGTCACGCCGCGAGTGTCGTCGTCCGTCACCGCAACCGCCTGGAGGTGATCTGCGAGGGGACCGTAGGTGGGGTCACCGTCGGGGCTCGACGTGTCGAGCCTGATCGATCCAGCGCTCAGGTCGTCGTCGACCGAGTCGTCGACGGCAGTCACCGAGACGGACCGAGCCGTGTTCCAGTTGAGCGGAGTGAACGTGATCGGTGTCGTTGACGTGGTGACCTGGCCGTTCGCGGCGGACGGGGTGACGACCACGTCGCGTGTCGGCTGTGACTGGAGCTTGACGGTGAAGACGTCGGAGGTCCCACCCGCCTCCGCGACGGTCGGACTGCCGGCGAGGACGAGCCCGGTGACATCGTTGTCGATTGCAACGCCGGCGGCATTGCCGTTCGGGAATGCGAGGCCGAGGTACGTCGCATCTCCAGCGGTCACACGCGGCGCCCATGCCTGGATGATGTCGCCGTCGTCAATCGCGTCGTCCTTGGCGGAGATAGCCACGCCCTGGTACTGGTCCCAGTTCGCAGGCGTGAACGTGAGCGTCGTGGGCGCGAAGTCAAGTTCGTAGCGGGCGTTGGTCGACTCCAGCTCGACAGTGACATCCGCAGTCGGCTGGGAGCTCAACCGGAGGCGGTAGCTGGTATCTGCCACGCCGCCCTCGACCGGGCTGACACCGTCTCCGAGGTCGGGCGCGAACCCGGCCGTGTCGTTGTCGGAGATCGTCGCGACGACGGCGGCGCCGGCGACTCCCTGGTACTTCACATCGGTGCTGGACGCCGCATGCGTGATCGTGCCGGTGTGGGCACCCTCGGAGATCGCATCGTCGGTGGCCGTGACCGTGACGGCCTGTGCGACGTTCCAGTTGGCGGTGGTGAACGTCAGGGTCGCGGCGGAAGCGTCGACCTGCGCGTCGTCGGTGAGCGTCACGGTGACCGACGCCGTGGGCTGGGTTGCGAGCACGACGTCGTAGGTGTCGGTCGTGCCGGCCTCGGTGACGGCCGTGCTGCCGGCGGTCTCGGTGATGGTCACCGCGGCTGCGTCGTTGTCGGTCACGGCGACGGCGTGGCTCGCGACGGCCAGGGCCTGGTAGAGCGTGTCGGTCGAAGTGCCGTCATGGGCGACGCTGCCCGCATGCGGACTGTCCTCGTCCACGGGATCGTTGATCGCGGTGACGGTGACGGTCTGCCAGACGTTCCAGGTGGCGGCCGTGAACGCGAGCAGCGTGGCGTCCACGGTGACCTGCGTGCCCGTCAGCGCGAGGCTGACGTTCGCGGTCGGCTGGCTCGTG
>JBBQUY010000029.1:0-36847 GCA_038212015.1 Gaiellales bacterium | reverse complement strand
GTTCCAGGGGATGTTGTTGGTGCCGCTGTAAAGTGCGCCGTTCGCGTCGGGGTCGTGCAGTGCGAGGGTGTAGCCGTTTGGAGCGTCGGTCGAGACTGTCGCTCGGGTCTCACCGTGAACGGTGTTGCCAGGCAGGCCGGTGCCGAGCGCGACGGTCTCGTAGCCGGTGATCACCAGCGTGAGCGAACCGTCAATCTGCACGCCGTCGGAGCATGCCCACGCAGACCGGTTGCCGGCACCGTCACGAGTGCGCACGCACGAATAGTAGGTGGTCCAGATCGTGAGCGACAGACCGGTCTCGGATCGACTGGTCGTGGTCGTGAAGTCCGTCGCGACGATCGTGCCGGTGCATCCGGTCGCAGTCGCGAAGCAGAACTCATAGTCGGCGACCACACCTGGGGCGGGATCCGATGCGGCGGTCCAATTCGCATCCAGCGTCGTGGTCGAGGTCTGGTTGTCGATGTCAGCACCGGGACCGTCGCTCACGGTTGAGGGGCTGGTTGGTGCGGCGGTGTCGACGCGCACCGTTCGCGTCGGGCTCCAGGCTCCGGCCACGTAGCCGTCGTGTCCACGAGCGCGCCAGTAGCGGGTCCCCCCGTTGGGGATTGGGCTCCCGGTCGTCCAGCTGCCCGTCGCACCTGAGCCGAGCGATCCTGCGCTGACACCGCTCGAGTAGCCGGATGTGCAGTTCGTGCTCCAGGGATCGGCGACCGCGTCCGCACAGGTCTCGAACGTCAGCTGCCCGATGGCGCCGGCATCAACGTCGGAGAACGACGCTGAGAACGTCGGCGTCGTCGTCGTGACCCAGGCGGTGTCTGCCGGCGCAATCAATGCAGGTGCTGTCGGCGGAGTGTTGACGATGAAGCTGCGAGGTGCGCTCCAGTTGCTGGACAATCCACCACCGTCGACGTTGCGAGCGCGCCACCAGTACGTCGCTCCCTGCACCAACGGGCCGCTGGCCGTCCAGCTGGCATCGGTACCGGTCGCCGTGTCCCATGCGGAGGCGCCCGACTGGAGCATGAAGGTGCAGGGCGCATCCGAGCAGAGCTCGAACTCCACTCGCCCCGTGTCTCCGACGTCCGGGTCTGCGAAGGTTGCGGTCAATGACGGGGCCGGTGGGGCATCCGCCGCGCCGGCAGTTGGAGTGACGAGCACCGGCACCCCCGGGGGGCGCGCCGTGCTCCAGCTGATGACGATGCTGCCTGCCATCGCTCGCACTCCGGCACGAGCCAAGGTGATTCGGTCGGCGCCGCTCGTGAAGCTTGAGCCACCACCACCTCCGCCGGCTGCAAAGTCGGCACGCCCGCCACCTCCGCCGCCGCCGTAATAGCCGCCACCGCCACCACCGCCACCACCATTGCCGCCAGCCCCACCTCGGCCACCCGCCGCGAGCGTACCGTCCGTTCCCGGCGTCGAGGCGTTGGCCGTGCCGCCGATGCCGCCGGCCGACTGAGTGCCACCTGTCGCGCAACAACTGTTCCCGTTGCTGGAGGCGGAGCCCACTGACCCGCCACCGTCGCCTCCGGATCCACCGATCGTGCCGCCGCCCTGACCGCCACCCCCGCCTGCGACCACGACCCGGTTCCCGATCGCGCTGCCACCCCGCCGCACGTCGCTCGCGCCGCCGCCCCCAGCGCCGCCGACCGCGCCGACCGCGCCACCGGCGCCGACCGCGCCACCATTGAATCCTGGCAGCGAGTCGCCTGTCGGCACGACGACCGAGTAGTCACTCGCACCGCCCACGCCGCCGACGAACAGCTGGAGAGTCTCTGCAGGGGTGGCCTGCACGAGGCTCCCCGCATAGCCGCCGCGTCCCGCAGGCTGAGCACTGTTTGACAGGCCGCCGCTCGCGCCCCACGCGTCGACGACCACCTGCGTAACGCCGTCTGGCACCACCCACGCCTGCGCGGCTCCGGTGAAGCTGAACGTCTGCGCGCGTTGGCACGCGTCTTCCAAGAGGACGGGGACGAGCTGGTTCGTCGTCGTCCCATTGCCGACCTGCCCATCGGTGTTCAGGCCCCAGGTCCACGGGGTTCCGTCCGCTCGGAGGACCGAATTATGGTGCCATCCGGCCGCGACGTGGCGCGGCAGCGAGACTGCAGAGACGCGTAGCGGCGAGAGCTTGTCTGTGCTGTCACCCACGCCGACCTGACCGTCACTGTTTTGACCCCACGCCCAGGACAGTCCGCCGGAGTCCACGGCGGTGGAATGATTCAGGCCGAGCGAGAGGCTCCGCGCGCCGGCGAGCGAGCCGAGGGTCGTCGGCGTGCTGCGCGAACTCGTGTCGCCGTGGCCCAGCTGCCCGGTGCCGCCCCACCCGAACGTGACGACCGTGCCACTGGCAAGCAGCACTGCCGAGTGGTGGTATCCCGCTGCGAGTTGTCGCGCGCTGTTGAGTGCGGCGTTCGCGGTCGGTGACGGTCGGTTCGTCGTATCGCCGAGTCCGAGCTGGCCGTACACGTTCCAGCCCCAGACGCTGGCGCTCCCGCCGAGGCCTCGCACGAGGACGTGGAATGCCCCGACTTCCAGCTGCGCGATGTTGGACACGCCGCCCACGCTGGTCGGGCTCGAGCGGTCCGTCGTGTCGCCGAGACCCAGCTGGCCGAAGTTGTTGCGGCCCCAGCTACGCAGGGTGCCGTCCGCAAGCAGTGCAACCGTGTGTTCGCTGCCCAGGCCAAGGGTGCGCACCGGCGGTAGGCCGGTGAGCGTGACCGGCGATGTTCGCTGGGTCGTGTCGCCCAAGCCGAGTTGGCCGTTCCCGTTCAAGCCCCAGACCTTGACGGTGCCGTCCCCCATGATGGCCGCCGAGTGGTAGCCGCCGAGAATGATCTCTCGGGCGCCATCGAGGCTGGGGATGCGCACGGGGCTCGAGCGGTTCGCGGTGTCGCCGATGCCGAGCTGCCCCTCGGTGTTGCGTCCCCAGGCCCAGACGCTCCTGTCCGACTTGATGCCGATGGTGTGGTTGCCGCCCGAGACGATCTGCACGTAGGCGCAGCCCAGGTGAAAGCGGGTGCGGGTCGCCCACGGTCGATTTGTCGTGGTGCCGTCGCCGAGGTTGGTCGCGCCGTTTGATCCCCACGCCCAGAGCACGCCGGTGTTCAGCAGCGCAATCCCGGTCGACGCGCTGCGGCCGATCCGCTTCACGCCCGCCAGCGGCGTGGCCCCGTCGACGCGCACCAGGACCGGGTAGACGCTGTCGGCCGACGCACCGTTGCCAAGCTCGCCGGCGCTGCCCTCGCCCCACGCGAGTACGTTGCCGCCGGTCGTGAGGGCCATCGCGAAGTTGTAACCGGGTGCGATGGCGACGATGCCGTCGAGGAACACCCCGGGCCCTGAACGTACCTGGACCGCGTACGAGCTCGGGGTGGTGGTGCCCGTGCCGAGCTCGCCGGACGCGTTCGTGCCCCAGGTCCAGACGGTCCCGTTGCTGCGCAGGGCGACGCAGTGGTACGAACCACATCCGACCTGCGTGACGCCGGTGAGGATCGTGGCTGCGTCCGTTCGCACGGGCACGCCGCCGGCTCGGTAGGTCGTGGTGCCGTCCCCCAGCTGGCCGGAACCGTTCATTCCCCATGTGTGGACGATGCCGTCGGCGCGGAGCGCGGCGCTGAGGTCGTAGCCACCGGTGACCTGGACGAAGTTCGTCATCGGGCCACCGGCCTCGTAGGTCGCCTGCACCGCGTAGCTGCCGCTCAGGTAGCCCCAGGTCCAGACGGTGCCGTCCGTCTTCACCGCAATCGAATTGAACAGGCCGCTGCCGAGCTGCAGCACGCCGGTGAGGGGGGTGCCGGGACCCGTGAGCACCTGCACCGCGTACGCCTGGTTGGCGGTGGAGCCGTTCCCGAGCTGGCCGTTGAGCCCATAGCCCCAAGACCAGACCGTCCCGTCCGCCCGAAGCGCCATGGCGTGGTTGTGACCGGCGGCGATGTCGACGACCCCGGCGAGCGGCGTCGAGGGGGCGGTCAGCACCCGTTGGGGAATGGAGTTGGGGGAAGTCGTCCCGTTCCCGAGCTGGTTGCTTGCGTTGCCCCCCCATGCCCACACGCTGCCGTCGGCCCGCACACCGTACGAGGCCTGTGACGCGCTCTCTACCTCCGTGTAGCCCGCCATCGCAGTAGCGAGCGGCTGGGGCGCCGCAACCACGGTCGCCGCTCCCGTGAGGGTCATCGCGGCAGTTACCAGTAGCAGGAGTGCGGAACGCAAAGCACGGCACGAAGCAGCGCGCCTCCAGTCAACTCTACGGCTGTCGCTTCCCCATGCGTGTGCACCGGCCAGCAGCGCGAGGCAGGTCGGGGCAGCGGCGAGCGCGACGATCAGCAGATGACCGCCCCGGTGCAGCGCGCCGTCACCTGTCGTGCCACCCCCATCGCTTAGGCGAGAGCGAGGATCGAGTGCTGTGGTGGAGGTGACACGCCGCGCGCAGCCTCGAACACGCTCGACCGCGTGCGTGTATGTAAGGGCGCGTGGTTGCGTCACCGGTATCGCATCGGCATCTCCCACCCAATCTGAAGGCGTTGACCGCTATCGGCCACCCACCCGCACTTGGATATGCGCCTCATTGATTAACATGACGTACCGAAGCAAATCGGACCTCGGGACCTGGTTTCCCGCGTCGTGCGGAAATTGCGTGCCAAGGTGACGAGAATGTTGGCGACTTACTCATACATAGATGTCGAGAATCGTCACGTGCATAGCCGTCGCTTCGGGGTGATTCTTCGCCGCGATGTTCGTTCTGCGGTTATCGACCCCAGGTAAGCACCCAGCTCCTGAACGGTCGAGGCAGCGGTGGCAGCGGCATGTACGTCGGCAACCGCCAGCGTATGTCTCAATGCCATCTTGAGGCACCGCACAAGCGCCACAGCCCTGAAGGTCGGAGAGCTACTCAGGATGCGCTGCTGCCCCTGGACGAGCGAAGCCCTCGCCGACATCGAGCACACTGACGGCCTTCGCCCGCGAAGTTCAAGTCGCTCGCGGACCAGCTCGTCGATTCGCTGAGATCGGCGTAGCGCGGCGAGAGTGCAACACGGAACCAGCCCGAATCGACTGACATAAGTCGGATCACGAGCAGCTGATATTCCAGCTGTACCGAAACACACCGAGATGATTCTCAGGCAATCATGATCCGCGTGTCTGGGCTTCGAGTCCCTCCACCGCTACCTCACGAAGACCCCCGCTGAGGCGGGGTTTTCGCGTGCCTGGCGTCTACGAAGCTCCGATCAGCTTCGAGGGATTGGCGCCGGACGGATAGCGCAGACGTTTGTGGAGCCTCGCGATTCGGACACATGCTCCGCATGCAACGAATCCTCTGGTCGCTCGCGCCGCTGCTGTTTCTGTCCCCCCTGCTGGTGATCGCTGGCGTGGCGCTGTTCTTCGTCGGTCCACTTGGCCGGGAGGCCGCGGGAGCAGTCGTAGCGATCGGTGTCGTCGGGACGCTCGCGATGAGGATCGTGCAGCGGCGATTCGTGCAGCTGGTGAGCGACGTCATCGCCGAGCGCGAAGCCGCAGCCGTCGCAGCCTCAGGCCTGACGCCCGAACAGGTACGAGACGTGACTGGTTGGATCGAACCGCACGGCTCGTCACTCCCGACTGCACCGCGAGCAGCCGCGATCAGTGAAGACCTGGATCTGCCTCTCGCCGCCGTCCAGCGCGCGCTCGCCGCGTACGACGAGGACGTCGCCGATCCGTCTGGTCCGATCAGCTGAAAATGACCGCCGAACTAGCGTCGGATCAGCACGGGCGTGCCGATCGCCAGCAGTGGCCGCAGGCGCTGCAGGTCACGCTCGGACAGCCGCACGCATCCCGCTGACGCGGCGCGCCCCACCGATCGCGGGTCGCCGGTCCCATGGATCGCCATCTGCGCGGGGCCACGCCATCCCATCGGCGGCCGCGGCTGGTTGCCGGACAGCCCGAACGCGAAGCTGCCATACGCTCGCCGATCGGCGCCGCGCGGCGTGACACGCTCGCTCACGACGAATCGGCCTGTGGGTGTCGGAGATGCCGCCGCGCCGACACCGACACGAGTCCGCAGGATCAGCTCCGAGCCGCGCCACACGTCCAGGGTGCGGCGTGAACGCGACACCACGACACGAACGTTCACATGGCGCGTGCGCGCGCGCCCGAGCTCGATCCACCCCGTGCGAGGAGAGTTCTCGAACGGCATCTGGACCTCACCCCACCGCCCGTCCGCGCTGATGCGCTGCACCCACACGGCAGCGGGAGCGCGCAGCCACGGCGTGCGCGCCGCGATCACGCCGACTCGCTGACCGTCGCCCGGCGAGGCGAAGACAGGCAGCGACGTTCGAAGGTGGGCGATCAGCATGCTGTCCGTGTCTCGACCGCACGTTGCGCAGCCACGCTCGCGTCGCGACGCGCTGGCCACTGCCGACATTGTTCGGCGCCTGAGTCGGCCACATCGCACGTTGGCGATCATGCCGGTCGGGGTGCACCGAGCAGTCGACGCAGGTCGATCGCGTTCGGCATCGCAGCTCCGCTGGCCGTGTTGTCGAAGATGCACCACACCGACTCGGTGTCCTCGCTTGCAGCGTGGTGACGAAGGCGATCCGCCAACGCCGTGAGGTAGGGCGGCTCGTACGACGAGTGGTAGGTGCGTGGACTGCCGTGGAGGCGCAGATAGGCGAGTCGCCCCGAGGCACCCGGCTGTGCCGCCGCCTTGTTGATGGCGGGGTCAGCACTCGCGCGTGCCATGCGATGCGATGCGAGCAGCTCATCGACGTCCGACGTGAACCACGTCGCGTGCCGCGGCTCGAACACCACGTCGCCGCTCCAGCGCTCGCGGAGCACCGACAGAAAACGCTCGACGTGCCGATCGTCGAACGCGAGCGAGGGCGGCAGCTGCACCAGGACCGGTCCCGCTTTGTCCTCGAGGTGCGCGATCTCGCCGAGAAATCGATCGAGTATCGGTTCGGAGGCGCTCGGATCCAGGCGTGCGCCGTGGGTGATCGTCTTGGGGACCTTGGTCGAAAACCGGAATCCGGGTGGTGTCGTCGCGGCCCACCGCGCGTACGTCGCGGGCATGTGGTGGCGATGGAACGAGGAGTTCACTTCGCACGCGTCATGGATGCGGGCATACCGCGCGAGGATCGATTCGCGACTGCTCAGCCGGTCGGTGTGTGCACCGATGCCAGGCGGGATGCTCCAGCCTGCGGTGCCGATGCGAATCTCGGTGGGAGCGATCGCCATGTCGCACGTTGTGCCCCGTGAGCGGGGGAATTACCGTCACCGGTGGTCCCGCTCGAGCTCGATGGCCGTTCGGCTGACACCGCCAGATCGTGCGCGAATGCATGGTTTTCCGGTGCGATGCGTATCATTCGGCCGGTGCGAGATCCCGCAACGTTGACGGCGTGACGCCGATTACGGGGATCTCGACGCTAGGATGCCGAAATAACTATCAACGGACAGGTGGCCCCAATATGCCCATGACTCAGACCCAGCTCATCACGCATCTCGCCGAGGAGACCGAGCTCTCCAAGGCCGAAGTGAAGAACGTGCTCACCGCGCTCGAGGAGACGATCCTCAGCGAGATCGGCAATGCCGAGAAGTTCAAGTTCGCCGGCCTCGTGCAGCTCGAGGTGAAGCTCAAGGACGCCACCAAGGCGCGCGAGGGCCGCAACCCGGCAACCGGCGAGACGATCACCATCGGCCCGAAGCCGGCGTCGGTGCAGCTCAAGGCTCGCCCGCTTGCCAAGGCGAAGAACGCGCTGCCGACCGTGCAGAAGGCGAAGAAGAAGCTCGCCTGACGCATTCGTCATTGCTTCCCCGCGAAGGCGGTTCGGTGCTCCGGCATCGGACCGCCTTCGTGTCTTCTGCCGCCTTACTTCGGGCGGGCGATGCGCAGCCGACCCTTCCCGCGCGCGAACACGTCGGTGCGCTCGTGGGTCCGCACCGTGGCGTACGCGATCTCGCGCTTGCGCGTCGCGAGGCGCGCGATGCGCCGCGCACCTTCTGCCCTGGCGACCTCCACGGTCTCCGTGACGGAGCCGTCGTGATCGAAGATGGTGACGACGCACGCGTCCTGCATGGCGGGCTGCTCGGGTGTGGGTGCCGGATCCATCGACGATAGCCAGACAGCCGCGTCGGATGCACGACGTCTGGGGTCGCGCGCTTGCCGCGAATGCGTCGACGCTGGTCGCTGTTCCATCGCGAGCACGAGCACTACTACGGCTTCACGAAGGCGTTCCCGCCGAAGTCAGCAGCATGGACCTCGACACCCGCGCGTTTCGAGCCCCGATCCTCCACGAGATCGTGGACGCCGGGTGGCACGTGCTGCCATGCACGTATTCACTGCGCGCTGGATTCCGATTCCCACGACGCGACGAACTGCACGAGGTCGGCGAGCAGCTCCGGAAGCTCCTGGAACGCGCTGCGAACGTGGAGCCGCTCGGTGCGCTTGTGGGGGTCCTTGCCGAACGGCCCCACGTTGAGCACCGGCGCATCGAGACGTGCCATCGACTCGAACGGGATCGTGTAGGTCGTCCCGAATCCCGGGGTGTTGCGCTCGTACGTGTGCGAGCCCGTCGGGCCGCCACGGAAGCTGACATAGCTCAGGTCGGAAATGCCGTTGAAAAAGTGCGACTGCACCACGTCGGTGCCGAAGCGCTCGCTCGCCTGCTGCTGCACGCGAGCGACGCAGGCGGCGACGAGCTCGTCGTCGGTCGAGTTGACGGGCGGGTAAAACGGCGGCGCGAACAGCAGCACGATTGCCGGCGTGAGCTCCTGGCACGCGACGAGCAGCGCTTCGACGATGCGCAGCGACTGCTCGCGCAGGTCGTCGTCGCCGTCTGCGACGGCCGTTGCGACCAGCTCGTCGACCGTCGCCTGCCCCAGCTTGTCGACTGCGTGCGCCTGCAGCTCCTCGAAGCGCAGCACGCGCAGCTCCCCGATCGGGTCGACGCCGTCTCGAGCGCAGATCGCTCGGTAGTCGAGCAGGCAGCGCTCGGCTGCATGTCGCACGACCCGCTCGAAATGCTTCATCACGTCAGCCGCCGACTGCTCCATGACGAACACGTTGTAGAGGGCGCTCGTTCGGAACGGGGTCTGCGTCGAGTAGCCGTCCCGTCGATCATGCTGGTCGAGCGTCACGGGAACCGGCGCCGTCTCGCCGTGCACGGTCTCGCGAAACGCGTCACTGAATTCCATGGCCTGCGTGACGTAGGACGCGACGTAGGTGGATGTCAGTCCTGACATCGGCGTGCCGGCGTGCGTCTCGCGTCCATAGCAGAGCACCGACGGCATGATCTTGCCGATCGATCCCGTGTACAGGTAGCGCCTGTCGTCGCCCGGATGTGCGGGAAACGACGGCTCGCCGTTGAGAAACAGCACGTAGTGCAGGTCGTGCGCGCTCGCGAGATCGTGCAGCCCCTCCACCGCCGCCCGCATGCCGGTCGAGTTGACCTCCTCGTCCGGGACCGCGAGCAGCACCAGGCTGATCGGCCACTGCTCCGCAGCTGCCCGCTCGATGAGCGCCATGTGGAGGGCGAGCCCCGCCTTCATGTCCATCGTGCCGCGACCGAACAGGTAGTCGCCCGAGGCGGCGTCGACCGCCGCATCCGGATCGAGTTCGTCCACGAGTTCGGCGTAGGCCGCGGTCAGCCGAACGGGATCACACGCGAGTAGCTCGTGGGCGCCGTAGTCCGCGGTGTCGACCGTGTCGAAGTGGCTGAGGAGCACGATCGTCTCGGCTGCGTCCGGATGACGGTAGGTCGCCGTGACGTAGGCGCGCCCCTGGTCGATTCGTCCGAGCGCCACCGCGTCGGGACGCTCGGCGAACCACCGGACCGATCGAAGCCGGTCAGCGAGCTTGCCCGCGAAGCGCGCTTCGCCGTCGGTCTGCGCAACGCTGTTCCAGCTCACGAGCTCGACCAGCAGCTCCTGGAGGCGATCAGGTGTATTCCAGTGTCGTGTCACATCGGCGTCCTTCCCGATCACGACGAATTCGGTCAGGCGCGTTTCAGTCGAACGAGCGGGTATGACGCGGTCATGGCTCGTCGCATCATGCTCGGATTGGTTCTCGCGATCGCGGTCGTGGCGTTCACGTATTTCTCGAGCGAGGAGCAGACCGTCCCGGTCACCGGTCGCACGCAGCGCGTCGCGATGAGCGACGAACAGCAGCAGCAGCTGGGACTGCAGGTGTTCGAGCAGACGCTCGCCGAGGAGGGCGAGAAGGTCGTGGAATCCGGGCCCCAGTACGAGCAGGTTCGGCGCGTCTCCGAGCGCCTCGCGCGCATCGGCGCGGTCGACAAGCCGGAGTTCGACTGGGAGTTCGCGCTCGTCGATCGACCCGAAGCGAACGCGTTCTGCCTCCCGGGCGGCAAGATCGTCGTCTTCACCGGCCTGCTCGACGTTGCGAAGACCGACGATCAGCTCGCGACCGTCGTCGCGCACGAGATCGCACACGCCGTCGCCGAGCATGGCGCCGAGCGGATCTTCCGGGAGGAGCTCACCAATCGCGCGATCGCCGCCGCATCCGGCGCGTTCGCGGACGATCCGGAGCGTTTCCGGCAGGTCGCGAGCCTGCTCGGTGCCGGCGCCCAGGTGGGCCTGTCGCTGCCATGGGGCCGTGAGCAGGAATCCGAATCCGACCGCATCGGGCTCATATACATGGCGCGCGGCGGCTACGACCCCGCTCAGGCGATCACCTTCTGGCAGAACATGGCGAAGGCGTCGCAGGGGCAGCAGCCGCCCGAGTACCTGTCGACGCACCCCTCACACGGCACGCGCGTGACGCAGATCCGCGGGTGGCTGCCGGAAGCGAATCGCGAGCGCCGCCAGGACGACGAGGTCGCCTGACGCGACGACCAGCCACGACCGCATCAGAACCGGTCCGGCAGGAACTGGTACGTGCCGTGCGCCACGCGCGTCGCGTCGTCGCTGAACGGCAGCAGCATCGCGCCGCCGTGGGGACGCACGACATCGACCAGGTGTGCGTTCAGCCAGCCCGAGCGGGCAAGTTCGCGCAGCGCATGTCCATCAGGCGCGCCGGTCACGAGCCGAGCAAGCGACCCCTCGTCGCTCGCCACCACCCGAGCTCGCGCCGCGTGCACGACGTGCCACGCGGCGTCCACGTCGACTGCCTGCAGCTCCACGAACGCAGCCACGCCCGGTAGGTCGCTCTTCATGTTGGTGCGCGCGTCGAGCCCGGTGCCGCGCCACACCCAGCCGACGAGCTCCTCGTCTCGCTCGACGATCGTCACGTCCTCCGGATCCAGCAGCGACCACGTGCGCGCCCCGCTGCCGCGCACCACCGCCCCGACGGTGGTCGCCGCGATCCGTTCGTACAGCCGCATCACCGACGCGCGATCGTCATCGCGCATCGTGCGCACGTGTGCGCGAGAGCCCGTCGGCGATTCGGCGTGCTCGGCGCGGCCGCGGGACACGTCGAACGCGATCCACCGCTCGTCGCCACAGGTGTGCCAGCCGAGCGGTTCGTAGAACCCATCGATGCCATACAGCAGCGAGCCGGCCGCATCCCCTGCGCGCATGCGTTCGATGGCCACCTCGAGCAGCTCGCTCGCCAGGCCTTGTCCGCGGTACGCCTCCAGCGTGGCGACGTTGCCGATCCCGTCGACTCGTACGAGCCCACCGTTGCCGTCGTGCAGCTGGAGCGGGTCGATCGTGAGCGTGCTCGCATCACGGGAGAAGCCGCCGGAGTGATCCACGAGCGACAGCCGAACACGACCGTACGCTTCCACGCGCTCGACGAGCGCGAGCCCGGCAACCGTCCTCGTCACGCGGCGGCCTGCTGCCGATCCCAGGACTTGTACGTGTCGAGCAGGCCACTGAAGCGGCGCACGAGCATCGGGTCGCCTTCGATCTTGACCTTGCGTTCGACCGTAGCGCGCAGCAGACGCGCCATGAGCAGGTCCTCGTCGCGCCACGAATTGAGTGGAACCCAGACCGCGTTGCCGGCCTCATCCTCCAGTCGCAGGATCAGGTCGAAGCGCTGGCGCTTGCTGCCGCTTCGCGACTTGGCGTGTACGTTGGCGACCGTGAGCGTCCTGAGGTCGACGATCGGCCCACGGCCGGTGAGGGTGCGGATGTAGAAGCCGCCGTGCCGGACCTCGGCGAACGAGAAGGCGTACCACGCGATCAGGACGACGGGCGCGAGTGCGGTGACGAGCACCGCGATGAGCGGCAGCGACGACATCTGATCCGCGAGGAATTCCTTCACGGCCGGCACGATCAGCAGCGCGACGAGGCCGATCAGGCTCGCCACGCACAGCGCCACCATCGCAAGCGGCACGGATGAAAGTCGATATCGGGTGCGAAAGACCATCTGGGTGCAAACAGTGGACGCACGCGCGTGGGCCGCGAGTGTGTCGCCGTGAGCGTTCATCGGTCGAACGACTTCAGACCTGAAGAGGTGGATTCGCGAAACCTGCGGCGATCCGGACACCGACGCGGCCGCAGGGGGCCGCGTCGGCCACGAACGCGCCTGCACGGTTCAGGGTTGGACGACGAACGGGTGATGCGAACGGTGTCTCACCAGAGTCGTGCCACCCCGGCCGACGACGAGCTGCGGCGCCGCCGCGCACGCGTCGCGCGTGGCGGTGGCAGCGGCGAAGACGAGAACCCCGATCGTCATCGCGCCGGGGTCGATCGCGAACGACCGCCGCGGCCGCTCGGCGTGGCGTCCGGATCCGCCTGGGAGCCGAGAAATCCCACGCGCTCGTTCGCCGGGCACACGATCACCTATCGGTTCCTGGAGGCGCTGGAAGCCGCGCCGTGGGTGCAGGACGTGGCGGTCGCTGCCTTCAAAGTGATCTCGCCGCTGCTTCGCGGTAAGGACGTTCCGACCCCAGACGACGTTCCCGACGAGCCCGGTTCCTGGAAGTTCGCGGCGATCGGTGACTACGGCGCCGGCACGAAGCACCTGAACAAGGTCGCAGCCAATCTCGCACGTTCCGGCGCGAAGCTGGTGATCACCGCAGGCGACAACGTCTATCCGACCGGCCGCTGGCAGGATTACCAGAAGAACTGGGAACCGGCGATGGGCCCAATCGCGCGCTCGCGCAGCTTCATGCCGGCGCTCGGCAACCACGACATGTACAAGGACGACCTGCGTCCGTACTTCGGGCACTTTCCACACCTCAAGGGCAACACCTACTACACCTTCACGGAGCGCAACGCCCAGTTCTATGCGCTCGACGGCGATCAGGACATCCGTCCGGGCAGCGCGCAGTACCGTTGGCTCGAGCAGGAGCTCAAGTCCTCGAAGCAGCCGTGGAAGGTGCTGTACCTGCACTACCCGCTGTACGGGTCGTCGGCCGAAGGCAACGAGATCGCCGACGCCGTCCAGCCGCTCGCGGAGAAGTACGGCGTGCAGCTGGTCGTGGCCGGACACGAGCACAACTACCTGCGGTCCAAGCCGATCGGCGGCGTCACGCACCTGCTCACCGGTGGCGGCGGTCAGCGCGTCTATCCCTTCACCGACAAGCTGCCCGACCACCTCGCGTTCCGCCGGGCTGCGTACCACCACCTCGAGCTGGTGGTCGGTGCCACCAAGCTCGTCGTGCGCGCGATCGACGAGGACGGCAACCGCATCGACACGGCCGAGATTCCGGTCGACGCCGTCGCACAGGCCAAGCGCGGTGCGAGTGGCCTGGTAGCGACGGCTCCCGCGCCGCGGTAGCAAAACTGCACGTCCGGGAAGGCTCGGACGCATGTCCCCCACCACCGTCGTCACCATCACGGTCTCGGTCATCGCCGCGATCCTCATCCTGCGATCCGTACAAGTCGTCCCGCAGCATCAGGTGCGGATCGTCGAGCGCCTCGGTCGGTATTTCAAGTCGGCGGAGCCGGGCCTGCACTTGCTGGTGCCGGTCGTCGATACCGTGCGTGCAGCAGTCGACGTTCGCGAGCAGGCCGTCACGATGCCACCGCACGACGTGGTCACCTCCGATCGCCGCGTGCTCGCGATCACGGTCGAATATCGGAGCTCCATCGACGACCCCGTGCGCGCGACCTACGCGGTCGCGCACCTCGGAGATGCCATGGCGCAGCTCGTTCGGGCGACACTCGACGAGGTCATCGGTGCGATGACCGCCGAGGATGTGCTGGTGGGCCGCGCTGCGCTCACCGTCGACCTGCGCCGCGTCCTGACCGACGGGGCGGCCACGTGGGGCGTTCGCGTCGAGGACGTACTCGTGCATGAAGTGGAGCGAGTGCCCGATTCTCGGGCACCTGCGTGAGATTGGATTCCGCGCGGCGAGGGCAGGAGCGAGGCCGAACCCCCGGATCCACAAGGACGTACGACTCGTGACCATCGGCCTGTTCTTCGCACTCGCATTCGCGCTCGTCATCGCGATCATCCTGCTTCGCTCCGTGCGGATGGTCAGCCAGGCGCAGGTCCAGATCGTCGAGCGCCTGGGCAAGTACCAGCGCACCCTGGATCCGGGCCTGCACCTGCTGGTGCCGATCATCGACAACGTGAAGGCCACGATCGACATGCGCGAGCAGGTCGTCACGTTTCCCCCGCAGCCGGTGATCACCCGCGACAACGTCACCGTCTCGATCGACTCGGTGCTCTACTACACCGTCACCGACCCGGTACGCGCGACGTACCAGGTCGCCCAGCTGATCTCCGCGGTCGAGCAGCTGACGATCACCACGATGCGTAACGTGATCGGCTCCCTGTCGCTCGACGAGGCGCTCACGAGCCGCGACAAGATCAATGCCGACCTTCGGATCGTGCTCGACGAGGCCACGGAGGCGTGGGGCCTGCGTGTCGGTCGCATCGAGGTGAAGGCGATCGATCCGCCGATGAGCATCCAGGAGGCGATGGAAAAGCAGATGCGCGCGGAGCGAGACAAGCGCGCCAGCATCCTCACCGCGGAGGGCTTCAAGCAGAGCCAGATCCTCACGGCCGAGGGTGAGAAGCAGGCCGCGATCCTTCGCGCCGAGGCCGAGCAGCAGGCGAACATCCTCACCGCCGAGGGTGAGAAGCAGGCACAGATCCTCAAGGCCGATGGTGAGGCGAAGGCGATCAACCTCGTCTTCGAGGCGATCCATGCGGGGCGACCGACGCCGGACCTTCTGGCGTACCAGTACCTCAAGGAGACGCTGCCGAAGGTTGCTGACGGCCAGTCGATGAAGCTCATGATCGTCCCCGCGGAGGCACAGGCCGCGCTCGGCGCGGCGACGGCGATCGGCGGCGGGTTCAACACCGGCCAGAGCCTGGGAGCCTGAGCATGGAGAGCTACGTCATCCTCTGGATCGCGATCGCGGCGGGCTTCGTGATCCTCGAAGTCGTGACGATGGCGTTCGTCGCGATGTACTTCGCGGTCGGGGCGGGCGCCGCAGCGCTCGTCGCGGGGCTCGACGGTGGGCTCACGTGGCAGCTGCTCGCGTTCGCGGTGACCGGGATAGTGCTCATGCTGCTTACGCGCCCGCTGCTCAAGGGCAAGCTCGAGTCCCCGAAGATCGCGACGAACGTCGACCGCATGGCCGGCAAGGGTGGCATCGTCACGATCGCGATCGACAACCTCGCGAACACGGGGCAGATCCGCGTCGGCACCGAGTACTGGACCGCGCGGGTTGCCGACGGTGCACCCGAGCAGATCATCCCGGTGGACGCGCGCGTGACGGTGCAGCAGATCGAGGGCGTCACCGCCCGCGTGCTGCCCCGTGTCGAGACACCGAACGCCTGAGCCGGATCGCCTCCCGCAGCGCGAGCGCCGCGACTGCGATCACGGGCAGCAGCAGCCAGCTCCAGGCGCCGCCGATGCCTGCGAACGGCAGCAGCAGCACCACGATCACGAAGCCGGCCATGATGCGCCGCAGGTGCCGGCGCTGCTCCTCGGCCACCTCCGCCGACGGCTCCGGCGGCAGCTCGATCGGGTTGACGTCGTCGAGGCCGGGCTCGTCGTCTCCTGGCGGGCGAAAGGTCATCGGGTGACCCACCATGCGATTGCGCCCGCGATCATGACCTCGAGCGCCAGCAGCGCTGCGTACAGGCGATAGCGCTCGCCACGGGTGGCGACGATCCGCTCCGCGCCGGTCACCGCGTACATGAGCGCCCAGAACAGCAGCGGCAGCGTGAGGATGGCGAGCACGACGTCGAGCACGCCGATGTCGAAGTCGCGCGACTCGTCGACCGTGATCGGTGTGCCCTGCCTGCTGTCCACATGGTCGTTCATGCGCAGATGGTATCGCGTCGTCGCCGTCCACGAAGACGCGAACGGCCGGCCCGAAGGCCGACCGCTCGTCGAATCGCATCACCCTGTCAGAGGTGGTGGTTCGCTCACTCAGCCATCGCTGTCGCGGAGGGGCTGTGCCTCCGGCAGGCTCTCGAGCTTCTTGAGCGTGTTGTTCTCGATCTGGCGGATGCGCTCGCGCGTCACGCCGAACTCGCGACCGACTTCCTCGAGCGTGCGCGGATGCTCGCCCTTGAGGCCGAAGCGCAGCTCCATCACGCGACGCTCGCGCTCCGGAAGTGCACCCAGGGCACGATCGATGTCCTGCTTGCGAAGCCGCAGCTGCGCCTGCTCGAACGGGCTGATGACGGTCTCGTCCTTGACGAAGTCGCCGAGCTCCGATTCTTCCTCTTCGCCGATCGGCTTCTCGAGGGAGACCGGCAGCTGCGCCATGCGCAGGATCTCGCGCACTTCGTCGGGCTGCATGTCGAGCTCCTTGGCGATCTCCTCCGCCTGCGGCTCTCGACCCAGTCGCTGCACGAGCTGGCGCTCGATGTGCACGACCTTGTTGAGCTTCTCGACCATGTGCACCGGGATGCGGATCGTACGGGCCTTGTCCGCGATGGCGCGGGTCACGGCCTGGCGGATCCACCACGTGGCGTACGTGGAGAACTTGTAGCCCTTGCGGTAGTCGAACTTCTCGACCGCACGGATGAGACCCAGCGAACCCTCCTGGATGAGGTCCAGGAACGACAGGCCTCGACCGAGGTAGCCCTTGGCGATCGACACGACCAGGCGAAGGTTCGCCTCGATCATGTTCGTCTTCGCCGCCATGTCGCCGCGCTCGATGCGCTTGGCGAGGCTGACCTCTTCCTCGGCGGTGAGCAGCGGCACCTTGCCGATCTCGCGCAGGTAGAGGCGGAGGCTGTCGAGCGAGGGGTCGACGGTCAGGTCAAGGGCAGGCGCCGGAGTGGGGACCGGCTTTTCCTTTTCCTTGTCCTCGGCGCCGAACGCACCGTCGGAGCGAGCGTCACCGGCATCGATGAGCTCGATGTCGTGCTCAACAAGGTACGTGTAGAAGTCCTTGATGTGCTCTTCGGCAATGTCCTGCTCATAGAGTTCCTGAGCAATCTCCTGCATGGTGAGATAGCCATTTTCATGGCCGCGGTCCGCGAGCTTCTTGAGCTCGGCAACGTCGGGCACGACGATGTCACTGACGGTGAGCAAGCTGATGCCTCCTTGGCATGGGGGAGCGTGTCTTCCTGACAGGGGGATGCGAGCCAGCCTGCTCCGACACCGCGAACGCGCGTGACGAATGGCGACGAGATCGGGCGTCATGCCGGATCGCACCGCATCCTATACCCGTCCCGGATTGACTGGTGCAGCACGTGGGGTGCTGTGGCCTGCCGCCCGGAGCAAGTGGGAGATGCAACTGGTTATCTCCGAGTAGGACCACTCCTGTAACCGGGCCGTCCCGGCCAGTGGCGCGGCCTACCCCGTGGCCGTCCGCCAAACCCCGCATCCAGCCGTCGTTTCGTCCGGCTGTCGAATGTCATTCGGTGCCGCTGACCGCTGCGATCAGGCGACGAACGACGGCCGCCGCCACGCGGTCGCCGGCCGCCGAGTCGACGGCTGCTGCAATACCGGTGACGATCATCGTCGCGAGCGAGCCCAGCCCGACGTACTCGATCGTGCTCGAGCCGCGCTCGCTGTCGCGGCGCGTTACAGGGTCGGGTGTCGGCGGGGTCTCGTGCATGCGTGGAACGAATCGTATGCCTGCATGTCGAGTCTCCGCGAGGTCCCTTTGTCACGAAAGGCGCACGACTTCGTGCCGATCTCGTGACAGGATCCGAAGCTGCTGCCTGGCTACGTTCAGCCGCGCGGCAGCGTGACGACGATTCGATCGCCCGAGCCCTCGAAGGTGCCGCCCATGGCGACCACCCGCATGCGGGCCAGCGAGATCCCGAGACCGGACTTGTCCGGCTCGACGTCGATCATCGGAAACGACGAGTTCGGCACGATGTGCAGCTGCACCTCGTGCGGCTCGTGCCGCCACGTGAGACGCACGTCGATCCCGTCTTCGAAGCAGAGTCCGTCGACGATCGCCTGCAGCGATTCGGTCAGCCACGCTGGATCGGCCTTGACGGTGACGTCGGCGCCGGGGTCGACGGCGAGGCGCCCGTCGTTGGTGCTCGTGGCGCACAGGTCGTCGACGATCGATCGAAGCGGGATGTGCTCGAGCTGCGGATGCATGCGCTGCGCGGCGATGCGACCGATCTTGGACAGGTCGTCGAGCATGCGGTCGAGCCGCTCGGCGCTGCGCACGATCTGCCCGATGTACTTCTCCTGGGCGGCGGGCTCGATGTCGGGCGCGCCCTCGAGCATGCGTGCGAATCCGTACACGACGGCGAGCGGGCTGCGAAGTTCGTGACAGGCCGGACCGATCGCCTGCCGCAGCAGTTGCTGCGTGTCCTGCCCCGATGCCACTGCCATGTGCCGTGCTCCTTGCGTTCGTCATGCGACAATGCGTTGCGCGCCGCAGCATTCCGGCTACCCGGCGCGACGCGACGCGACACCTCGCGCCGACGACGCTTCCCTAACCGAACTTCCGTGACCCTCACCTCCCACTCCCTCGACCTGCAGGCCACCGAGCCGTCGATCGCGCTTGCGCTCGACCAGGTCAGCGTGTCCGGCGTGGTGCGCGGGATCGTGCTCGGCGCGTGGAATGCCCCGACCACCGCGACGTTCGACATCGCAGCGTCGGTCGGGGCTGATGCGCGCGGCGCGCACCTGTCGCGCTTTCACGAGGCGCTCGATCAGGCGCTGTCGCTCGTGGGCAACGACGGACACGACGTACCAAGTCTCGCGGTGCTCGCCGCGGTCATCGCCACGCGCGCCGTCGAGCTGCAGGGCAGCGAGACAGGTCATGCATCGGTGCGGGCGACGATCGCGCTGCCGCGGGTGTCGCCGGCGAGCGGACGCCGCACGATCGACCCGTTCGACACGTGGGCGTCCGTGTTCGTGGACCGCACCGGCACGGAGCCGCGAACGATCACGACCGTGGGCGTCGAGGCGATCGGCATGACGGCCTGCCCGTGCGCGCAGCACCTGGTTCGCGATGCGGCCCGCGAGCGGCTCGTCGCCGAAGGCATGGACGACGCCACGATCGCGCAGGCACTGTCGGCGATCCCGGTCGCCACGCACAACCAGCGCAGCACCGGCCGGCTTGAGGTCGTGCTGAGCGGTGACGGCGCGGTTACCGAGCCGGTCGATCCACTCGTGCTGGTGGAGCTGGTCCGCGGTTCGATGAGCGCGAACGTGCACGAGCTGCTCAAGCGCGATGACGAGCGAGCGGTCGTAGAAGCCGCGCATGCCGACCCGCGCTTCGTCGAGGACTGCGTTCGCGCCCTGCTGTCGGACGCGATCGCGCATCCGCAGGTCGGGGGCGAGCTGCCTCAGCACGCGCGACTGGTCGCGATGCAGGTCAACCACGAGAGCATCCACGCCCACGACGTGGTCGCCACGCGCGCCGGCACGCTCGGCGAGCTGCGCGACGAGCTTGGCATCGACACGCCCCCGTCGCCCGCCTGACGGCGACCAATCGAACGTTTGATACCGCATGAGCACCAAGCGTTGGGCTCGTCGAACGCATACAGCGTGCTCGACGAAGAGGTACGACCCCGGCCTGATGCACGGGGACGAGGCGTGCGGGCCGGGGTCGTGAAAGCCAGATGACGAGGGACGAGTTCGTCGTGCTGGCCGTGGCTGTGGCGTGGTGTGGGTGTGGGACTAGATGGGACTTGATGGGACGTGACGGGATGGGACGTTGCGTTGTCGAAAGCTTCCGGGACAGGTCTCGGGGCGGCGTCCCCCTCAACCGGCGTGTTCCCGGGCGCTGACAGTGAAGTCCCCTCCACCTGGCGGCTGCCACGTCCCGGTCGGCGAACCGGGTGGCGTGTGGCGCTCGCGGGCCCCTTCCATGATTCCCGGCGCTCCGGGTGGCTGGTGCCTCACTGCCTTGCTCCATCAAGGTCTCACGGACCCCCTCGGTGCGGAGACGGTGGAATTACCTATCTGTGGCACCCGGCGCTCCTAGGTACCTACGTTCCCCAAGTGACGGCATGGTAACTTACGGTCATGTAACCACGCAGGGAAGGTCCCTCGAGATGCCCGTCGCCACCGCGCCCCACCAAGAGTCGCCCGTCCATCCCGAGCCGCGCCCGCGCCGCCAGATCAGGGGCCTGCGCCACTTCACGCCCGATCGGATCCGGCGCCAGAAGGTCGTCATGCTCATCGTGACGCTGGGGCCGCTCGCCGGGCTGGCACTCGCGATCGCGTTGCTCTGGGGCAACGGGTTCGCGGCGAGCGACGCGGCAGCCTTCGTCACGATGTACGTGATCTCGATCCTGGGTGTGACCGTCGGCTTCCATCGCATGCTCACGCACGCGGGCTTCGACACGAAGCCGTGGGTGCGCAACATCTGGGCCGCGCTGGGATCGCTCGCCGTGGAGGGCGCGCCGCTCAACTGGGTGGCCGACCATCGTCGCCACCACGCGCACTCCGACGAGGAGGGCGACCCGCACTCGCCCCACCTGCATGGCGACGAGCGCGCGTGGGGCATGCTCAAGGGCCTGTGGCATGCGCACGTGGGATGGATGCTCAACCGAACCGAAGACAGCGATCCGGCGCGCTGGGCGCCCGACATGCTCAGGCTGCGCGGCATCGTCGTGATCAGCCGCTGGTGGCCGGCGTTTGCCGTGCTGAGCATCGTCGTGATCCCGGCGCTCATCGGCTACGCGCTCAGCGGCACGCTCATGGGTGCATTCACCGGCTTCCTGTGGGGTGGGCCGGTGCGGCTGATGGTGGGACACCACATCACGTGGAGCACCAATTCGATCTGTCACGTGTTCGGCTCGCGCCCGTTCGAGAGCGGCGACAGGTCGACGAACAACTGGATGCTCGCGATCCTGTCGATGGGCGAGTCCTGGCACAACAACCACCATGCGTTTCCCTCGAGCGCGGTCCACGGGCTGCGCTGGTGGCAGGTCGACATCACCGCGATGGTGATCCGCACGATGGAGCGCCTACGGCTCGTGTCGAACGTGAAGACGCCGAGCGCTGGTGCACTCGAGCGCAGGCGACGGCGCGCGGAGTAGCGCCCGCGAGTGCGGGAACGGTGCGAGGGAGCGCCCATGGACCATCCTGCACCCGTTCTGACGATCGGCCACTCCAACCGCGACGAGCTCGAGTTCCTCGACCTGCTCGGCGTGCACGGCATCGACGCGATCGTCGACGTCCGGGCGTTTCCGGGGTCGCGGCGGATGCCGCACTTCGGCCAGGACCAGCTTCGCGAGTCGCTTGCACAGCGCGAGATCGACTACCACCACCTGCGCGGGCTCGGCGGACGACGGCGCAGCACGGTCGATGCCGATCCGCAGGTGGGTGACGCATGGCGCAATACGTCGTTTCGCGCGTACGCTCGCTACACGCACACCGCGGAGTACGCGGACGCCCTGCACGAGCTGGTGCAGCTGGCGGAGCGCCAGCTGGTGGCGATCATGTGTTCGGAGGCCGTGCCATGGCGGTGCCATCGCTGGCTCGTGTCGGACACGCTCGTGGCGCGCGGACACCCGGTGCTGCATGCAATCGACGACGGGTTGCCGCGCCGGCACGAGCTGAGCCCGTTCGCACGGCTCGACGGCGACCGGGTGACATGGCCCGGACCGGAGTCGGAGTTCGCGCTCAAGCTGGGGCCGCGGGTCACGCTGGATCAGGCGGCGCCGGGGTAGGCTGACTTCATGTCCGCCACGCCTCCACGCCCCCGCAAGCGCATGAGCGCAGCCGAGCGCCGCGAGCAGCTGCTCGTCGTCGGCCGTGGCGCGTTCGCCGAAAAGGGCTACGACGCGGTGTCGGTTGAGGAGCTCGCGCAGCGCGCCGGCGTCACGAAGCCGATCGTCTACGAGCACTTCGGTGGCAAGGAAGGCATCTACGCGGTCATCCTCGACCGCGAGGTCAGCGACCTGCTCGAGCGCATGTCCGAAGCGCTCACGGTGAGCGGCGCCCGTGCACGGGTCGAGGCGTCGGCCGATGCGTTCCTGCGCTACATCGAGGAGCGGCCCGACGGCTTCCGCGTGCTGCTGCGAGACACCTCCAAGGTCGAGGGTGCGCGCACGTCGTGGACGACGGTGCTCGGCGACGTCGCCGACCGCGTCGACCTGCTGCTTGCCCAGGAGCTTGATTCGCGCGGGTTCGACCGCACGTACGCGCCGCTGTACTCACGCGGCGTGATCGGCCTCATCGCCAACATCGGCCAGTGGTGGCTCGAGACCGGCAGCCCGAGCCGCGAGGAAGTCGCGGCGCACATCGCCAACCTCGTGTTCAACGGCCTCGAGCGCCTCGAGCAGCACCCGACGCTCGAGACTCGCTGACCCGCGCGCGATAGCGAACGCGCATCGTCGGGCAGGAGCCCGACATGGCCAGCACTCGAGAACTCATCCTCGCCGTCGACCAGGGCACCACGGGCACGACCGTGCTCGTCGTACGCCCCGATGGACAGATCCTCGGGCGCGGGTATCGCGAGCATCCGCAGCACTTTCCGACGCCCGGCTGGGTGGAGCATGATCCGGAGGCGATCTGGCGCACGGTGCTCGAGTCGACGACCGAGGCGATGGCCGCGGCGGGCGTCGTGGCGGGCGACCTGGCGGCGGTCGGGATCACCAACCAGCGCGAGACGATCGTCGCGTGGGATGCCGAGACCGGGCGCGCGGTGGGACCGACGATCGTCTGGCAGGACCGCCGAACCGCCGGCCGCTGTCGCGCGCTGCGCGAGCGCGGGCTGGCCGCGCGCGTGCGCGAGGTGACGGGCCTGCCGCTCGATCCCTACTTCAGCGCGACAAAGGTCGAGTGGCTGCTGGAACATGACGACGACGTGCGCGCCGCGGCGAGCGCAGGTCGCCTGCGGCTCGGCACGATCGACTCGTGGCTCGTGCATCGCATGACCGGCGGCGCGTCGCACATCACGGACGCCTCGAACGCGGCGCGCACGATGCTGTTCGACATTCACGCGGGCACGTGGAGCGGCGAGCTGTGCGAGCTGTTCGGCGTCGACCAGGCGTGGCTGCCGACGGTCGTGGACTGTGCGGGCGAGCTGGCGGCGTGCGAGCCGGAGGCATACCTGGGCATCAGCGCGCCGATCGCGGGCATCGCCGGCGATCAGCAGTCGGCGCTGTTCGGACAGGCGTGCCTGTCAGTCGGACAGGCGAAGGCGACGTATGGGACGGGCGCGTTCGTGCTCGTCAACAGCGGGTCGAATGCGCCGGCGAGCAGTGCGCTCATCTCGACCGTGGGCTGGCGGCTCGGTGGCGAGATGTCATACGCGCTCGAGGGCAGCGTGTTCACGGCGGGTGCGAGCGTGCAGTGGCTGCGCGACGGGCTCAAGCTCATCGACTCCGCGCCGGCAATCGAGGCGCTCGCCGGCAGCGTGCCGGACTCCGGCGGCGTGGTGGTGGTTCCGGCGTTCGCGGGCCTGGGTGCGCCGATGTGGGATGCCGATGCGCGCGCTGCGATCCTGGGCGTGACGCGCGGCACGACGCGAGCGCACGTGGCGCGCGCGACGCTGGAGGCGGTGGCGTTCCGGGTTCGCCAGGTCGTGGAAGCGATGCGTGCGGAGGGCACCGCGGTGGACGAGCTGCGCGTGGATGGCGGGATGGCGGCCAACGACCTGTTCGTGCAGCTGCAGGCCGACGTGCTCGACCTGCCGGTGACGCGACCCGTGCACGTGGAGACCACGTCGCTCGGCGCGGCCTACCTGGCAGCCCACGGCGTGGGCATCCACCCGACGCTCGACGCGGTTGCCGACGCCTGGACCGCAGAGCGCACGTTCGAGCCGGCGGCGAGCGCGCAGCTCGACGAGGGATTCAGGAATTTCGAGCGCGCAGTGGATGCGGTGCGCTCGTTCGCGCACGGCGGCGCGGCGCAGCCGGTCGGCTGACACCCGGCGCCTGAGCGCTCAACCGCCCGGTTCGTACGATGGCGTCGGTACTCGACTGTCACGTACGAACCCGTGGCGCGAGGCCGTGTCTCAACCGCCCGGTTCGTACGATGGCGTCGGTACTCGACTGTCACGTACGAACCCGTGGCGCGAGGGCGTGTCTCAGCCGCGTCAGTGGGCGTGGCCGTGCATCTGCGACGGGGGCACGTCGACCGGGATCGCATCCACCGGGTGCGGGCCGAGGTCGGTCTGGACCGACTTCAGCAGCGAGTCGAACTCTTCCTGCGTCATCTGCGAGCCACCACCGGCGGCCGTGACGATCGGCTCGCCCTCGGCGGGCGGGTCCGACTTCGGCGGCTCGTCGGCGGGCGGATCGGTCTTCGGCGGCTCGTCGGCGGGCGGATCGGTCCTCGGCGGCTCGTCCGCGGGCGGATCGGTCTTCGGCGGCTCGTCCTTGGGCGGATCGGTCTTCGGCGGCTCATCGGCCGGCGGATCCGTCTTCGGCGGCTCGTCAGCAGGCGGGTCGGTCTTCGGCGGATCGACCGGCGGCGGCGTGGTGCCGCCTGGGGGCGGCTCGGGGTTGGGCGGCCCCGGGGGCGGCGTACCACCACCCGGAGGCGGCGTACCACCACCCGGCGGGGGCTCCACCGGCGGCGGCTGCTTCATGAGTTCGATCTCGGCGAGCAGGCCCTTGATGTTGCCGGGCGATCCCGTCGTCTCGACGATGCGCGATGCAAGGTAGTCGGATTTGTCCGCAGGGAGCTTGTTGTGACCAACGAGCGACTGCGCGATGCCGGCGGGAACGCCCTCGAGCGGCGTGCTCTGCAGGACCTGGAACGCCGCGGCACCGGCCGCCTCGTCGCTCCCGGAGATGCCGGCAGCGCCGAGCAGCGCCGTGAGCGACTGCAGCGGCTGCACGACCTTCGGCTCCACCGCCTGCATGTCGCCACGCCAGGCGTCGACAATCTTCTCGACTTCCTTGCCGTCGGCCTTCAGGCCCAGCGCCGCCGCGGTCCTGGACGCCGCGCCCGGCCACATGCCGAGCAGCCATGCCGAGGAATCTTCGATCCACTGCAGCTGCGGATGCGTCGCGTCCGGCTCGAGCGGCGTGACCGAACGCTGCAGCTCGCGGGAAGCCGTGACACCCAGGTACGCGACGTCACCCGTGCTGAGCTCGCCGCCTTCCCAATGCTTCTGGAACAGTCGCGTGACGTCAGGTGCGACCTCGAGCGTGTCGCCCACGGCGCGCATGCCCGGGTTCTCGGCCAGCTCCTTCTTCGCCTCGTCGACCAGCTTCACGCCGATCTCGGCAGCCTGGTCGGGGCTCGTCGCGTCGAACAGGTTGGGATGCAGCCGCATCGTCGTCATCACGCGGTTGGCGATGTACTGGTTCTCGTCGAACGCGAACTGCGGCTGCTCGAGCGTCCTGGAGCCCGGCAGCGAATCCTGCAGCTTCGTGAAGCCAGCAACGATCCCGTCGATCGCGGGCCGGAACTTGGGGTTCTGGTACGCCTCGTTGATCTGCTTTTGACCCGCCTGGAACGAATCGATCACGGTGGTATCCGCGATCTTGGCGGTCTGTACTCGTGCCATGACGAGTGGCTGATAGAAGAGTGGTGCCGTGGGCATGCCAGATCCTCGCCGGCCACGACGCAACGATACGGCGACCCCACCGGGTGCGGCCGCGTCGGCCACGGCGTGTGGCCGCGTGCGGTCGCGGGGGAAGGAGGCGTATGATCGGTTCACTCCGGGGGGTTGTGAGTGATCAATCAATAACGTAAGGTGATCGAATGAGCTCCGACGCCGCATCCCGCCCCTCCCTCCCGATCCGACTGGCGCTCGCCCATCCGTGGCGCGTCGTCACGGCGTGGATCGTGATCGTCGTCACCTCGGTGGCGATCATCGCGACGCTGCTCGGCAGCGGTCTCAACAATTCGCAGGAGACGACCAACCGGCCCGAATCGATGCGGGCCTTCGAGGAGATCCGCGAACACCTCGATGCACGCAAGGGCGTCGACGAGGTGCTCATCGTCCGCTCCGAGCGCTACCTCGTCGACTCCCCCGAGTTCACGGAGTTCCTCGCGCCGCTCGTACAGCAGGCGCCGAAGGTCGGGGTCGAGATCGCCGCGCCCGAGGGCGCCGACGCCCAGGCGTCCGCCGGACCCTTTTCCGAAGACCGCCGCGCGATGCTCATCCCGCTGCAGTACACGAAGGATCCCGTCGAGAGCGCCGAACGCCTCATCGAGGCGGTGCGAGACGCCGACCGGGCGCCGGACTTTGCCGTGGACGTGACCGGCAACTACACGCTCGACCACGACTTCACCAAGCTGAGCGAACGGGACCTCAAGGAAGGCGAGCTCTACGTCGGCCTGCCCGTGGCGATGCTCGTGCTGCTGCTCGTGTTCGGCACCGTCATCGGCGCGCTCATGCCGCTCATGATCGCCGTAGTCGCGATCATCTGCGCGCTCGCACTGACCGCGCTCATCGGGCAGGTCTGGGAGGTCAACCTCTTCGTGGTCAACATGATCTCGGGCATGGGCCTCGCGCTCGGGATCGACTACTCGCTGTTCGTGCTGTCGCGCTACCGCGAGGAGCGCACCGCGGGATCCGCGCGCGACGCGGCGATCCGCACCACCGGCGCCACCGCCAGTCGCGCCGTGCTCTTCAGCGGGCTGACGTTCGTCGTCGCGCTCACCGGCATGCTGCTCATCCCGACGACGATCATGCGCAGCCTCGCGGCCGGCGCGATCCTCGTGGGCATCACGTCGGTGCTTGCCGCGCTGACGCTGCTGCCGGCGGTGCTGCGCATCCTCGGCGACCGCGTCGACTTCCTGCCCGTCCCCTTCATCGGTCGACGAGCCGCGCGCTCGAGCGACGGCACGCACGGGTTCTGGGCCAACCTCGTACGTCGCGTGATGCGGCACCCGATCCGCTGGGGTGGGTCGGTGGCCCTCCTGCTCATCGCGGCAGCCATCCCCCTGCTCGGGATGGAGACCGGCGCATCAGGCATTTCCACGCTGCCCGCAGACCTGCCGACGCGCCAGGGCTTCGACGCGCTCAAGGCGAACTTTCCGCGCGAGTCATCCGAGCCCGCGCGGATCGTGGTGACGTCGGACGAGGACATCGACGAATCCACCATCATGGCGTTCACGTCCGCCTTGGGCAAGGAGCTCGGCGGCGCGCGCGGCTTCGGCGAGCCCCGCGTCGCCGCACGCGCCGACGACGGCAGGCTCGCGGTGGTCGAGGTGTCAGTCGGCGCCGACGCGCTCGCGGTCGACGCCGTCGAACGCGTCCGCAACCTGCGCAGCGACCACGTCCCCGCGGCGCTCGACGTTCCAGGTGGCGACGACCTGCGCGTGCTCGTCACCGGCGAGACCGCGCTCAACATCGACTACTTCGACGTGATGAGCGAGTGGCTGCCGATCGTGCTCGCGTTCGTGCTGACCCTGAGCTTCCTGATCCTGCTCGTCGTGTTCCGCTCGCTTGCGGTGCCGGTGGTGGCGATCGTGCTCAACCTGCTGTCGGTCGGCGCCACCTACGGACTGCTCGTGCTCGTGTTCCAGCACGGGGTGGGCGCCGACCTGCTCGGGTTCCAGCAGGTCGACGTCATGGATGCCTGGGTGCCGCTGTTCCTGTTCAGCGTGCTGTTCGGCCTGTCCATGGACTACCACATGTTCCTGATGACCCGGATCCGCGAGCGCTGGCTCCACGACGGCGACACGCGCGAAGCCGTCGCCTGGGCGGTCGGCTCGACCGGCCGACTCATCACGGGTGCGGCCCTCATCATCGTCGCGGTGTTCGTCGGCTTCGCCGTGGGCGACCTGGTGATGTTCCAGCAGATGGGCTTCGGCATCGCGGTGGCGCTGCTCATCGATGCCACGCTCGTGCGAGGCGTGCTGCTGCCCGCGGCGATGGCGCTGCTCGGCGAGCACAACTGGTACCTGCCCAGGTGGCTGCAGCGCCTGCCGGAAATACAGGTCGAGTAGCGACGCGAGCGTCGGTGGCGGTCAGCCCTTGAGCGCCCTGGATGCCGCGTCGAGCTCCGAGCGTCGACGATCGATCTCCGTCTTCACGCGCATCGCAAGCCCGGTGAGCTCGTCGACGGTCAGCGTCCGCAGTTCGGTCGCGTTCGGCAGCCCGCCGCCGCCCGCGCGCGAGCCCGCGGGTCGTCCGGCGGGTCGGCCCGTCGAGCGTGTTGCTGCCGGGCTCTTTCGAGCAGCGCTCGCCGGGCTGCCGTTGGCCTTCTGGATGTTGTAGTACTTCTGGGCGACGGTCCCTGCGCTCTTGTCGATCTGGCGGGCGACGACCTCGAATGCTTCCTTCGCGGTGGGGCTCGACGTGACGGTCTTGAGCAGCAGGCTCACCTGCTCGTCGGTCCAGCGCGTGCCGCGACCGAGCCGATCACCGCTGGCTGCGACGGTCTTGGCCGCGCCCTTGGCGGCTCCCTTTGCGGCCGTGCGCGCGGCACCCTTGGCGGCGCCCTTGGCTGCACTCTTCGCGGCACGACCGGCGGCACCCGTCGCGGCCCTGCGCGCGTTGCTGGTCGTCGACGTCTTCTTCTTCGGTGCAGCAGCCATGTAAGTCTCCTCGGATTGAATCGAACGACTCATGCCCAGATTCGACCGGTGCAATCTATGGAATCAATACACGAATCAAATACGTGGAGCATCGGCCGGGACCACCGGCTCACGCGACACCGAACCACCGGGACCGTCACCGTGCCTGGTGCGCGGCTCCTCGCGCAGCAGGTGACGCGCCTTCCAGAAGTATTCGGCGCCCGATCCGATCGTCAGGACCACGGTGACGGCGGTGAGGATGGTGCCCACCATCGCCGGGGTGTCCGGAAGGATCAGCGCGAGCACGAGCGCGATCTGCGCGACGGTCTTGAGCTTGCCGAGCCAGTGCGCGGCGATCACCACACCTTCGCCCGACGCGATCAGTCGCAGCCCGGTGACCGCGAACTCGCGACTGAGGATCACGACGACCACCCACGCTGCGATCTCCTGCAGCTCCACGAGGGCGACGAGCGCCGCCGTCACGAGCAGCTTGTCGGCGAGCGGGTCGAGGAAGATGCCGAGCCGGGTGATCTTGTTGCGCGAGCGTGCCACGTAGCCGTCGATGCCGTCAGTCAGGCTCAGCAGCGCGAAGACCGCGAATGCGATCTGTGATCCGTACTGGTACTCCTCGCGCACGAGCAGCAACGGCACGAACGCGGGAATGAGCGCGATGCGCGAGAACGTGATCGTGTTGGGCGAGATGCGATCGAGCATGAGTTCCTCAGTCCGGCCTTCCGGCGCGTCGCGCGACGGCGGACAGCGCGGACATCACCACGTTCGCGACCGCGTAGGCCGTGACGTCGGCGACGTCGCGCTCCGGGTCGAATTCCACCACATCCATGCCCATCACGCGCGGATCCGAGCAGGCGGTCTCCACGATCGTGGTCAACGTCGCCGGATCCAGCCCGCCAGGAAGCGCCGCCGCGGTACCCGGCGCGAACGCCCGATCGAGCACGTCGATGTCGACGCTCAGGTAGATGGCATCCGTTCCGGAGAGCGCACGAAGCGCCGCATGCGCGGTCTCCTCCGGCCCGAGCTCGGCGACTTCGGCAAGCGAAAAGCGGCGAATGCGCTGCTCGTCGCAGTACTCGGCGAGATGCCGGCGATTGCCGAACGGATGGATGCCGACCTGCACGAGGTCGTCGGGATGGATCGTCCCGGATTCGAGCAGGCCGCGAAACGGCGTGCCGTTGGAGGGGCCGTCATCGAGCGGTCGCACGTCGTGGTGCACGTCGAGCTGCAGCACGCCGAGCCGGCCGGACGGGCCCTGCTGCGCACGCACCCGGCGCGCAGCGGCTTCGACGAGCGGCCACGACACCGAGTGATCGCCACCGAGGCCGACGACGAATCGACTCGTCGCGTAGACGCGGTCGGCGAGCGCGCCGAGGCGCTCAGTGGCGTCGTCCCACGTGGCGGAACGAATCGCGCCGGCGTTGGCATGGTCGGCGACGCACCAGCCAGCGGCGAGGTCCATGCCGGAGCGTGCGTCGTAGGGAGCGAAGCGTGCGAGCGCGCGGCGCACGACGTCGGGCGCGGTGTCGGACCGCTGCGGCGTGAGCGCGCGTGCGGAGTAGTCGGCACCGAACAGCTCGGCCAGGACCGTTCGTGGATCCTCCTCCGCGTGCGCGGCGGGAACGACGAACTCGACAGCTGCGGGCGACGGGGTGCTCACTGGTACTGCTTCCTCGGAAAGACGTCCTTCGCCGACCGTACCCGATCCAGGAACAGCAGCCCGTCGAGGTGGTCGAGCTCGTGCAGCGCCACGCGCGCTTCGTAGGCGTCGCATTCGAGCGTGAGCGTCTCGCCGTCGACGCCGCGCGCCTGCAGCGTGATCTTCTCGGCTCGCCGTACGTTGCCGGTGAAGTCGGGGATCGACAGGCAGCCTTCGCGCATCGACACGTTGCCGGATCGTGCGACGACGACGGGATCGACGAGCACGAGCTTGCCGTGACAGCTCTTCGCACGCTTGTGGCCGGTCACGTCGATCGCGAACATGCGCACGAGCTCGCCGAGCTGCGGGGCCGCGATCCCGACGCAGCCAGGGTAGGTCGCCATCGTGTCGAGCAGGTCCTGCGCGAGCTGCGCGGCTGCACCCTCGAGCGGCCCGGAGCCACCCACGGGTTCGCACACGGTCTTGAGCCGCGAATCGGGATACCGTACGACCTCGCGGATCACAGCTCGTCGGCCTCGGCGTGGTAGAGGCGAACGTCGAGCTGGAGCGAGCGTCCCGCGTCGCCCAGCGCCTGTCCGAGCGCGTCGATGTCGGTGCCGTCGGCGAGGCTCACGTTGAACCACATCGCGAATGTCTGGTCGGCGCCCAGTCGGCTCCCGAAGTCCGTGATGTTCGCGTGTGCGTCGGCGAGCACGCGCGAGAGCGTGGAGACGAGCCCCGGCTTGTCGGGGCCGTACGCCGCCACGACGTAGTCGTCGCGATTCTCGTTGCTGAACGGGTGACGCTCGGCCGTACGCACCTCCAGGAGCAGGTTGAACTGCGTGGCGACCGGTTCGAGTGACTGCTGCAGCTCGTCGCGGTCGACGGGGGCGTTCACGACCAGCAGCATCGCGAAATGGCCGCCGAGGATCGTCATCGACGAATCGTCGATGTTGCCTCCAAGTGCGAGCAGGGCCTCACCCACGGCAGCGACGATTCCTGGCTGGTCGCTGCCCATCGCAGCGATCGCGTACTGGTTCATGCCGCTCGGTGCCTCCACGGACGTTCGCCCCCCCATTGGTTCTCGACGTCCGGCAACCTATCTTCCCGCGTGCGAGATGATGCAACGTTCGCAGCATGTGGGCTGGACGACAGATCTCCTGCCGAGCACATGGTCACATGGTGATGAACCACTCACCGCACCGACCGAAAGCGACCTCGCATGAGCATCGAACCCCTGGACCCCGTCGATCCGCCCTCGGTCATCGATGGGCCGTGGTGGTCGAGCACCGCATCGCCGGTATCCCGGATGGAGCCGGTCCACACGCTTGCGCCGGCAGAGCGCGATCCGCGCGCGGAAGCGCTCAACATCGCCCAGCACGGTACGGCGTTCATTCCGACTCCGGTCATGCCGAGCTGGCAGGAGCTGCGGCGTCGACGCGGGCGCTGAGACGCATGCACGTCGCGCTGGAGACGTGACGAGGGCGGCGCCACCTGCATGCAGGTGACCACCGCCCTCGTCGAACTCGATGACTGTGCCGTGCGGCTCAGCTATTGAGGTACTTGTTGATCTCGAACTCCTCGGCGAGCTCGGTCACGACGGCCCAGTCGAGGTTCTTGAACCATGCATCGATGTAGCCGGGGCGATCGGTGCCGAAGTCCGCGAAGTACGCGTGCTCGTACACGTCGAGCGCCAGGATCGGCGTGGCGTTCCAGATCGGGAACGTGTTCTGCGCGTCGCCCAGGTAGGTGCCGAGCTTGCCGGTCTCCCAGTCGTAGGCGAGCCATGCCCAGCCGCGACCGGCCATGGCCGTCGCCTTGAGGTCGGCCTTGAACGCGTCGAACGAGCCCCACTGCTTCGCGATCGCGTCGCCGAGCCAGCCGTTCGGAGCCGAGCCGTCGCCACCGAGCGTGCCGAAGTAGAGCTGGTGGTTCTTCACGCCGCCGATGGCGAACGTGAGATCCGTCTTGAGGGCGCGCCAGTCGCTGTAGATCTGGTTGGCCTTGGACAGGTCGACGGCACCGAGCTTCTCCTCGATCTCCTTCCACTTGCCCACGTAGCCCTCGTAGAGCTTCCAGTGGTTGCGCATGGTGGTCTCGCTGATGCCGTCGAGCGACGTCCAGGAGTCCTTCCACTCGATCGTCTTGATGTCGCCGCCCTGCAGGGGCCATGCGGTGGCAGTTGCCATGTCGTCACTCCTCGTCGAATGTCTGCGATCGACGCGCCATCCCCCTCAGGAGCGCGTCTCGGCATCGACACTACAACGCGCGAACGGCTGCGGCAGCGGAACGTCGCTGCAACCTGTCGCCAACGCACATGTCGCGACGTTTCACGGACGCTTCAGGAGGTTTCCACCTCCCCGACGGCGAGGTCAGGCAGGTCGCGCGGACTCGACGAGCGTCGTGATCTCGGTGAGCGCAGCCGTCACGGCCGCCTCGTCCGGCGCTCCATTCAGGTGCGCGCCCAGGTCCCGGACCTGCGTGCGCAACTCCTCGCGGAGCGACGGGTCGATGCCCTGCTGCTCGATGATCGCCTCGGCGATGCGTCCCGGCACGTGCGTCAGTCGCGCGCCCTGCAACAGCTCCGCTGCCTTCGGGGCGTGCTCGGGGTTGGTCGAGTCGAGGCCACCCAGGTCGAGCAGCGCGTGCAGCGCCGTGACGTGCAGCGGATAGTTGCGCATGCCGGTGAGCGGCATCACGACCATCTGCATCCGGTCGAGGTCGGACCGTGCGGGCGTGCCGAACGTCTTCTCGATGTGGGCGTCGACCAGGACGCGCTCGTCGGGGGTGAAGCGACCGCCGCGTCCACTCGCGGACTGCAGCGCCATGATCACGTCGAAGTCCTCGGGCATCGCCGGCTCGGGCAGCGTCGCAAGCGACGGCACGCCCATCTTCGCGGCGGTCGCCGGGAGCACGCCCGCCCAGGACGAGAGCACGTCGGCGGTGCCTTCCTCGATCCAGTTGAGCGGCTTGAGCGTCGAGAAGGGATCCTCCTTCTGGATCTTCTCGAGCTCCTTCGGCAGCGGTTCCTGGAGGAACTTCGACTTGATGATGTCGCCGGTTCGCGGCGGCGTGATCGTGTGGTGCGGCTCGTGGGCGGCGAGCGTCGCGATCCACGCGCCCATCGTCGCGTCGGCCGTCGTCGTGGAATCAGAGCCCGCGAGTCGCAGCAGCTGACGCGTGGCGAACGGTCCGAGGTTGACCCAGCCGGGGGCCTGGGCGACTGCCATCTTCGCGATCTGGCGGCCACCGTCGAGCGCCTCGCCGAGCGCCTCCTTCGCGGCCGCGCCGCCGCGCGGATTCCAGCCCTTCACGTCACCGCGCTCAAGCCACGTCAGTGCAGAGTTCACCGCGAAGTCGCGCTCACCACGCGCAAGGCTGATGCCGGCGATGGAGGTCGTGCCTTCGTGTGCGTCGGTCGTCGCGACGATGCCGCGCAGGGCCTGCTCCACGGCCGCACCCTGGGGACCCGACAGCAGCTTCGCAGCCGCTTCGGTCTGCGGCACGAGGCGCCGCGTCGACGGCACGCCGTCGCCCTCGAGGGAGAACTGGAGCGCGCGGGCGGCGACGGAACCGAGCTCGTCGCCACCGACCTTGGTCTTCGCGACCCACTCGCGAGTGGTGGCATCACGAAGGATCGGGCGGGTGGGCTGCAGCGCGGGAGCGGGGGAGGCCAAGTGCATTCGAGCACCGTAGCGATCGGTGCGCGATGCGTGACCGACCCGCCCACGGCCCCGGCCACCCCCGCCCAACCGGCGACCGTACGAGGCCAACGGGGCGCGCCGAGGCCGTCCTCGAGCGTATCCGCGTGCGACAACTCGGATGTGAGCCTGATCTCGAGCATCGCATCAGCCCTCGGCTTCGCGCCGCCGGCGTCCCAGCTGCCGTCGGCGCCGGCAGCGTCGGCGACGCCATGGCTGGACAAGCCCCAGGGCGCTGCGGGCTCGGACGTCGCACACGTGCGCATCGTGGGCTTCAACGATTTCCACGGCCAGCTCGTGGACAGCTCGTCGAAGGTCGGCGACATTGCCATCGGTGGGGCGGCGACGATGTCGTCGTACATCCAGCGAGAGCGCGCGGGCAATCCGAACGGCACGGTCGTCGTCGCTGCAGGTGACAACATCGGTGCCGCGCCGCCGGAGTCGACGCTGCTGCGACACCACTCCTCCATCGCCGTGCTCGGCGCGATGGGTCTGGACCTGTCGACGTTCGGCAACCACGAATTCGACGGCGGCTACGCCGAGGCGATCCGGGTCATCTTCGGCGACGACGCGTATGCGGCGGCGCGCGCGCAGCAGGGCCTGCCGCCGGTGAGGACGCGACGCAGGCGCGGCCGCTCCGCCGCGGTCGACGCCGCCAGCGGCGCGAAGCAGACCGCCGCCGCGCGCGGCAAGCAGAAGTGGCCCGGCAGCCCGTTCCCGTGGATCGCCGCCAACGTCGTGCACGCGAAGACCGGCAAGCCCGTGCTGCCGCCGTACATGATCAAGGAAGTCAACGGCGTCAAGGTCGCGTTCATCGGTGCCGTGACGAAGGACCTCAAGGCAGTCACGACCGCCAAGGGCATTCCCAACATCAAGGCGCTCGACGTCGCCGACAGCGTGAACAGGTACGTGCCCGAGCTGCAGGCGAAGGGCGTGAAGACGATCGTGCTGGTGATGCACGAGGGCGGCACGGTCTCCAAGGAGGATCCGTCCAACGTCACCGGACCGGTCGAGGACATCGCCAAGCGCCTCGATCCCGAGGTCGACGCGATCGTCGCCGGGCACTCGCATGACCAGTTCGCGACGAAGATCGCGGGCAAGCCCGTGATCCACACCGGCAACTACGCCAAGGCGATCGGCGTGATCGACCTGGCCGTCGACAGGAAGACGGGGCAGGTCGTCTCGAGCAGCGAGCGCCTCGTGATCAACGACGAGACGGGCATCGCTCCTGACCCGAAGGTCGCGGCGCTCGTCTCGCGCTTCGAGAAGGCCGTCGCGCCCCGCACGAGCAAGATCATCGCCAATCTCGCCGCGCCGCTCACGAAGGAAGCGAACGCCGCGGGAGAGACCTCGCTCGGCGCGCTCATCGCCGATGCGCAGCGCACGACGGCGAAGGCCGACATCGGCATGATGAACCCGGGCGGCATCCGCAAGGACCTCGAAAAGGCCGGGCCGCTCACGTGGGGTCAGGCATTCAGCGTGCAGCCGTTCGGCAACCGCGTCATGAAGCTCGAGCTCACGGGCGCGCAGGTGCGCGAGACGCTCGAGCAGCAGTTCCCGGCCGACGGGTCGCCGCCGAAGGTGCTGCAGGTCTCGGGCATGACCGTGCACGTGGACATGACCAAGCCGGTCGGCCAGCGGATCGTGAAGGTCGTCATGGCCGACGGCTCCGAGCTGGATCCGGCGCGCACCTACACGGTCGCGGCGAACTCGTTCATCGCCGACGGCGGCGACGGATTCACGACGCTCGCCAAGGCGAAGAAGAAGACCGACCACGGCGTGGACATCGACTCGCTCGCGACGTACCTGTCATCGGGCGGCAAGATCCCGACCGAGCCCCCGGGCCGGATCGTGCTCGTCGCCGGCGAGATGCCGGCAGGCCACTGACCGTCGGTCAGGCTGGGCGAACGGCGATGCCGAAGCCGCCGTCCTTGGAGTCGAACGCGACGAGCTCCTGTGCGGTCACCTCGACGGGACCGATCGTCGACTGCGGATCGTTGACGATGTAGGTGCCGCGTTCGGGGACGAAGCGGCTGACGACGATCCAGTGGCCGTTGTCGTAGCGGCGGATGTCGTAGTAGGGAAAGCGTGCGGTGTACGTCGTCGGCACGGCAGGGTTGCCCGCCATGATCACGGGCTGCCCGTCCTCACGAACGCGCCTGAGCATGTCGCGCACGTCCTCGAGGATCGTCCACGCGCATCCGGCCTGCTTGAGCACGTACTGCAGGTGCAGGTTGTGCGTGCCGCGCCAGCGGTCGGTGGACCCGCCAGTGGCCAGCGCGCGCACGTGGAGCATGAGCGCCTCGCCCGTGAGGCCGCGCTCCTCGCCCGGCACGGGACGATTCACCAGGCGGATCGCCATGATCACGGACGCCGGGCCACAGTTCGCTGACGCGTAGGTGGACGTGGCGTTGTAGACCTCGTCCTCGACCTGCGTGATGTGGATCTTCGCGGGATCGGCGAGCTCGACCGGGGTGCCGAGCAGAAATTCCTTGGCCTTGCGCGCGAACCAGCCGCCGCCCGAATCGGGGCGCTGCTGCTGCTGGTGCGTGGGGGATCCGCCTGCCATGCCTCCACAATGCGGCCACTCGGTGGCCGCGTCAATGGCAGTATGGCGACGTGACTGAACTTCGAACAGCCGTCGTGACCGGATCCGCTCGTCGAGTGGGGCGTGCGATCGCCGAGGCGCTCGTCGCCGATGGCTGGCGGGTCCTGTTCCACGCGCGCGAGGGTGTGCGCGCCCGCGAGGCATGCGAGGCGGTCGGCGGAGCGGGCTGGGTCGGCGCGGACCTGGAACA
>JBBQUY010000028.1:0-36927 GCA_038212015.1 Gaiellales bacterium | reverse complement strand
AGATGCCGGGCGGCCATGGGCCCACTGCGTGGATGCTCGCCGTGCTTGCGCGGGACTGACGCTCACCGCACGCGAGGCCAGCCTCGCGCGGGCTCCGCCTGTTCCTCAACCTCGCTCGATGAGCTCCACGCGGTATCCGTCGGGGTCGCGCACGAAGCACAGGCGCGTCTCGCCGACCAGGTACGGCGGCTTCTCGGGCGTGATGTCCTGCTCGGCGAGCGCGGCGAGCGTGGAATCCAGATCCGCGGTCGTGATCGCGATGTGGTTGTAGCCGGTGCCGAGCTCGTAGGAGTCGACGCCGAAGTTGTAGGTCAGTTCGAGTCGGTCACCGTCGCCGGGCAGGCCCATGAAGACGTTGATCGCCTCGTCGCGGATCGGCTTGCGGCGCCGCTCCTCGAACCCGAGCGCCTCGTAGAACTTCACCGAGCGATCGATGTCGCCGATGCGGTAGCAGGTGTGGATCAGCTGGCTGGACATGCGCCGAGACTACAACGCACGTCCGATCAGCATGCCGCCGCCCATGAGTAGCACGCCGACGACGACCTGCGCGGATACGTTCGCCGCCGCGACGAGGGGCGAGTAGTCGCGCGCGAGCTTCGCGGAGTCGAACAGCAGCGCGGAGAACGTCGTGAACGCGCCGAGAAAGCCCGTGAACAGCACGAGGCGCAGGTCGGCGGCGAGCAGGTCGCGTCCGTGCAGCATGCTCCACGCGATCCCGAGCAGGAAGCACCCGAGCACGTTGACGACGAACGTCGACATCGCAGCATGTCCGAAGCGGCTGACCACGCCGACGTGGACGCCATAGCGCGCGATGGTGCCGAGCGCACCCGCGAATCCGAGCAATGCCAGCCGTGCGACCATCAGGCGACGCACGCACCCGTGAGCACGCGCTTGTCCGGTGGCACGGCACCGGCGCGCCGGACCGCTGCCAGCACGAGGTCGTTGGGAATGCCGTACCCGCCGGCGACCTTCTCGCCGACGGTTGCCGCAAAGACCGTGGACAGCACTCGACCATTGCCGTCGACGACCGGGCCACCCGAGTTGCCGTGGTGGATCCGGCCTCGGAAGCTCGACACGCGACGTTCGTGATCGCCGCGACCGTAGATGTCTTCGCCCTTGACGCGTCGCTCGTCGGAATAGCGCGCGGCGGTCGGTCGAAATCCCTGGTTCTCGGGGTAGCCGAGTACCACGGCGGCCGTGCCCTCGTTCACCGCGGAGACGGTCTTGAGCGGTGTCAGGTCCAGGTCCCGCACACGCAGCACGGCGAGATCGTTGACCTGGTCGAACGAGACGACGTCTGCTGCGAGCGGATCGCCCTGGCCGACGAGCTGCACGCCGGTGTCCTCCTGGCCCGCGACGACGTGCGCGTTCGTCACGACATAGCCCGGCGCCGCGACCCAGCCCGACCCGGTGATGCGGTAGCCACAGGCGGATCCGACGACGCGCAGCACCGACCGGCTCGCGTCGCGCACTTCCGGGTCCCGCGGCAGCAGCGGGTCGGGTGCGTCCGTCTCGATGCGTCCACCGTCGAACTGCGGGAACGGGTCGTATCGCGCGATCGCGCCGAGCAGCGGCTGCGCGTCCGGCAGCACCGTGTTGAGCCTGGAGACGAGCACGGACTCGACGATCTTCGGTCGCAATTCGCGCAGCTGCGGCACGCCGATGCTCGCGGCGGCCGCGAACCAGCCGAGCAGCAGCCCGACGATGCCGAGCAGCACTGCGCCGAACAGCCGATCGATGCCTGACATCGATTGACCCTGGACGCGCCCGCGCAGCTGCGCGCCGAGGTCCTGCATCGCCATTGCGCCGACGATCGTGATGAGCACGCCGACGCCAAGGCCGATGAGCGGTGCCCAGGCTGATGCGGCGGGATTGCCGGTGCCGCGTTCAAGCAGCGCGTGGGTGACGCGCGTTCCCACGAGACCGCCGATGAGGAGGCCGGTGAGCGATGCCGCGCCCACGATGAATCCCTGGGCATAGCCGATCGCGGCGAGCGCGAGGCAGACGACGATGATGAGCAGGTCGAGCGAATTCACGGGCGCACACGACGGTAGCACGTTCCACCGACGCTGCCGCCCCGAAGACGACGGTGGACGCCCCGAAGGGCGTCCACCGCATCGTCTGCTGCGGGCAGCGGGGGCAACCCGCACCTGTCAGAGGCGTCAGATCGCGTCGCGCGTGCCTTCTCGGCTCGCGACGTAGGCGCCGATGCCGAGCGCGCCGATCGCGAGATGGAGGAAGTTGTCCGCCATGTTCACGCTGCCGAGCAGGCCGAACGGATCGAATCCGTCGCCAACGGCGAGGCCCCAGATGCCGAGCGCCGCGTACACGATGCCGAGCACGAGCGCGTATGCGCGGGCGTACGCCAGCATTGCGAAGCCGGCGACGAGACCGAGCACGCCGGTGAGCAAGTGGATCACGTTGTGGGTCAGGTTGACGTCGAAGCCGAGCAACGACTTGACCGTGTCCTGATCCGTGTTGATGGCAAGTCCGAGGATGCCGATGAGCGTCAGCACCACGCCGAACACCCGCGCGTACATGACGGCGGGGCTGGTTGTCCTGAGTGTCCTGTCCATGATTTCTGTCCTTTGACGTGAGTCGAATGAATGGTCGGAAACGCCCGAAGGCAATGAGTCCCTACGTGCGCTGCCATCAATTGGATGCACGGATCCACATCCGATAAACGGATTTCGGCAGTTCCTAGCCGGTCGCCATGCCCTCCGACAGCGACCACAGGCCGGCCACCGTCAGCGCGACCATGAGCACGAGCATCGGTACCTGGGACCGAATCGCGGTGCGGTGCGAGTCCGCCAGCTGCAGCGCTCGGTCGTGCGCGAGCGCGAGCGCGACGACGTGTCCGACGACGATGGCTGCGACCTGCACGCCCCAGATCAGCTCGGGCGACACGAGCTGGAAATCGATGCGGCGATCGGCCGTGCCAAACAGGTCGGCGCCTCGACCAAACGGGTCCGAGACCAAGCGCAGCAGGTCCTGCGCCTGGAAGACGAACAGGGTGAAGTAGTGGGCGATGAAGTAGGCGAGTGCGATCGGCACGAGCGTGTGCACGAACGCGACAGCGACACGCCCCACGTTGGTGGCGTTGGGCCAGCCGGCGGTGCGTGCGGAGCTCCAGGCGGCGGCTTCGTAGGCGACGAGCACGACGAGCATCGTGACGAGCAGGCCGATGGTCGCGACGAGGATCCCTGCGGGCAGGTCGGGCATTCCGAGCGTGATGAGCCGCTCGGCTGCGGCCACGTCGCGTGTCTGCCAGAAGCTCGAGCCGGACAGTCCGTCGAACGTGACCGTGGCGATGAGCACCGCTACGAACGCGACCATCGCCGGACGCACCGACAGGCGGGTGACCGCGAGCACGGGCGGTCGGAATCCGAACCTGCGCTCGTCGCCGTGCCAGCGAACCTCGACCGGCGACACGTGCGCGAGCACCGACGTGTAGACGGTGAAGACCTCGCCATGGTCGAGCCATGGTTCGATGCCCCAGCGGTGCATGGCGACGAGCGTGCCGACGGTGTATGCGACGACGAGCGCAGCGATCGTGCGCGGCTCGGCAGGGGTCGTCGAGACGAGCTCGAGCCACGCGAACACGAGCAGCAGCACCGCCGCTGGCCACCAGCCGTATCCGACCGGGTACGGACGATCGTGGCGGACGGTCGGCAGGCGCAGCAGCAGCCCGATCGTCGCCCAGGGATTGACGGTGCGCCACACGTTGCCGAACAGCACGGTCACGGGCACGAGGCCGACCCACCAGACGACGAACACGACGAGCGGCGCGATGTTGCGACTCAGCAGCGTCGAGCCGAACGCGGCTGCGACCAGCACGAGCAGGAAGCAGGCGAGCACGACGAGCCGCAGCACCCATGCGAGCAGCGGCGACAGCACGACGCATTCGAGCCAGCGCGGTGCGCGTCGCCAGCCGACGTGGGCGAGCAGTGGTCGTCGCCATCCGAGCGCGAGCGCGCCGAACGAGACCACGAGCACGACGCCTGCCGACCAGAAGAAGGCGGACACCGGGATCGGAGTGTCGGCCCGTCCCTGCACGCCGTGCGCGAGCGCCGGCGTGGCGGCGACGAGCAGCACGGCCCAGGCGGCGATGCACGCGTGGATGATGCGCGCGGTCATCTGGTGTCGTCCTTGCTGTTCGCGGGCGCGTCTTCCTTGTAGACGGCGTAGAGCGTGTCGCCGTCGCGCTCGTAGTACAGGCGGGTCGGCAGCGCGATCGAGGAGTGCGACCGCAGATGCGCGAGGTCGAAATGACCGGCGTCCTCCGGGCGGATGACGAACTCGAGCTCGTCCTCGCCGTCGAGGGTGGTGAACGCGTCGAGGACGAGGCGGTCGGAGTCCACGATGAGCAGCGTTCCGTCGATCGACGGAAGCGACTCGATGCCGGCCGGCCGCTCGATCTCCGGAGGCGTGCTGCCGAACAGCCAGAGCGCGACGCCGAGGAACACGGTCAGCAGCGCTCCGCCGGTCGCGAGCAGGGCGCGCCCACCCGGCGTTGCCGCGCGGCGCTCGAGCGGGCCAACCGGACGTGGCGAGTGGTCGAGCGCGACTGGTGCGTCGGGCGCCGTGTCGGTCACGAGCCTGCCTCCTCGTCCGCGCGAACGTCGGCCTCGAACGTGGCTAGCCCCGCGTTGAATCGATCGAACGAGACGCCGACTTCGAACTCCCAGCGTCCGTCGAACGGCACGAGAGCATCACGGGCGATGAAGCGGCCTGCGCCGTCGGGTTCCAGATCGATGCGGAACGACGTGATGCGCTTGTCGGTGGGGCGATAGCGCAGCCGCGCCTCGGTCGGCGGGTCGGCATCCTCGTCCGTGTCGAGCATCGTGACGGTGATGTCGGTGAAGCCGGCAACCGCGGGATCGATGATCACCCGGGCGCGCCCGCGATCGCCGAGCGCGACATCCCGTTCGATCGTTGCGGGCGGCAGCGGCTCGGTCCGTGCGGCACCGACGCCGGCGAGCAGCAGGACGATGAGCAGCGACGACGCGACGAGGATCGCGCCCAGCTGCGTGCGTCGCCAGCGTGCATGCGCGGCGAGCACGAGCGCGACGACGATGCCGACGCCGATGAGCCACCAGCTTACGGCGCGATGATCGGACCACGCGATCCACGTGCCGAGCGAGGCTGCAAAGAGCACGAGGATGGCTGCGCCGAGCATGACCGCGTGCGCGGCGTCGGCGTTCGTGCGACGACGACCGGCGACGAGTGCGGCCACGGCGCAGACGAACAGCACGAGCACGCCCGCAGCCGCGATCGACCTGGCGAGGACCACGACTTCGAGTCGCCCGCGCTGGTCCTCGGCGGTCGACGCGCCGTTGACGGCGCTCGGCGTGGGAGCACCCACGTTGTAGGAGAAGGAGCCACCGACGGCGCTTCCGTGGTCGCTGATCGCCTGCCACGACACGACGCGGGTGCCGGGCTCGCCGGCGCGGATCGGAATCCGGACGGTGCGGCCGTTGACGACGGGCGGCCCGTCGACGTAGTCGCGCCCGTCGAGGTCGAGCACGGCCGTCACGCCGTCAGGCATCTGGATCGGGTCGGAGAACTCGAGCTCGAGCGCGTCGGGGGCGACGTCGACCGTGGCGCTGGCTGCCGGAACGCTTCGCTTGAGGTCGGAATGCGCGTTGGCTGCGCCGGGAAGCAGCATCAGCGCGACCATCGCCATGCCGGCGACGATCAGCGTCCGGATCTGCGTGCTGGCGGGGCGCGGCGTCATGCCGGAGATGGCTACCCGGCGATCGGCCCCCCGAACCGACGCCGAAGACGACGAAGGGCCCCGCGCTGCGGGACCCTTCGAGAGTAGCGGGGGCAGGATTTGAACCTGCGACCTTCGGGTTATGAGCCCGACGAGCTACCAGACTGCTCCACCCCGCGTCGTGGGGCACATGGTACCGGCAGGTTCGGTCCGGTGCAACCTGCGGGTATCGATTGGCGGTGGAAGCACCCGTCCTCTCCGAACTCGAACTGATCCTGCGCCTGGCGCTTGCTGCGTTGCTGGGCGCCGTCATCGGCGTCGAACGCGAATGGCGCGACCGCACGGCGGGCCTGCGCACGCACATGCTCGTGTGCTTGGGCTCGGCGGTGTTCACCGTTGTGTCGGCATACGGATTCGCGGAGTGGTACTCGTCGATACCTGCTGACGAACGCTCGACGGTCGTCAGCGACCCGACGCGCATCGCGGCGCAGATCGTGACCGGCATCGGCTTCCTCGGCGCAGGCGCGATCTTCCGATCCGACGACGGCGTCAAGGGGCTGACGACGGCCGCGAGCCTGTGGATGATGGCCGCGATCGGGCTGGCGACGGGCGCCGGGTACTACGAGCTCGCCGTCGCATCGACGGTGCTGATGCTGCTCATCCTCGTTGCGCTGCGACAGGTGTCGGGACGCATCAAGGCGATGAATCGCGGCGACGACGTGCCGCTCGAGGTGATCGTGGGCGGACCGACGGCGATCGGGGCGGTGCTGGATGCGATCGCAGCTGCGGGCGGGACGGTGTCCAACTTCACCGCCAGCGTGCTGCGCCGTGACAAACCGTCGCGACGGCTGACGTTCGACCTGTCGCTGCCTGCAGAGCTCGAAGCGAGCGACATCGTCGGGCGCCTCGCGCTGCTGGAGGGCGTCGACGCGGTTTCGGCACGGGAGATCCCGCCACCCGCCGAACTCTGAGCGGCGAGTCAGCGCTTCGCGTCGAGTGCTCGCGCCTGCTCGTACAGCTCGTGGACGCGCGCCCAGATCGCGTCGCGTACGTGGTCGACGTTCTCGGGCGTGGGCTCCAGGTGCGTGAAGTCCATGGGTTCGCCGTAGATCGTCGTGGCGCGAGGTCGGCGCCATCGCGGTCGGTCATAGACCTCGCGAGCCTTGACGCCCCATGTCGCGCAGGGCACGACGGGGACGCCGACTTCGAGCGCGAGACGTGCAGCGCCGCGTTTGGCGGGGCCGAGTTCGGCTGACGTTCGAAAGCGCGTGCCCTCGGGATAGATGACGACGGGGCGGCCGGCGACGAGCAGCCGTCGCGCGAGTTCCATGGCGAACACGTCGCCCTTGCCGCGCCTGACCGGGAATCCACCGCCGCTGCGCATGAACGCGCGGACGACGGGATATTCGAACATCGTCGACTTGGCCATGAAGCGCAGGTGGCGACGCTGCGGTCGCGCGAGCAGGAACGGGTCCGCATACGACGAGTGGTTCGGTACGAGCAGGTAGGCGCCCTCGTCGGGGAGGTTCTCGACGCCGTGGGCTCGCAGGCGATAGACGTGATCCCACCACCAGACGGTGAGCACGCGGACGAACCGGTCCATGGCACCGGTCTCCACCTCGAGCCACTGGTCGTAGTCGGCGTCCGAGTACGAGGCCGGCGAGGATGCTGCTGCGGGTTGCGACATCCGGCACAGCATCGCATACCGCCGCGACGTGGTTGGCGCGACCCGGAAGACAGCGAGGGCGGCTCGCTGGGGAGCGAGCCGCCCTCGGTGAACCACGCAGGTTTCCCGGTTCGGTGTGGGAGGTGGCGCGCTGCACGGGGTATGAGGTGCGTCGCGCGCTGTGGGAGGTGTGGAGCCCGCGTCGCGCTGCCTGGGAGGGGAGATTGGCAGCGCGGCGGTATGTGGGACGGATCGGGCTCCGGGGGGGGAGGTCGATCCGGGATGGGTGCGTGTCAGCCGTGTGGGGAGCGGGCGCGTACTGGGAGGTCTCGCGTGTCCTCGCCCCGAGGCCTTGTAGGTGGAATATTTTCAGATCGAGGTGCTAAAGCGCAAGATCTTTTCCATCAGTTGGCCGCTTCTGCCGATCAGAGGCGGCGAATGCCGCGAAAACGGCGTCCTGCGATCCAGGTCCATCGAACGGTGTTGCCGGTAGCGGCGGGCACGACGTCCTCGAGGCGGTCGCAGCTGAAAGCGACGTGGTGTGGTGACAAGAACATGGTGTCGCTCCTTCCTTGCTTCAGGTGTTTCTTCGTTGTGCCAAAATGATATCCGAATGATGTTCAGTATTCAATGGAATTTTCCATAAATACATCGGACATGGCCTGCAGCGACCAAACGTGATTCGGGCGAGCGTGCCGTCCCGGGCGCCACCCGGATCGCCCTGATGCCGCGAGAACGTGGCTTTCGGCAGGTTTGGTGACACCGTTCGTGCGTCGCAGGGAGCGGCCCATGGCGGCCACGCCGACGGGCATGGGGACCATCTCCCGGGCCTTGCTGCGCGTCACGCGGGGGCATAGGTAGACTTCCAGCTCTCGACGACCCAGCGTCGAAGGGCTGCTCCAGGGACGGAGCAGCGAATGCAGCACATCGGCCACGGAGGGACCGAATGACGATCGTCGGCAGCATGAACACGAGCGGGGCGAAGGTGCCCGGACTCGAGCCGACCGGCGCGAGCACTGCGCCTGCGAAGTCCACGCCCGCATCGACCCCGTCATCGGCGCCCGCGCCCACGACGCTGGCGACGGGCGCCGCCCGATCCGCGGCGACGGGTCAGGCGGTCGAAGGCGCAGCTGGCGGCCTCGTGATCCCTGACTGGGTCAAGGATGCGGTCTTCTACCAGATCTTCCCGGAGCGCTTTGCCAACGGCGACATGGGCAACGATCCCGCCGGCACCGAGCCGTGGGGCTCGACTCCGAAGACCGAGAACATGATGGGCGGCGACCTGCAGGGCGTCGCCCAGCGCATGGGCTACCTCACGCAGCTCGGCGTCAACGCGCTGTACTTCAACCCGATCTTCGAAGCTCCCTCCAACCACAAGTACAACACCACCGACTACGACCACGTCGATCCGGCTTTCGGAGGCGACGCGGCGTTCAAGGAAGTCGTGGACGTCGCGCATCGCAACGGCGTGAAGATCATGCTGGACGGCGTGTTCAACCACGTGTCGCACCAGCACAAGTGGTTCAAGGACGTGCGCGAGAAGGGCCCCAAGAGCGAGTACTTCGACCGCTTCACGGTCAGCAAGTGGCCGATCAAGTACACGCGCGACAAGGACGGCGTGCTCCGATCCGACGACTACGCGTCCTGGTGGAACTACGCGACTCTGCCGGTGCTCAAGACCGATCACCCGAAGGTTCGCGACTACTTCCTGACCGGCAGGGATGCGGTCGTCAAGAAGTGGATCCGCGACGGCAAGATCGACGGCTGGCGCATGGACGTTGCCGATGACTCCAATTTCTCCGCGGACTTCTGGCGCGTCGCGCGCAAGGAGATCAAGTCGGCGAATCCCGATGCCTACATGGTCGCCGAGAACTGGAAGGACGCCAGCGGCATGCTGCAGGGCGACCAGTTCGACGGCACGATGAACTACCAGCACTTCACGTGGCCGGCCGTCGACTTCTTCGCCAAGAAGTCGGCGAAGGTCGACGAGTTCGTCCAGCGACTGCAGAACGACTACTCGCGCGAAGCCAAGCACGGCGCGTTCAACATCCTCGACTCGCACGACACGCCGCGCTTCATCACGCAGGCAGGTGGTGACTGGTACCGACAGCGCCCCGCCGCGATCTTCCAGATGACGTACATCGGCGCGCCGGTCATCTACTACGGTGACGAGATCGGCATGGAGGGCGAGAAGGACCCGGACTCGCGCCGCACGATGGAGTGGCAGTTCGTTCCGGGCAACAAGTCCAAGGACGCCGCCGACGTGCACGCAGGTGCGCTCGAGCAGTCGAAGTCGGGCGTCGAGGTCTCGCGAAAGGCGCGCGCCGAGCAGCTGTTCGGCCTGTACCAGAAGCTCATCTCCACGCGAAAGGCGGAGCCGGCGCTGCGACGCGGTGACTTCCAGGTGCTCGCCACGCACAACGAGGACGCCACGCTCGTGTACCGCCGCAAGGCCGAAGGCATCGAGCGTGACGCGATCGTCGCGATCAACAACAACGTCGTGGGCAAGGACATCCGCGTACCGCTCAAGGACGTGGCCGCGGACGGCACCCGATTCACCGACGCGCTCAGCGGCACGGTGTTCGAGGTGAGCGGTGGCGAGATCGTGCTGAAGGACGTCGACGGCAACTTCGGCGCCGTGCTGCTGCGCGAAGCCTGATGACCGGTCGGGGAAGCGACACCGTGACGTCATCGCCGCTCGCGACGAGCTCACCCCGCGTCCACGGACGCACGGCGCAGACGGCGGCGGGCACCTCGCCCGGTCCCGGCATCCCGGACACGCCGGCCGGCTGGCGACGCGCCGGCATGCTGCTGCATGTCACGAGCCTGCCCGGCCCGGACGGCATCGGCGATCTCGGTGCACCCTCGCGATCGTTCGTGGAGTGGCTCGCGCGCGCTGGCCAGCGCATCTGGCAGACGCTTCCGCTGCATCCCCCGTCGAATGCGGCGATGAGCCCCTACGACGCGTCGAGCGCGTTCGCTGGCAACCCGCTGCTCATCAATCTCGACGATCTCGCCGCGATCGGACTGCTGCCTGACACGCTGCCGGAGATTCGTGCGTCGGTCGGTGCCGTTCAGTCGTCCGGCGCGCCGGAAGCGACGATGATCGCAGGCCGATCCGGCGGCATCGATCCGATCGCGCGAGTCGCACGCTGGAAGCTCCCGCTCGTTCGCCAGGCGGCGCGACAGCTGCTGTCGCTGCCTGCCGGCAATGAGCTCGTGCGGGCCTATCTCGCATTCTGCGAACGGGAGGCGTGGTGGCTCGCCGACCACGTCGCCTTCACGGCGCTGCGCGAGCAGTACCCGGGCGTGCCACGTTCGGACTGGCCGGTCGAGGATCGCGTCCGCAAGCTCGGCGCGCATCGCGCCCGATCGCTCGACTTCGGCGCGACCCATCAGCATCCCGAGGCGGCGGTGCAGTTCCTGTTCGACCAGCAGCTGCGACGCCTGCACGAGCATGCGGCGCGACTGGACGTGTGGATCATGGGTGACGCGCCGATCTACGTCGGCGACGACAGCGCGGACGTCTGGGCGCACCCGGAGCTGTTCCTGCTCGACTCCGAGCACCAGCCGAAGGTCCGCACGGGTGCACCGCCGGACATGATGGATCCGGCGGGTCAGATCTGGCCGATGCCCGCCTACGACTGGGCCGCGAATGCGGCGAGCGGCTACGAGTGGTGGCTGCGTCGCCTGCGCCGCGAGTTCGAGGGTGCCGACGTGGTGCGCATCGACCACTTCCGCGCATTCGCCGACTGGTGGAGCGTCCCGCCTCGCGCCGCCTTCAGCGAACAGGGGCGCTGGGAACCGGGTCCGGGTGCGGCATTCTTCGATGTCGTGCGTGCCGAGCTCGGCGAGCTGGAGCTGATCGTCGAGGACCTCGGCATGGACACCGAGCCGCTGCAGCGCCTTCGCGCCGAGACCGGGCTGCCCCAGATGCGAGTGCTCCTGGAGGGCCTCAACGAGGGTGGCGCAAGCCCGCACCTGCCGACTGCTTGGACGGGCAGCGAGGCTGCCTACACTGCGACGCACGACTACGACACGGTCCGAGGATGGACCGACGACGCGTTGCGCTCGATGGCCGCCGACCCGAGTGACGATCGACTCGCGTTCGCGCTCCGATTCACGGGCGCGGGCGAGCCGAGCGAACTGCCGCGAGCCGCGATCGACACGGTGATGCGTTCGAACGCACGCTACGCGATCGTGCCGCTGCAGGACTGGCTCGGACTGGACAGCGAATCGCGCATGAACGTGCCCGGCACCGATCGCGGCAACTGGCGATGGCGCGCACCGGCGAATGCGTTCGACGACGACCTCGCCGCCGAGCTCGCGACGAGCGCGTCGCGAGCGGCCCGAGCCGGGAGCGCGTGACGATGCTGGCGCAGGTCGCACCAGTCGTGGCGCTCGCCTGTGGCGCATTCGCGATCGTCGTGATCGCGACCGCCGGCTGGCACGCATGGCGTCGGTGGCGACGCGTGCGGCTGACGCAGCAGGCCGCCGTCGCGCTGCTGGACGTACACCAGGAACGACTCGAAGCCGCGATCGACCTCGCGAACGAACGCATCGGCGTGAATGCCGACGGCGGCGACGCACTCGCCGAATCACTCGCCGAGCTGCGCGCGGATGCCCGACACCTGCGCTGGATGCTCGGGAAGGTGCCCGATGCGAGCGAGCGACTGCAGCGGGAACTGTTCGACCTCATCCTGCCGACGCCCCCCGCTGACCGCGCCGACCGCAACGACCGTGATGACTGAGCGCGTTCGCATCGCCGGCGTGGACATGGGCTCCAACACGACTCGGCTCATCGTCGCCGACGTTCTGCGCGCCGACGACGGTACGCTGAGACACGAGGTGCTCGAGCGGCGTACGACGATCACGCGTCTGGCCGAGGGCGTCGACGCACGCGGCATCCTGCTCCCGGTCCCGATCACGCGCGTGCGCAATGCACTCGTGGAGTATCGAGCTGCGGCACGCGAACACGGCGCGGTATTCGTGCTGGCGACGGCCACGAGTGCCGTACGTGATGCCGACAACGGCGAGGCGTTCCTCGGCGAGGTCGAGCATGGCTTCGGATTCCGGGCGACCCTGCTCGACGGCACGCAGGAAGCTGAAGCGACCTGGGCTGGCGTGACGAGCGATCCGGCGATGGCCGCGCGCGCGGCTGACGGCCGGGGACTGCTCGTGGACATCGGGGGTGGCAGCACCGAAATTCTGCTCACCGAGCATGGCGAGATCGTCGACCGCCACTCCGTCCAGCTGGGTGGCGTGCGCAACACCGAACGTTTCCTTGCGGAGGCGGCCGACGCGGCGTACCTGCCCGATCACGCCGACGCGCTCGACCAGGCGCGATCGTACATACGTGCCCAGCTGCGAGAGCGCTTCGTCGATCCTGCACCCGTGGACCTTCCGATTGCGGTCGCGGGCACCGCAACGACGGTGAGCGCGATCCTGCTGGATCGACCTGCATACGATCCGCAGCTCGTGCATGGCTTCCGATTCGATGCCGCCGACCTGTCCGGCGTTATCGAACGGCTCGCGGCGCTGCCGCTCGCGCAGCGCCGCGAGGTCAATGGTCTCGAGCCCGAGCGCGCGGCAGTCATCGTCGGCGGGCTGCTCGTCCTGGCAGAGGTCATCGAGCACTTCCAGCTGTCGCACGTGGAAACGAGCGAGCGCGACATTCTCGACGGCATCGCGCTCATGGCCGGCCGCATCGCGCTCGACGAGAAGGTCACCGAAATGCCCGAACCGTTCGGCCGCACCGTCTGCTGAGGTCCAGATGCGGCCGGGGTCTGGCCGGATTCGCATTTTCGTGGTTCCGTGGTTGCAGGACGAGTCACGAAACGACGAAAGGCCCCCCATGTGCGGATCAATCCCGCCCGCTCCGCTGACGGCAGCACTGCCGTCGAGCACGGCAGGCGCCAACGGCGGCGGCGCAGCGACGACCACCACGCCGACGCCCACGACGACAACGCCCGCCACGACCGCGGCGACCACGGCGTCGACCGGTGCAGCGACCACGGCCGGCGGCCCCGATGCGAAGGGCGGCGCCACCGCGCCCGGCAAGCTTCCGATCCAGGGCGGCGGTGCCAGCGATGGCGCGGCGACCCTCAATCAGGCGCAGCTGCAGCAGACGCTCAGCTCGCTCGTGCAGGCGCTCACCGCCCTGACCGAGCTGCTCAAGAACATGAAGTCGTCATCCGTCGCGGGCGCCAACGGCAATGCCGCTGGCGGCGGTCCGGCTCAGACGCCCACCCAGGCGCCGGTGCAGGCTCCTGCCAAGACCACGATACAGGGTGGCGGAGCTCCCGGAAAGTGCGACATGCCGCCCCCGCCGGTCCTGGCCGGTGGCGCGACGGCAACGACTGCGGCGACGACGACCGCTCCGGCCGCGAACCACGCGCACTGATCACCTGATCGATCGAAGGTCCGAAATCGGCCCGGTCGGCGCGGCACACCACCTGGTGCGTCGTGGCCGCCCGGGCCGTTTTCTTGGCTCCAGAACCCGATTTTTCGGCCCCTCGACTGGCCCTTGCGCGATCTGGGATCTCGTGGTTCAGTAGAGGTGTGGGATGACCTCCCACCGGGACACATCTTTTCGGGGACGATCCACTGGCGAGGACGACAATCCCGGTGTCCAGTTCGGGTTTCGCGGTTCGGCGACTGCGCTTCCCGTTAGCAACACCCTTCCAAAGCAACTCGTTGAGAGGTCCGATCGGCGTCGGACCTCTCAACATCTTCCGAGGCCTCCGCACTGCGGGGGCCTCGGTTGCGTCTGGACCTAGAACAGGCCGGCCGACTGCGCCGTGGGCGAGTCGGCCGCAGCGCCACCGTCGGCGAGCGAGTCGAATCCACGAGCTGCCCCGGCGGCAGCCTCGTCTGCAAGCAGGCGATCGAGCGCGTCCTGCGCCTTGCGCTCCTTCTCGGTCTGGCCGAGACGCGAGGAGAAGAAGTCGGCTGCGGCGAGCGCCTTGGCTTCGGGGCCGAGCGCATCCTGCCACTCGGCATGCTTGTAGGCGCCGTGGGCCTGCTCGATGATGTGCAGCAGTCGCGCCTCCACGCTCCTGGGCGCGCCGGCAGCAGCGCACGCCTTCGCGAGGCGGAACGTCGACCAGATCTGGTGCTCGCCCATGAGCCCCTGCGCGGTGTAGGAGATCGTCGGCGGCAGCGTGTACGTGTCGAGCTTGCCGATATCGTGGAGGAACACACCGGCGAGGAAGTAGGGCCGGTCGTATTCGGTGCCCGTGGAATCGAGCAACGCGAGGCCCGCGCTGCCGACCTCGATCAGGTGGCGCACGAGCCCGCCCGGTTCGGCGTGATGCAGGCGCACCGCAGCGGGGGCCATGCAGAACGCCTCCCACGTGCCCGCATCGGTGAAGCAGGCACGCAGCACATCGCCGTAGACGGTGCCGTCACACTGGGCGAGCCACGCCTCGAGCGTGGCGACGCGCTGTGCGTGGACGTCGGGATCGAGACCACCAAGTCGCAGCACGTCGTCGGTGGACAGCTCCGCGACATCGTAGGCGTTGATGATGCAGCTCATCGAGCCGTTGAATTCCTCGACCTTGAGTCGCGCATCGATCGCGCCGGCGTCTGCGAGTGCGTCGACGAGCGCGGCGTCGAAGCAGCGCGCGGTGAACGAGCCGCTGCCGTCGCGCAGCTCCACGGTCGCGAAGCGGTTGCCGTTCTTGCTGTCCTTGAAGGTGCAGTTGACGACCGCGAAGCGACCCTCCGCAAAGAACGCGCGCCCGGCGGCACCGTCGTACTCGGCTCGGATCTGTTCCACGGTCTTCGGCATGCGTGCTCCCTGTACCCCGCCGTCGGGGGCCTGTCGTCTGGTCGTCGAATCCCACTGTAGTGGGATTGCCGGATGTCAGGCGTTGCCGCTCGCGCGACGCCTCAGGCAGCAGCGGCGTCGGATGCAGCCCGCGCGATGCGCGGCTGCGCGTACGCGCCCTGCTCCAGTCGTGACAGCCATCCGTTGACGGTCAGCACCGTCCACAGCTCGCTCGCCTGGAACTGCTTCGCGCCGGCGAGGTAGTCGGACCCGAAGACGGCTTCGCCGCCGCGTTCGTCGGGCACGCTCCAGCCGCCACCGGCATCCGCGGAGCCGCGCCCCGCGACGGTCAGGTCGAGCACGAGTTCACGCAGCGCGGGACGTTCCTGCCACCAGTGCAGCGGCGTCGGGAACCCCTTCTTGTCGCGACGATTGACGACCTCGTGCGGCAGCCACGGCGCGACCGCGCGTCGCAGCAACGGCTTCGGGTCGTTGCGCGCGAACAGCAGCTCCGACGGGATCCGCAGCGCGAGCTCCACGAGTCGGTAGTCGAGCAGCGGCGTGCGGCTCTCGATCGATGCCGCCATGCTCGTGCGGTCTTCCACGTGCAGCAGGCCGGGCAGGTAGCTGCGCAGGTCGTGCCACATCAGGTCGCGCACGTTGGAGTAGCCCATCGCGCCGCGACGCACCTCGTCGCGAACGGCCGGGTCGACGCGCGTCAGGAACGTGGGTGCAAGCTGGACGTCCTGGACGCGCGTACTCGTGCGGCGCACGCGGCGCCATTCGCCACGCGCCATGCGTGCGAGCTCGACGGTCGCGCCGACGCGTCCGAGCGGGCCGCCCGACTGCATGCGACGACGGTAGTGGAGCGCGCGGTGGCGAAGGTAGCCACCGAACAGCTCGTCGCCGCCCTGACCGCCGAGCACCGCCTTCACGCGGTTGGCTGCCACCAGGTCGCACACCTGCAGCTGCGGGAACACGCCCGGGCCGGCGATCGGCTCGTCCATGTGCCAGAGGATGCGACCGAACTGATCCGCGAGCTGGTCGACGCCGATCTCGATCTCGTGCATCTGCACGCCCGTGTGGGCGGCGACCGCGCGGGCCCAGCGACGCTCGTCGCTCGCGGCGTCGTCGGTGAATGCGCCGGTGAAGGTGTGGAAGGGCTCGTCGCCCGTGTGGTGTCGCGCGGCGGCGGCGACGATCGCGCTCGAATCCAGTCCGCCCGACAGGTGCGCGCCGACCGGCACGTCCGCGCGCAGGCGAATTCGTACTGCGTCGTCGAGCAGTTCGCCGACCGCGTCGGCCCAGTCCTGTGCGGAGCCGAATGCGGCGTCCTCGCCACGCTCGGGGTTCCACCACTGCCACGTGCGCAGCGGCATGCCGTCGCTCATGAGCAGTGCGTGACCGGGCTCCAGCACGTGGACGTCGACGTGGAAGGATCGTCCGCCGGAGGTGTAGCCGCGCGCGAGGTATTCGTAGACCGCGTCGGGGTCCATGCCGCCGGGCGCGAGGCCTGCTGCGTGGAGCGCCTTCGCTTCGCTCGCGAACCCGAATCGGCGGCCGTCCCACGTGTAGGTGAGTGGCTTGACGCCGAGCCGGTCTCGGGCGATGAAGAGCGTGCGCTCGCGGCGATCCCAGATCCCGAACGCGAACATGCCGTTGAGGTGCTGCAGGCAGTCGACGCCCCACTCGGCGTAGGCCGCGAGCAGCACTTCCGTGTCGCTCGTGGAGCGGAACGCGTGGCCGAGGCGCTCCAGAGTCTCGCGCAGCTCGACGAAGTTGTAGACCTCGCCGTTGTAGGTGATGACGTAGCGGTCCTCCGCGTACGTCATCGGCTGGGCACCATCGTGGGAGAGGTCCAGGAACGCGAGGCGGCGGTGGCCGAGCACGATGCCGGGGTCGGCCCAGGTACCGCTTCCGTCGGGGCCGCGATGCGCCTGTACGTCGAGCATCCGTGACACGGCGCTCGCGTCACAGTCACCCTGTCGGTCATAGATTCCGGCAATGCCACACATATGCGCGTGGCATCGGCGTTCCAGGGGTTGGCCTTGAGCGCGGGATCTGCCTGCTGAGCGGCTTTCTAGCGGGTGATCCGCACGATCGAGCGGCCGGGGACGTATCCGGTCGACGATCCGGTCGCCGGCATCGCGCCTCGGGTGGCGCCCGCGGGGACCACGAACGTCGCATATCCGAGGGAATTGACGACCTTCGTGGTGCCGCGGAAGCGAATCGTTCCGGGAACGGGATCGCCAGCGTCGGTGAGACGCAGCTTCACGATGCGCGCGATGTTGTTCTTCGAGATGAGCACTGGCGGGTTGATCGACAGCTTCGGGCGAACGCGGGTCTGCCAGATGCGGTAGTCGTCACCGACATTCACGCTGGCGAACAGGTCGTAGAACCCACGATCGGCGTTGCCACTCGTGCCCCAGACGGTGTCGAAGTTTCGCGGTCCCTTGAGCAGCTGGATCGCGCCCCAGCGCGTCAGTGCCTTGTTGCTGCGCACCGCCCACACGCCGCGGGAATCTGCCCACGACACCCACATGCGGCCGAATGGCGCGGCAGCGGTCCACACCGTCTCGGCGTTCGCCGCTCGGGGCAGGTTCAGGTGCAGGCTGGGTCCGGACACCGCGGCGACGCGAACGCCGGTGCAGCTCGGGTAGCGATCGCAGTGTGCCGAGTACACGCCGCCCGTCGTGCGCGATGCCGCGGCGAGCCGATGTCCGCGCGAGAGCGCCTGGCCGGCGATGCTACCGCCGGGCAGCAGCACGCGATCGCCGAGTACCGGCGCGATGCGCTGCGTGAAGTAGCCCTCGCCCGAATCGGCGTTCGTGTAGTACGTCGCGTAGATGTCGCCCGTGGCCGCGTCTCGGCCGAGGTTGGCGCCGTAGTCGCAGCAGCCGTCGCTCAGGGATGCTTCCTCGGTGCCGGTTGCGAGCCCCGCGTGGACGCGGCGGCCCGGCGAACCCGTCCAGGTGCCCCACGGCGTCCCGTCAGTCGCGAGGGCGGTGGACATCTGGCTCGACGCGTATGCGTACGCGTGGCTCGAGAACGGTGCTGCCGACATGCTCCACGCGCCGCCTGCGCGCGAGGCGTACCACGCCTGCCCGGTCGATGCGGGATCGCTGCTGACGATGGATCGCTGTCCACCCCAGAACACGTGCGGGACCCCGCCTATCAGTTCGATGTCCGGGTTGTTGACGTTCAACCAACCCGTGACGACGGACTCGGGCGACGACCACGCGCCCCCACGCGACAGCGTTCGATACCGAATGCCTTCAGGCGTGTCGGGCTCGTCATCGACGTAGACGACATGGAGCGTGCCGTCGGCTGCGCGCACCGCGGATGCCTCGTCGAGGTTCGTGCCGGAGCGCTCGCTCACGACGCGCCAGGGATTGATGATGACCGGGACCGTCACCGCAGCGGCGGGGGCGGGCGCCAGCAGGGCCGCGATGAGTACGGTGGCGAGGGCGAGACGGCGCATCTGGGAATCTCCGGTCGTCGGAACGTACCGCGCGACCCTACCGTACGTGGGCATCTGATCCGACGAACGGATGATCCCAATACTCACGTTCGAGGGCGGGCGTGTCGATGACGGTCGCGATGACCGAACCCGCCCTGCAACCAGTTCCGGAACCCGACGACGCCGGCGCCGGCGGAGTTCGCCTTCGTCTGGTCGAGCGCCCGGACGGCGTTCGCGACATACCGCCCGGCTCGAAGGTGGTGCGCACGCGCAACACCTTCATTCGCGTGGATCCGATCGCAGCCCCGCCCACGCCTCGCTGGGTCGCGGCGACGCTCGTCCTGCTGTTCGTGGCGGCGGCAGCGTTGGCGGCGCATCAGGCCCTTGGCTGGTGGCCGGGCGCGAAATCGTTCTTCAACCATGGCGTCAACAATGCGATCTTCGTCGGTGCAGCTGGCCTGACCGTCTGGCGGGCGATCTGCTTCCAGGCCGAACGTCTCGCCTGGTGGACGATTGCCGCAGGGCTCACGTCGTACTGCCTCGGCGACCTCGTATGGTCGGTGTTCTTTGCCGACTCCGATGCTGCGGTGACGTTCGCCGATGCGATGTATCTGGCGTTCACCCCGTGCATGTTCGTCGGCATCGTGCTGCTCGTTCGGTCGCGCATCCACCGGTTCGAGCTCGATCGGTGGATCGACGGCATCGCGGCGGCGCTGCTCGTGTCGGCACCGGCGGTGGTGCTGATTCTCGCGCCGACGATCAAGGCCAGTGAGGGCTCGGTGCTCGTGAAGACCGTGAGCACCGCATATCCGCTCGGTGACATCGTGCTGCTGGGCGCGGTGGTCGGCGTGATCGCGCTGGCAGGCTGGCATCCGGGACGTGCATGGTTCACGCTCGCACTCGGACTGGCGTGCTTCGTCGCGGCCGATTCGTTCTACTCGGTCGAGAACCTCACGGGGACCTACTCGCTCGGAGGCGGCTACGAGTTCCTCTGGCCGCTCGCGGGTCTGCTCATTGCAACGAGCGCGTGGATGCGCCCGGTGCGCCACGGCGAGGTCCATGCCTGGGGCTGGCGCGCAATCGCGTTGCCGGTGCTGTGCCAGGTCGCACCGATCTTCCTGATGTTCCTCAAGGACGAGCCGGCGAGCGAGCAGCTGATCATGTCAGCCGTGCTCGCGATCGTGCTCGTGCAACTCGTCGTCACGCGCCCGCGCAGACCCGTCGAGATGGACTGACGAGACACGCCGCGCCGCGTGTCACACGCGTGCGGACATCTGCTCGGCGATCGAACGGACCTCTGCCAGCTGTGCCTGCACCGACGATTCCAGGGCTGGGAACGATGCGCGTCGACCGCTCGTCGCGATCCAGTTGCCCAGGTCGCCGCTGGCCTGCTCCGCGAGCGCCTCGGCGCGCCGCAGCTGCAGGAATCCCTCGCCTCCCGGGTGCTTGGCGACCGCGCGTCCGAGCAGCGAGTGCGCGGCATCGGCCTTGGTCCAGGCGTCCCAGATGCCGCGGTTGCCCTGCTCGGCCAGATCACGTGCGGCCTCGAATGGATCATCCCAGGTGCTGCCGGATCCGAGCGCGTGGGTGATCTCGTCGAGCGCCGAAGCATCGTCACGAAGCGACGTCAGCGCCTGTGCTGCCTCGTCCACGCGCTGCGCGGCCAATGCCGCGTTGTCGCTCCACGTACGAATCACGTTGATGACCGTCATCTCGTCCCCCGGCTCGAGTCGCGCTTCAGATGGGCGCAATTCATCGTCCTACCGAGTCTTCGAGCCGGGACTGCTGCGAGTTTCAGGTCGGAACGACGCCGCGCCCCGGTGCCCCGCCGTCGAGGCGGGACTCCGAGGCGCGCTGGCGCGATTCAGGTTCAGTGCTGCGTCGTGGCGGTCGCAACGCGAGCCGCACGGCGATGGAGCATCGAGCCGGTGAGCATGAGCAGCATGCCGGCGAACGCGACGATCCAGGTCGGTGCACCCGTGAACGGCAGCTCACCGTTCGCAGTCTGGGCTGCACCTGCCGTGGCTTCCCCGGCGGGGACGTCGGCGGCACCTGCCGTGGCCTCGATGGTCGTGTCCTCGGCGGGTGACGCAGTCGGTGCAGCAGCATCAGCAGCAGCTGCGGGCGCCGCGTCGGGAGTAGCGCCGTCGGCCGTAGGCGTGGCGTCGGGCGTGGTCGGCGTCGGTCCGTCAGGTGTGGTCGGGGTCGCCGGAGTCACGCACTGTCCGTCGACGATGACCTGCCCGGTGGGAACGGTTGCCTGGTTGCCATCGATGTTGGGACACACGTCAGTCGGAGCCGGCGGCGGGGTCGGCGTGACGCACTGTCCGTCGACGACGACAAGGTCGCTTGGCACTGTCGCCTGGTTGCCGTCAACGTTGGGACACACGTCCACTGGTTCAGGCGGGGCTACAGGGCCCGGGCATCCTCCGGCAGGTGCGGGAATGATGTCGGTACCGCTGTGAGGTTGCTTCGCGTGGCCGTTGAGTCCGCTCTCGTTGATCGTGATCTCGACGTAGGGATTCGATTCGGATCCGGTGGCATGACAGATCGTGATCTTCTCGTGATCACTGCTGTTTTCGTTGTGCTCGGCATTCGCGATGCCGCCAGGCACGAACAGCGCCGCCGGCAGGAGTAGGAATACGAGCGAGAGTGCGCGCACTCGTCGCTTGGGGGAGCGGGGGGATTTCATCAGAAACGGTCCTTGGTATCGGTAAGCAGGGTAGCTGGCAAACCAAGGATCCCCGAGCCAATTTCCGTCACACACGAAACAAACCGCAACGTGCCGGATTACGCAGGTTGCACGACATCCTGTGCAATCCGCGGAAGCGGTGTTTACGCGGCGCGTTCGGCGTCCGTGTCGTCGACGAGCGTTCCGTCCCACGTCACGCCCACCAGCGAGTCGATGAGCAGCTCGCACGCCGCGAGGTTCGTGTCACGGTCGGCGCGCTCGGCGACGACGGACAGGTTGTCAGCCGCGACGCGCTCGCGGTCCAGGCGCGCGGCGCGGCGGATGCCGTCCGCGATGTCAGCCGGGTCGATCTCCACGAGGATGCCGGTCGCGCCGTCGTTGACCCACGGGCGGTTCGCCGGGATGTTGCTCAACACCGGCACGGCACCGAGCGAGAGTGCCTCGAGCAGTGCGAGTGACACGCCGTCGCTCTCGCTCACGGAGACGTAGACGTCCGACGCGCCGACGTGACGCTCGACCTCGGCCGGCGTCACCGCACCGTGAAACGTGATGCGGTCGCCCAGGCCGAGCCGGCTCACCTGCAGCTCGAGCGCCTCGCGTTCGGGGCCGTCGCCGAGCAGGTCGCAGCGAAAGTCGACATCCCCCTGCTGCTCGAGCAGCGCGAGCGCATCGACGAGCGCATCGATGCGATACAGCTGCAGCAGCGAGCGTGCGGAGACGATGCGCAGCGGTCCGGGCGCTGCGGCGCTGCGGGCGCGGCGTCCGGCCTCGGCCAGACGCGCCGACTCGACGCCGTACTGGAACACTGCGATGCCGGCCGCGGGTGGGGCCTGCGGCGCGAGCAGGTCGACGACCGCGCGATGCATCGGATCGCCGGGAACGGTGATGAGCCTGGCAGCACGCAGCACGCGCTGCACGAGTCGGCGCATGAGCTTGTTGTCGGGCGCGATGAGCACGTCGTCGCCGTGCGCGGTCACCACGAGCGGAACGCTCGACTGGTCGGCCGCGAGCGCGAGCAGCCCGTAGGAGGTCAGCCAGTGCGCATGCAGCACGTCGGGATCGAGCCGGCGCACCGTGCGACGCGCGGCGCCACGCTTGAAGACATATCCAAGCTTGCCGCCTCGGGGCGCGCCGAGCTCATGCACGGCGTATCGCAGGGGCAGTGGATTCCCGTCCGCGTCGATGTCACGCGCATCGCCGCCGCCACAGGTGACGACGTGTACCTCGTGTCCACGTTCGGCGAACCACCCCGCCCAGCGGCGAGTGTGGACCGAGCCGTGCCATGCGAGGTAGACGATCCGCACGCTATGCAGCCTTCCGGCGCGGCTTCACGAGTCGGAATCCGACCTTGCGCGCGACGGCCGTCGCCCGAACGAGTGGCTGCGCGAGCGCCTGCTCCCATCGATCGGCTGTCGCCGCGAGTTCGTCGGCGAGCTGCTCGTACGGGGCCAGTCGCTCCGTGGCGCGCAGCATCTCGACGTGGAGGCGGTGGTAGAAGGGGCTCGCCACGTTCTGGATCGGGTGCGGGTAGCGGTCATACGTCGACCAGCCACGTCCCGTCTCGTACTCGGGCAGCTGCGCAACGAGCGATGCGATGCCCGCGTCGAACCCGTCGGCCGCGGCGGATCGCACGTCCTCGTCGACGTCGCCGGTCGCCTGCGCGAGGTCGTACAGGCCGTACAGCGCCCACATCCATCCGTTGAGCACATGCGGGCGCGGCTCGGCCGGATATTCCTCGAGCACCGGCCCGTCCGGCGTCTGCGACACGAGCCCGAACTGTGGTTCGAGCAGGCTTCGCGCTGCGCGTGCGGCGTCCTCGTCCATGCCATGGCGCACGAGCAGGCTCACGCCCAGGCCCTGTGCCATCGCCGAGTGCCAGCCCCCCGCGATCTCGTAGGTGTGCGGCATCGGCTGGTGGTGGATGAAGCGACCGTGTCCGTCCATGTCGACGGCGGTCCACTCGGCCACCAGTCGCGCCACGCGGCTCCAGCCGCTGCGGTCGGGATCCTGTTCGTCGATGCTGCGCTGCCAGGCGCCCAGTCCGAGCTGCAGCACCGTCACTGGCATCACGTGCTGACGGCGCGCGACGAGCAGGTCGAGCCATGCCTCGGCCTCGGCCGGCGGACCGTAGGAGCCGGCCACGCCGCGCAGGTCCATGTGGTAGCCGCTCTGCACCGCGCCAGGGGCGAAGAAGCCCATCGGCTGCACGCGCGCGTCGTCGTTGAGGGGACGAGCGGCGATCTCTCGTGGGGGCGTTCCGTGGCTCGTCATGCGGCCTCCTGGCCTGTCTCGAGCACCGGGGCCGGTTCGACCTCGATGCCTGCGGGAAGACGTGATCGCTCGCTCGCGAGCACGTCGACGTAGATGTCCTGGACGCGACGGACCATCGCGTCGAACGAGTAGCGATCCGCGACGCGGCGGTGACCCGCCGTCGCGATCGCGGTGCGCAGGGCCTCGTCGTCCATGAGCTCGCCGATGGCTCGCGCGAGCTGCGCGGGGTCGGCGGGCGGCACGAGCAGGCCCGCGCCGTCCTCGAGCAGCGTCGGCAGTCCACCCACGGCGGATGCGACGAGCGGTACGCCGGCTGCCATCGATTCCAGCGCGGCGAGCGGCAGGCCTTCCCAGTGCGAGCAGACGACGCCGGCGTCGAACGCCCGCGCAAGCGTCGCAGCGTCGCGTCGCTCGCCCGCCCACGTCACGCGGCTCGCGATGCCGAGCTTGCCGGCGAGCAGCTGCAGCTCGGCGCTGCGCGGTCCGTCGCCGACGATGCACAGTCGTACGTCTCGGCCCTGCGTGATGGCGAGGGTGGCGATCGCTTCGAGCAGCACTTCATGCGCCTTCTCCGGGCGCAGTCGCCCGACGATGCCGACGGTGAACGATCCGTGCGACAGGCCGAGCTCGGCGCGTGCGGCTCCGCGCGGCCAGGCATCGTCGAGGCGGACGCCGTTGGGAACGAGCTCGATGAGGTGGTCGGGAACGCCACAGGCGCGCTCGATGTCTACGACGCTCTCGGACACGCACATGATGCGACGTGCGCGGCTGGCGATCCATCGGCGATCGATGATCCGTCGCGACCGCGACGGTTCCTGGCTGAAGTTGTGTTCGTGCACGACGAGCGGCACGCGGGCGGTTCGCGCCAGCAGCGCACCCCAGGCGTTCGAGCCGAACTTGTGCGAGTGGAGCACGTCGGCAGCTTCGACCAGGTGGCGATGCGCGACGCGCCACGGGCGCAGGTCGAGCGCATCGGTGCGGCCGAGGATCGTGAACGGCACGTCCTCGCGCTCGAGCACCTCACGCAGGGGGCCGTCGCCGCGCGTGACGAGCACGTGTGATTCGAAGCGGTCGCGATCGAGCGCGCACGCGAGCTCCACGGCGACGCGTTCGGCGCCGCCGGCGAGCAGCGAGTCGACCATCGTCGTCACGCGGATCGGGCGGTCGGGGTCGTGCGCTGGGGTCATGCGACCTCCGTGTGGGGCTCGCGCGTGGACGCGTCAGCCACGGCGAGACGGGTGGGATGCAGCTCGGCGTAGGCGTCGGCCATGTCGCGCGCCCAGCGGCGCATCGAGTGGCGTTCGACGACGTGCCGTCGGTTGGACGCGCCGAGCGTGGGCCAGCTGGCACGGGCATGCACGAGCGAGCGGATCGCGTCGGTGAGCGCGCCCGCGTCGCCGACCGGCATCGTGGCGACGCCGTCGATGCCGTGGAACGTCTCGATCTGCCCGTCGGCCATCGCGGCGACTGCCACGCGCTCGCAGGCCATCGCTTCCACGAGGCCGTTGCCGAAGCCCTCGGAGCGACTCGCGCTCACGAAGATGTCACTCGCCTGGTGGTACTCGTGCACGCGCTGGGAAATCGGCAGCTGCCGAACCGAGCCGAGCAGCGCGTCGGGCGGTGCGCCGATCGAGAACGCGACGATGCGCGGGGCGCTGAGCGCCGACAGCGAGGTCGCGGCCTGCGCGAGCAGGTCACCGCCCTTGCGATGCCAGCTCCATCCCATGTGCAGCACCATCACGTCGTCGTCGGCAAGGCCGAGCGACTCGCGCACGCGCGCGCGAGTGGCTGCATCGCGTCGGAAAGTATCGGTGTCGCAGCCGGCGACGATGCCGCGACAGCGTTCGGCGGGTGCGCCGCGCCGGGCGACCTCGTCGGCGAGCGCATGGGTGACGCCCACGAACAGGTCGACGTCCTGGCCGGCATGAGCGAACTTGATGCGATCCTTGACGCGTCGAATGAGCGAGCGTTCCTCGACGGTGGTCTCCAGCGCCGTGCGGTAGTGCCACACGAGCCTGGGCATCGCCCCCTTGAGCTGTCGACGCAGCATGCGCATTGCGAGGCGCGCGGACAGGTCGAACGTGCCGAAGTGCACGTGCACGACGTCGGGTCGCTGCTCGAGCACGGCGTCGGCGATCGCCCGCGCGACGTGTCGCTGCGTGCGCGTCGACCCGTTGGGCAGCTCCACCAGGCTCCAGCCGTCATCTTCGAGCTGGCGTGCCCATGGGCGCTCATGCGCGAAGCTCGTCAGGCACAGCACGCTCGGACGACCGCCACGCGTACGAATCTCGTCGTCCAGCATCCGCAGCTGTCGGATGAACGCGCCCTCATACGCCGAGGCGTAGTCGGTCACGTGCATGACGCGAAAGCCGGACATGGGTCAGGCCACCGCCCCGTCCGCATGTCCGCCTGCCGCGTTCGGCGGCATCGGAAGTCCAGGGATCGGCACGGGCGTGATGGTCGATCCGGGGGTGGCTCCGGGCTGCTGTGCGGGCGGCTGCTGCTGGGCGGCGGTGGGTCGAGCCTGCGACGGCTGCGGGGCGGCCTGCGGTGCGGCGCTCGGCATCGCGATGCGAGGTGCGGCACGCAGCTCCTGGTCGTAGCCGTACCCCTCGGGGCGCTCGGTGCCCACGAGCACCATCGCCTGCGGGGTCTGGGCGGCACTGGCGATGTAGCCATGCGCCTCACCGACTTCGGCGACGTCGGAGGAGTTCACGCGCGCGACGAGCAGCACCTGGTTTGCGGCGGGTGCGATCGCGAGCGCGTCCTTGACCGCGAGCACGGGTGGCGCATCGATGACGATGACCTCGGAGATCTGTGCGAGCCGATCGAGCATCTGTCGGAACGCGACGCTCGCGAGCAGCACGGATGCATTCGAGTGGCGCGGACCGCTCGCGATCGCGGCGAGGTTGGGCGCGACGAGCGTCAGCGCGCCTTCGAGCTCCGCACCGCGCGTGAGCACCTGACTCAGGCCGGGGCGGTTCTGCAGCATCGGGAAGATGACGTCCTGCGTGGGGCGACGCATGTCGGCGTCGACGAGCACCACGCGGCGACCGCCGAGTGCGAGCGCCGACGCGAGGTTCGCGGCCACGGAGCTCTTGCCTTCGCCGGAGCGAGCGCTCGTGACGAGAATGACATGTGCGCCGTCGCCGAAGCGGTCGAGCATGACGCGCGAGCCGAGCGCGGCGAATGCGTCCGCGACGACCGGCTCGGCCATCGCTGGTCCGAGCGGCGTCGCCTTGGGCGCACGCGGCGACATCGGCACGCGTGCGATGACGGGTGCAGGCAGTGCATCGAAGTCGTCGCCGCGCAGGCGGTTGTCGACGCGGGCGGTGAGCAGCGCGACGCCGGATCCGATGCCCAGGCCGATGAGGATCGCGGCGAACATCGTCGGTACCTTCTTCGGCCAGATCGCCGCCTCGGGCGTCTGGGCCTGGTTGGAGACCTTGATGGCGTTCTCCCAGAGCGCTTTCTGCGCCTTGACGTCCGCGAGCGCCGTCGTCGCCTGGTTCTTGAGGGACGGCTCCTTGTCGTCACGCGGCTGCGCGGCATACTCCTTGCGCGCGGACGCGAGATCCTGGGCCGCAGCGGCGACTGCCTTGTCGAGGCTCGAGTTCGCCACCGCGCGGCGCTCCGCGACGAACGCGGCGGCCCATGCGTTCGCCTTCTCCGCGGCAGTTGCCGCATCGCCGTCGCGTGCGATGAACGCGACGATCGATGCCTCGCCATGCGCCTGTACCCTGACCGAGCGGCGCAGGTCGCTCGGCTCGACGCCGAGCTCCTGAGCCGCGGCTTCGACGACGGCCTGGTTGTCGGCGATCGCGACGAGCGTCTGCACGTCCTCCCGGGTGATGCCGCTCGACGGCAGCGCGCCACCGGTCGGATTGCCGGACTTGTCAGGCGCCTGGTAGGAGACGAGGGCCGTGGACTCGAAGACCTCCTTGGCCATGAACGTCACGTAGCCGTATGCAGCCATGCCGGCGAGGATCGTGATCGCGAGCACGGTCTTCCACCGCTTCGTGACGATACCGAGGACCTTGGCGACATCGACGCCCTGTCGGATTTCGTTCATCCTTCGACTCCCACGACGGCGGCGGCTACCTTCACTGCGAGGGCGACCGGGAACAGCACCAGGACTGCGCGGTGCAGCCAGCGACGCTCGCCCAGCGCGCCGAGCATCCAGAACACCGGCGGAATGAGCAGCGCGAAGCGCGGCATCTGCCAGAGCACGCCCGTGGCGAGCGGCAGCAGCAGGCTCGCCGCACCGAACAACGTCCAGCCGCGAACCTCGAACCGCTGGCCGACCGCGTTGGTGGCGAACAGCACGAGCAGCGCAGCTGCGCCGAACGTGGCGACGACCTCGATCGCCTGCCCGATGCTGCCGGCGAAGGTGTTCTGCAGTCCGGAGCCGAGCGCTCGGATCGGCCCGTCGAGCGTCATCTCGCGGTTGAAGTCTTCCTGGGCGTGCAGCGATGCGAGGCGGTCACCGGTGCGCTGTCCGAGGTACGCGAAGAAGCCGAGCAGCGCGCCGGGGATCATGAGGCCGGCAGCGACTGCCGCACCGATGCCGCGGGCCCCGAGCTTGCCGGCGCGCAGCTGGCCGATCGCGATGCACAGCAGCAGCAGGCCGAGCAGGACGCCCGGCGGTCGAGCGAGCACGGCAAGTGCGGCGAGCACGCCGGCACCGAGCCACGCCGCGGGTGTCGCACGCAGGGCCAGCAGCACGCTGCCTGCGACGAGCGCGAGCATCAGGCCTTCGGTCGACGTGACGGAGAACCAGTAGCCGAACGGCGCGATCGCCAGGTAGAAGGCGGCACGACGGGTGGCGGCGGCGCCGACGTAGCGCTCGCCGAGCATCGCCATCCAGACCAGACCGGCGAGGAACGCAGCATTGGTGACGACGAATGCCGCGAGCCACATCGGGACGCCGAGCACGTCGCCACCGGCCATGAAGGCAGGCAGCAGCGGGTGGTTGAAGGCATTCTCGAGGGTGTAGCCGTTGGTCGCGACATTCGCGTAGTGCGGATAGGTCTCCGCGAACGCGAAGGGGCGCCACGTGGCGGGATCGCGGTCCGTGAGGCGCATCATGAGTTCCGCGCCCCAGCCCACCATGAAGACGAGCAGGCGACTCAGGAGGAACGCGAGGTAGACGGGTTTCCACGCACGCACATGCGCGCGGAGGCGTGATTCGCCTCCCGCGGGTGCGGGTGCCGGCGCCTCGACCAGTGGTGCGGGTCGGGCATCGGGCGTCCGGGCGGTGTGTCCGCCGTGAGCCATGGTCTCCTCTGGGTGGTGCGTGTGGGCCTGCGCGCACACCTCGCCCGAAGGCAGGTGCACATGTCGGGCGCATCGGCAGCGACGGCGTGCGACTTGAACGCCAGCACGCGGGTCGTGCACGACAAGCTGCGTGATCAGGCCACATGCTGGCCCGTGAGACCGTTACCTCATCGAACGGGATGGCGCTCAGTCTGATGAGCCCGTGCGGTCGCGGACGCTTCGGACACACCGCCATGTGTTCGACGCACCGTCCCGTCCCACACCGCTCTGTCGTCGCGCCGCCTCTCGGGGCGGCGCGACTCGTCGGGGCGCGCCCGTGTCGATCACCTAGGATTCGCGGCGTGACGGCACGCAAGGACATCTACGATCGCAAGGCCACGAGCACGAGTCGCGGCAAGACGATCCAGCGGATCATGGATCGCCAGCACGAGGCCGGGATGATTCCTGGCACCGAGCAGGTGCTGGCGGAGCGTCCGGACGGCTCGATCGCGCAGGCGGTGCTCGCGTTCCATGGCGAGTGGGTGGAACCCAAGCGGGTCACCACCCGCCGCGCATATGAGCGCTCGTTGGCGTTCTTCGTGCGAGACCTGGCCGCGAACGGTCCCGCTCCGATCGAGCCGCTCGCCGCGCTCTCGCGTGATCGCCTCGTCGAGCACCTCGACTGGCGACTGTCGAAGGGGCTGCACGACGCTGGCGAACTGCAGCGTTCGGCGCTGCACCTGACGCGCCTGTGCGAATGGATCGGCGACCAATCCGACGTCGACCTGGACGCAGATCGAGCGTGGATGCGTGCGCAGGCGGCGGCGCGGATCGCCGCAGCTCCCCCGGCCTTTCACGTGGCGGCGCGAGCAGACGAGCTGCGCGAGACGAGCGGCGATGCGGACGCGCTCGGCGTGGACGAGGCCTGAATCGGGGATCACCTTCCGAGGCGCTCGAGCAGTGCGTCGGCTGCCTGCTGCTTCGAACCGGCATCGGTGATGAGCTGGGTGAGCCCCGCGCGCTCGATGCCGCGCTGCTCGGCGAGGCAGTCGGCGAGCTGCTCCTGTGCCGGGCGCTTCCGATCGCGAAGGAGTCGAGCTGCATCGTCGAATCGCGCGGGAATGTCGGGCGACATGTGACACGACTCGAGGATCGTGTACAGCAGGCGTCCCCATCGCTCGTAGTCGCCGCCGTATTTTCGTTCGTGCACGCTCGCTTCGAACGAGGCAGCTGCGAGCACGCCGCGCTCGCGACCGACCCATTGCGTGAGCACTTCGGCGGTGGCCTCGACGATCCACTTCGGCTCGACTCCGCCCGATGACATGCCGTGCTCGATCTCATGGCGAAGCACGTGGAACGAGTACGCCTGCGCGTGGTCCAGCTTCGTGCCGGGTGGCGAGAACAGGTCCTTGAGCAGGTTCTCGGATTCCGTGCGCGAGATCACGATGCGCTGCGAGTCGCCGAAATAGCGACTGACCCAGTCGTTCTGCTGGGTCTCCTCCTTGATTCGGGAGCGTGCAGCCTCCGGCCAGCGAGCGCCGGAGTTGCTGATGACGTTGACCGCGTGATTGGACGCGACGCCGTACCAGCTGGTGGTGAAGACGATCTCGCGCACGCGCGGTCGCCCGCCCGGCTCCTCCGCCGCCTCGCGCAGCACCGCGGTGATCCGCTGCTTCGCGAGCGCGCCGCGATCTTCGTCGAACATGCCGGTGGGCGATGTCAGCCGCGGCTCGTCGCCAACCCAGCGGATGGCGACGCGTTCGACGTCGTCGTAGGCATCCTCGAGGGAGACGCCGCGCAGCGACATGCCTCCGATGTCGGGGTGTGCCACGATCGACGCGGCGCTCGTGACGTCGTCGATGCGTGACGCGCCCACGACGTGCAGCGCGCCGGCCGCACCGGTCGCCGATGCGAGCAGCGCAGCCGCCACGAATGCGCCGCCGAGCTGCGCGGCGGGCACGAGCTGGCGATCGGACGTCCAGGCGACCGCGAGGAGCGCACCGATCGCCACGACGACGCCGCCCGCCACCACGCTCGTCATGCGTGGATGCCCCGACGACGACAGGATCAGGAAGCTGCCCGCGACGCAGCACGCGACGGCGGCTGCGACCGCCAGTGCGGTCTCGCGGTGCAGGTCGGGCAGGAGCTGCTGCGCGACGATCGCGACGAGCATTCCGACGCCCGCGGTCGCGGCGCCGACCATGGGAGCGTCCGCGACGAGCAGGACGATCCCTGCCACGAGCAGCGGCGCGACGAGCAGGACGATCCCGCCGAATCGCAGGTCACGGATGGTCCATACCATGTCGTCACGCTCAGGCTCGGGATCGCGACGATGCGCGTCCGCGAGTGGCGGCGGACGCAGAACCCAGAATCCGACGATGGGCCGGACGATGCTCGGCACGGTCAGCGCGAGGAACGTCGCGACGAAGACCGCGAACAGCCAGAGCGAGATCGACACGATCGTCGACGGGTCACCGCCCAGCAGCGCCAGGGCGACGACCCCCACTGCGGCTGCGGTCATCCGCAGCGGCCATGCGACCAGCCGCCACGATGCGTTCAGCTGCGCATCCCGTGAGTTCGTCACGAGCGAGCAGTGCTCCCGAATCTGCGCCTGCAGCACCTCGAATGCATGCCGGTTCGCGCCGCGCTCGCGAAGCGAACCGAGCGCATCGATCGTGATGCGTCCCGGGCCGATGTCCGCCAGCTGGATGCGCCCCCATGGCAGGGTCTCGGCATAGTCGACGTCCTCGAGGCGCAGTCCCAGTGCGGTCGGGCGGGCGACGACGCCGCGGTAGGTGTCCGCGATCGTACCGGCGACGACCGCGATCCCCATGACGACGGAGAAGCAGGTCATCGCAGCGAGCATGACGACGATCGCACCCGCATGGTAGGTGCTGCCGATCGCGACCGCGAAGAGGATGAGGATCGGCGCGGCGCTGAGCGCGGACGGTCGCGGCGCCGCCAGGGATCGAACTCCGGCGAGGCCGTCCCGCCACTGGGTCCCGAACACCACGGCCTTGGGGTCCGCTGGCCGCGTCACCGCGCCGGCCGGATCGGCGAGCCCGTCGAACAGGGCTGCCGGAACGTCGTCGGGCGCCCATCGCCCCGTGCTCGATGCGACGCGCACGTGATCGCCGATCCTCGCGCGTCGCGCGCGCGAGAGGTCATAGGTTCGAGCGATGGCATCGCTGCAGATCGTGAGCTCCGTGCCACGGACGTACGCGATCCGGTCGAGGCCGCCCTGGTGGTGCCACGACCCCACGAGCAGGTGCCACAGTCTTCGCGCGGCCCCCGCACCCAGCAGCACTCCCACGATCACGAACGGATTCAGCGGCAGGTCGAGCGCCGCCTGAACCGGACCGGGGACCGGCAATTCGATCATCATGAGCGCAGACAGGATGCCGGCCAGCAGCATCGTCCACGCGACCTCGAAGACGAGCATGCGCGACGGCCGCCGGATCGTGCAGGCGAGAAAGCGCGTCCACGACAATTCGTAGTGCAGCACGCGATCGGCGGCGACATGCGTGGATCCGAGTGAGGATGCGATCGACGTTTCGGTCATGGTGACGGAGCAGCGCTGCCCTCGGATCTATCGGTCCCGCACGAGCGCGACACAACAACGCATCGAACGATTCGAACGGATTCCCCACATTCGTCTGCATGCGGCGGCCAACCGGTGGCCGCATCGCAACACTCCACAATCCGGCACACGACACACAGGTGAGCGCAGGGCCTGCCGGACAGCGGCCCCGCGCGCGGTGTGTGGACGGCGGCTTTGACGGGATCCGCCATGGATGTGGGCAGGTGCGCGTGACTGACGGTCACGTCAAGGATGAGGCGACCTCGACCGAGGCTGCAGCGAGTTCGGACGCGCGGGATACGCGCGGCTCGGCCGCACGCGTGTTCGCGTTCCTGATCGAGCGCTTCCCGCCCGTGCCGCAGCTCGTGCTGATGGCGGTGCTGTTCGTCGCCGCGACGCTGATGAGCGGCGTGCTGCTGCCCGAATCGCTGACCGGGCAGCTCGGCGACATCTCGCCGCTGAAGGCCCTTGCCGGATTCGTCGGCTCGCTGCTGTTCATCGTGCGCCTTCGCGTCTATGACGACGTCAAGGACGCCGACACGGACCGCATCGAGAACCCGACCCGCCCGATCCCGCGCGGGCTCGTGTCGATTCGCGAGCTCGACGTCGCGGGCGTCGTGATCCTGCTCGTGGAGGCTGCGCTCATCGCGTCGGTCGGCACGCTGACGTTCGTGCTGTGGGCGATCGCCGCTGCATGGAGCGTGCTCATGCGGGTCGAGTTCTTCGTGTCCGAGTGGCTCGATCGCCACGTCGCGACGTTCGCGATCTCGCACATGGTCGTGATGGGGCTCATCTACGGTGCGCTCCTCGCGATCGGCATCGACGCACGAGGCGGCGATGCGACCGCGTCCGAGCTGCTCGTCGAGCCGCTCGTGCTGTACGCCATGCTTGCCGCGACGAGCATCGGCATCGGCTTCGAGTGGGGCCGCAAGTTCGAGCGCTACTACGAGACGCATGGCGAACGTGCCTGGACGCTGTGGATCCTCTGGCCGTCCGCCGGCGCGATCGGTTTCACCGCGATCGCGCGCGACGAGTATCCGATCTCGGCGATCCTCACGCTCGTGGTGATCACGATCGTGACGATCATCGGGCACGCGCTCGTGATGACCCAGCGCGACCGGTCAGGGACCGTCGTCCCCACCGGCAAGCTGCGCGAAGCAGTCGAGGCAGCACCCGGCGCCGCCGGCCTGCTCGTGTACCTGGTGCTCGCGGTCGCGGGCGTGACGGAGTTGATCAACTGATGCAGCAGGACGAGCAGATGAATCTCGATGGCCTGGAGCGCCGCATCGGCGGCAAGGGCGCCAAGCTCGCCCGCATGCAGTCGATCGGCTGCAACGTGCCGGCCTGGTTCGCCGTCGAGTCCGATCAGTTCCGCCGCGCGATGGAACATGCCGACGTGCAGGGCGCGATCGCCCGTGCCGGCGAATTCGTCGAGCGCGAGCAGTTCGAGGAAGCCGCGGAGACGGTGCGCACCGCGGTGCTCGCACTACCGTTGCCGGAGGCGCTGCAGACCGCGGTCGTCGAGCAGTGGAAACGCGACCTCGAAGGCGCGGTGATCGCGGTGCGCTCGAGCGCGATCGGCGAGGACGGCACCGACCACTCCTTCGCGGGCCAGTTCGAGAGCGTGCTCGGCGTCGAGACCGAGCAGCAGCTGCTCGACGCGGTGCGCCAGTGCTGGGCGAGCGCCTGGACCGGGCGCGCGGTCGCGTATCGCGCCAAGCACGGCATGCCGGCGCTCGAGGTCGAGATGGGTCTCGTCGTGCAGGTGCTCATCGATGCCGACGTCGCCGGCGTGCTGTTCACGGGCGATCCGATCAGCGGCGACCCGTACACGAGCGTCGTGAGCGCCACCTTCGGACTCGGCGAGGCGCTCGTCAGCGGCATCGCCAACGCCGACACCTACCGGCTCGATCGCCGCCACGACGCGCTGGAAGTCGAGGTCGCGGACAAGGACGTGATGATCGCGCGGGCGAGCGCGGGACTCACCGAAGAAGCCGAGGTTCCGGAGCATCGCCGCGCCGAACGTGCGCTCACCGATGCGCAGGTGCGCGAGCTCGTCGCGCTCGGCTCGAAGCTCGAGGCTGCCGACGAAGGTCGCGCGCAGGACGTGGAATGGGCGATCGCCGACGGCGTGCTGCACGTGCTGCAGACGCGACCGGTCACCACGAAGCTGCGGCCCAAGGGCATTCGCCGAACGTGGGACAACTCCAACATCGTCGAGAGCTACAGCGGCGTCGTGAGCCCGCTCACGTTCTCGTTCGCGCGCGAGGCGTACACCGCGGTGTACTTCCAGGCGCTCAAGCTGCTGCGACTGCCCGACAGCGAGATGGAGCAGGCGAAGGTCGTCGTTCGCCAGATGCTCGGCTACGTCGACGGACGCGTGTACTACAACCTCGCGTCCTGGTACTACCTGCTTTCGGTCATGCCCGACTACGAGAAGAACGCAGCCGCGATGGAGCAGATGATGGGCGTGCGCGCCCCCCTCGATCGCCGCACCGCCCCGCCCGCGAACGCGTCGCGCAAGGTGCGGCTGTATGCATCGATGGGGTGGCTGCTGCTGACCGTCAACCGTCGCATCCGCGAGTTCCGCGCCAACGTGCGTCGCGTGCTCACGAAGTTCGACCTGGACTTCCGCTCGATGGATTCCGACCAGCTCGTGGATGCGTACGACCAGCTGCGCACGGAGCTGCTCGGTGACTGGCAGACGCCGATCGTCGGTGACACGCGCGTGATGATGATGTTCGACCGACTGCGATCCACGATCAAGCGCATCGGCCTCGACGACGAAGGCACGCTCCACAACGACCTGATGTGCGGTCAGGGCGAGGTCGAGAGCGCCGAGCCGACGTACCACCTCGTCCGCGTCGCGGAGAAGGTCCGCGCCGACGACACGCTGCGCGCGATCGTGCTGGATACGCCCGACGACGAGCTGCGCGATGCGATCCGCGATCGCGGCGGCGAGCTCGGCGCATGGGTCGACGCACAGCTCGTCGACTACCTCGCCCGCTTCGGGGATCGCTGCGCGAACGAACTCAAGCTCGAGACGCCGACGCTGCGCGAGCACCCGGCGTTCCTGTTCAGCGTGCTGCGCAACTTCGTGCGACAGGAGGACCTGACCGAAGCCCGCATGAAGTCGCACGAGGCGAAGATCGCCGCGGAGGCGATGGCGCAGGTCGAGGAGCGTTTCCGGGCGCAGCGCTCGATCATGACCCCGATCCGCCGTCGCAGCTTCGCGTTCGCGCTCAAGCACGCACGCGCAGCGGTGCGCGACCGCGAGGCGATGCGCTTCGACCGCACGCGCGTGTTCGGCCTGGCACGCCGCATCTTCGCCGCGCTCGGCGAACGCTTCCACGAGGCAGACCTGCTCGACGATCCGCGCGACGTGTTCTTCCTCGAGGTCGACGAGATCATCGGAACCGTGCAGGGCACGACGACGATCACCGACCTGCGCGGACTCGTCGCGCTGCGCAAGGCGCAGTTCGAGCAGTGGGAGCAGGACGACCTGCCCGACCGCATCCTCACGGTCGGCATCACGAACGCAAACCCGCGCGACGACGCATACGCCGCCGTGGACGTCTCGGGCGACTCGATCAGCGGCATCGGCTGCTGCGCGGGCATCGTGGAAAAGCCCGCGCGCGTCGTGCACTCCCCCGACTCGGGCGTGACGCTCGATGGCGACATCATGGTCTGCACGCGCACGGACCCGGGCTGGGTGCCGCTGTTCCCGTCGTGCGGCGGCCTGCTCGTCGAGCGCGGCAGCCTGCTCTCGCACTCGGCGATCGTCGCTCGCGAGTTCGGCATCCCTGCCGTGGTCGGCATCCCGGGTCTCATGCAGTGGGCCCGCGACGGCGAGATGGTGCGCATGGACGGCACCGCCGGCACCATCGAACGCGCCGATGCCAGCGCCGAGACGCCTCAAACCGACGATTCCGAGCCAGATTCCGTACCAGAGGTTGACCGGCCCGTTCCAACGGGTACTATGTAAGTAAGTACATACTTACACACAGGACCGAGCAGCACACATGACCAGCGCCCCAGCAGCTTCCACGCCCGACGCGACGCCCCTCGAGAGCGAGGTCGCGAAGCGTGCCGACTTCGGCCAGGTCCGGTACGCCCAGAGCTGGGAGGACCCGGAGAACCTGCGCGGCGCGCTCGTTCCCGATGCCGATTCGCGGGTGCTGTCGATCGCCGCTGCCGGCGACAACTCCTTCGCGCTGCTCGTGCAGGGCGCAGGCCGCGTCGTCAGCGTCGACATGTCCCCTGCTCAGTGCGCCCTCGTGGAGCTCAAGCGCGCCGCGATCCTCACGCTCACGCACGAGGAGCTGCTGCGCTTCCTGGGAGCGACCCCGAGCGACGATCGCCACGCCCTGTACATGCGCGTGCGCCCCGAGCTGCCCGTCGACGCGCGTGACTGGTGGGATTCGCAGCCACAGCTCATCGCACAGGGCGTCATCCACGTCGGCAAGCTCGAGAACATGTTCCGGATCTTCCGCACGCGCGTGCACCCGCTGCTGC
>JBBQUY010000027.1:0-38190 GCA_038212015.1 Gaiellales bacterium | reverse complement strand
CGCCGTCGTCGCGCGCGCGGACATCGCGGCGGCGGCATGGGACCAGGGCCCGGTCGAGCCGGCGCACACGAGCACCTCGATCGGCGACCCCCTCGCGTGCGCGGGCATCCTTTACTCGATCGGCGCGCTCCAGTCACGCGGAGGCGAGCTCGAACGAGCGGGCGCGGCATGGCAAGCCCTGCTGGAGCCGATCGCCGCAGGCGCGGGCATGGAACTGCGCGGGAAAGGCCTGCTCTGGGCGCTCGACACCGGACGCCCGGGTGGCGGCGTGGAGCTCGCCAGGCGCCTGCTCGCGCTGCATCGCATCCTCGTGGTACCGTCCGGGCCCGACGGCGCCTCGATCACGCTGTATCCGTCGGCGACGTGCTCCGATCTCGAGCGCGAACGCGTCGCGGACGCCCTGCGAGGCGTGCTGCGGTCGTCCGACTTCATGAGCGATTCCGGATAACCTACCGAATTCGAACGACAACCCAGATCATTCGATGCGTAATACCATCGCCGCCGCCGATACGTGCCTGGTGAGCCCAATTCGTGCCCTCCATGTGATGTGCGCTGCTTTCGCGGTGTTCGTCGTTTCTCCCGCTCCGGGACATGCCGCACCGGCCTGCGACGCCTCCAATCCTGAAGCGAACGTCTGGGCGGGTACATCGGGGGCGTGGAGCGACGCATCGATGTGGTCCCTCGGCCACGTCCCTGCCACGGGAGAGGATGCCTGCCTGCTCACCTCCGACGCATCCCTGAATCCGGTGGTCGACGGAGATATTGACGTTCGCAGCCTCGTGGGTGGAAACCTGGTCATTCCGAGCCCACGAACGGTGACGTTCAGTTACTCGAACGCGAAGCTGAACGCCGCCCAAGGATCCACGGTCCACGCGCGAGGCGGCACGAATTCGGCGTTCACCAACGCCGTCGTCACGCTGAATGGATCCGTCTACATCGGCGCAGGCACCAATACGGCAGGGCTCACCGTCCGAAACGATGCTGGATCGACGACGTACCTCGAATCCGACGCCCCGCTCACACTGCAGTCGCCCAGCTTCTTCGGCTCGCTTCATCTCGTGAACGACACTCGGCTGATGAGTTCCGACATTTCAGTCCAGGAATCCATCACCGGCGGCATCGGAGCCTCCATCCGGGCCGCGAGGGTGTCAGTCGGCTGGGATCCGCTCGCAACCCGTGACCTTGGCGTCGATCTCGAAATCGCCACGCTGACACCCCGCGGGACGGTCAGGGTCACGGGCGACATCACGTCGACGGCAACCCTGCTTGATCTCCGCCAGTCGAGCACTGCCACGCTCAAGCTCAACGGGTCGACGATCAACGGGGAAGACGTCCGGATCACGTCCAACGTGGAGCTGACCGGGAACTCGGTCATCAACGCCTCGATACGGGTTCAGGCCCTGTCGTCGACGTCCTTCCTCAGGCTCACGTCCTGCGAGCTCAACACGCCACTGATCGACGCGTCCTCGACGAACGCGACGATCGAAGACCTCGGTTGCATCGACCCGCCGAGCGGCGTCGTGCGAACATTTCGCGGCAATCCGGAACGGCTCCAGGCAATTCTCATCACGTCGAGCGGAACGTTCGACGGCGGCGGGACGTTGAATCTTTCCGGCTACTTCAGTCTCACTCCGGGAATCTCAGTCGTTGACGCCGCGACCGTCGTGAAGCTGGGAGCGGCACGGACCACGTTCGACGTCGTCGGTCCTGGAACGGTCGACGTCGATCGAATCTTCAGCGGTTACGACAGCAACTGCAAGGCGATCCAGCTTCGAGCAGACGACGGCGAGGTGCTCCGCCTGCACTCACCGGGCCGCGCCAACGAAGTCAACCTGAGCTGCTTCCCCCTCGCGTACAGCTCCGGGTCAGGTCGCATCGAAATTCACGACGATCAGCCATTCACCAATGCCTTGGTCGATGTCGATGTCGCCTCCGACGGCGCAGCACCTGTTCGGTACTTCGAGGGCGGCGTGCCCGTGGAACCCCTCCGCAGAAGCGTCGAACTCAGGGATGCATCATGGTCCCCCTCGGTACGCGCACACGTGACGCTGCTGACGGGCCACGGAACCGTCAGCGGCCCGCTCAGTGTCGAGTTTCTCACTCCGCTCAACGGCGATCTGGTGGTGCTCGACGATCTGATCGTGCAGCGCCTCAGCGGCAGTTTCGAGCTTGGGATCCTCGACGTGACAGCGGCCACGAACCATGTCATCGCGAACGTGCAGCTCGAGGTTCCTATCGGCACGGTTCTCGCGAGCGGCTTTGAGAAGCTGGCCGTACCGGGCGTTTCGTCGGGCGCACGGACGCTCACGCTGAGCGGCGGTACGCTGGCTTCAGGCACGCAACTCGAACTCGTACCGGGGACAGGCGTCATTCGGGTGGCCGAGACGGCGACATCTCCGCCTCCCGTTTCACCGACGACCACCTCGCCTTCACCGCCACCGCCCCTGTTATCGGTTCCGCCGCCCCCTCCACCGACGAGCATCACCCCGACTGAAGTCGTCGAGCCCACCTTCCCGCTCGGCCTCCGACTATTCGGGTCCGCCCGTGGCGACGTCCTCCTCGGAAGAGCCGGAGCGGACATGCTCTTCGGCAGGCACGGCAACGACACCATCCGAGGCCGAGCTGGCAATGACACGATTAATGGCGGCCCCGGCAACGATCGGCTCTTCGGCGACGGGGGCAATGACACGATCTCGTGCGGCGGCGGCGTGCGCGACGTGTCCTTCGGCGGCGCCGGTGATGACGTGATCGGGTGCCGAGACAGAGGCCGCGGTCGCGACGTGATCGTATGCGGACCAGGGCATGACCGCGTGATCGTCGACCGCGCCGATATCGTGCGCAATTGCGAGGTTGTCAGCCGCCGTTGAGCACCCGAATCGCTGACGGCTACACGCCGCGCGCTGCCGGGCCCCACGCCACGCGGTGCACCTGGCTCATCACGCGCACGAGCGAGCGGCGGGGCACGCCGCGCCACAGCCCGTCGTCGTGCATGACCTGCTCGGCCAGCACGCGCAGCACTCGGTCGTAGTCCGAGCGCGTGCCGTCGGGCTGCACGAGCACCGGGCCGGGCAGCTCCTCGCCGACGCGCTCGAGCAGCTCCCACATCGCGTCGAGGTCGCCCTCCTCCACGATCACGAACTTGAGCTGCGTGCGATCGCGCGCGCCGCGCAGGTATCGAGCAATCACGTTCGTGTCGGCCACCTCGCCGCTGCCGGGCAGCTTCGGCGACAGCGACCACAGGTCCACGTCGAGCACGAGCTCAGGGTCGTAGATCGTCGCGTTGGTCTCCACCGTCACGTGTTCGATGCCGCGCTCGCGCAGCGCCGCGATGAACGGCTTGAGGCGGCGACGATGCAGCATCGGTTCGCCACCGGTCAGCACCACCGCACGCTCTGTGACCTGGCCGGCGAGCTCGTCGAGCTGGGTCTGGACGGCGGCCTTCACGCCTTCTGCCGTCCACGAGTACGGGGTGTCGCACCAGGTGCAGCGCAGGTTGCAGCCGGCCAGCCGGATGAACGTGGACGGCTCGCCGGTGCGCGTGCCTTCGCCCTGGATCGAGTGGAACAGCTCGACGATCGGCAGCGTGCCCGATCGTGTGGCCGGTGGCACGAGCGACCCGTGCGGCGTCGCGGTATCGAGCGCGTCGCTCATCAGCCGACGTCGATCGCGTCGAGCTCGTCGACGGCCTGGTCGACGACCTGCAGGTAGCCGGGCTCGGCAGGATCCCGTGTCAGCCACCCGACCTGCGCGTAGCCGGACGGGGTCTCCCACAGGCGCAGGAGCACGCCGACCTGGTCGGACTGCTCGGCGCCGACACGCGCCATCACCTGTCCGAGGATGCGGCGGCGCATCTCCGCGGCAAGCAGCTCTGCCGTCGGGACGAACTCCACCTCGTCGTTGAGGTGACGATGATCCCATGCGTCGATCTCGCGCTTGACGTCGTAGAAGTCGACGAGCATGCCCGTCTCGGGATCCACCGGACCGCTGATCCAGACCTGGAACCGGTACGTGTGCCCATGCAGCCGCGCGCACTTGCCCGGGTGGTTCGGGATCACGTGCGAGGAGTCGATCGTGCGCTCCATGTGCAGGATGGCGAAGGTCATCACGCGCATCGTACCGCTCGCCCGTAGCCGCGCGCGTACGTACATGCGACGATGCGGCTCGATGCACGATCCATTCGAACAGGAAGCACTCGCACTCTATGCGGCCCAGCGCGCGGCGATCCCCGCCTACGACGCGTGGTGCCGACACGAGCTCGGCGAGCGCGGGCACCACGACGCGGTCCGTTCGTGGCGCGACGTTCCGGCACTGCCGATCGCAGCATTCAGGCAGCTGCCGATCTGGTCGGCCGACGCGCCCGTCGCAGCGACGTGGCTGTCGAGCGGCACGACGAGCGAGCAGCGAAGCACGCACCGCCTCGCCTCCCTCGATGCCTATGACGCGGCGATCGACGAGGGCGTCCACGTCGCACTGTTGCCGGACGTCGTCGCCCGCGCCCGCGACCCGCTCGCGTGCGTGCAGCTGCAGCCCGACACGCATGCGGCTCCGAATTCCTCGCTGTCGTACATGTTCGACCGGATCCGCACGAGCGAGCTGTGCGCCGATGCGGGCGTATTCGTCGGCGCCAACTACGCGATCGACCACGACGGCGCCTGGTCGCGCATGGAGGCGCTCACGGCCGTCGACCAGCCCGTGCTCGTGCTCGCCACCAGCTTTGCGCTCGCGCTGCTCCTCGATTCCGTGCGCGATGCCGGCCGCGCACCGATCGAGCTGCCGCCCGGCAGCCGCATCGTGGACACCGGCGGCTACAAGGGACGCACCCGCGAGCTCACCCGACCCGAGCTGCTCGCGCGCATGGAATCGTGGCTCGGCGTGCCGGAGGCGTGGTGCGAGAACGAGTACGGCATGAGCGAGTTGTCCAGCCAGGCGTGGCTCGGCTGCGTCGCTGCCGCCAGCGGGTTCCCGCTCGAGCTGTCAGGCCGCGAGGCGCGCTGGACGCCGTCGACGCTGCGCGTGCGCGTGGTGGATCCGATCACGCTCGCGGAGGTCGACGATGACCAGCCGGGGCTGCTCGTGTTCCACGACGTCGCCAACGTCCACTCATGCGCGGCCGTGCGCAGCGAGGACATCGGCATTCGCCGCGGCGATTCGTTCGAGCTCGTGGGGCGCGCGCCGGGCGCGACGCTCAAGGGCTGCTCGCTGCGGCTGGAGGATGTCGCACGCGGGTAACAGTCGAGCATGGATGCTTCGACGACCACCACTCGCGACGCGGCGCTCGACGCGCTCGATCGCGCACTCGAGCAGTGGAGCGCCACGGACTCGTTCCAGCGCGCGGCGCAGGAGACGGTCGGGCGCCACGGCTATGCGCCCGATGACGTCACGGCGCAGCTGACGCACGTCGCGTTGCGCAGTCGCGGGCGCACGATGCGCTACGTGGTCCAGTCGGAGCTCGGTGCGGACGCCGTGCCTGACGGCGCGCCAGGCAGCGTGCTCGTGCTGGCGTCGGGCCGGATGCCGGGCCTCGCCATCGAGGGGATCGCAGCGGCGATTGCGGTCGGCGCGCGTGCGCTCGTGCGCCCGTCGCGTGACGAGACCGTCCTCCACCACTTCCTCGGGATGCTGCGCGACGACGAGCCGGAGCTCGCCGCGCGGATCGAGGTGGTCGGTGCGGGCGACGAGCCGCCGTGGGAGCGGGCGGATGCGGCGGTCGTGTTCGGCTCCGACGAGACGATCGCGCTCGTGCGCGACAAGCTGCCGGATGCAGCGAAGGATCGGGTCGCGGCGTATGGCTCGCGCCAGGGGATCGCGGTCGTCGCGCCCGGCGCGAACGTCGACCCGTCGTGGGCGAAGCGCCTGGCCGCGGACGTGCTCGCATTTCGCCAGGTCGGCTGCATGAGCCCGTCGTGGCTGTTCGTGCTGGGCGACGACGAGGCCGCTGCGCGACTGCAGGAATCCGTGGGGCGCGAGCTGGCGATGGCGCGTGATCGCCACGTCGCCGACGGCGTGGACGCAGGGATGCAGCAGCGCCGCACGAGCGACGCCGACGTGCTCGGTGCGATCGCGGCCGGGATGGCGCCCAACGCCACGGCGCTCCATGCGGGCGACGCGCAGCTGACGGTCGTGCGCGTGCCGAACGAGGAAGCACTCGCGGCGCAGGTCGGCCAGCTCGGCACGCTGCTGCAGACCGCGGTGATCGCCACGAGCCGCGAGGATCGTGGTCGCATCGCGGAGCTGCTGCTCGAGCAGACCGGCGTCACGCGCATCTGCCTGCCCGGGCAGGCCCATGAGCCCGACGGCCTGTGGCCGCAGGACGGCATCGGCCGGGTGGCGCCGCTCGTGGGGCGCGTCGCGGGGTCGTAGTGCCGAGCGTGGCTGGTCAGTGACCGGAGTCGACGTGCCCGGGTGCAATGCCGCCCACGGGATGCGACGGGATCGAATCCCAGCCGGGATCGTCCTCGTCGGGAACGCCGAGGCGGCCTGTGCCGCGGGTGGTGCCGGTGGCGATGCGCTCGAGCACCTGCATCTGCAGTTCGCCGTAGGCACGCACCTCGTCGCCTTCGGGCAGCGGCAGCACCAGCGCCTTGATGCGCTCGAGGATCTGCAGCGAGAACTGGGGAGTCGCGCCCGTGACGAGCAGGTCGATGTCGTTCACGGTGACGCCGTGTGCGGAGGCCTCAGACATGGGGTGAATCTACAGGGCCGACCCCGGCTTCGCCGGTGGCGTGGGCAGTCGTGGCCACCAAGCGGGCCGTGACGACCCGGGGCATGTGGCTCGAAGGGTGGGTACGATGCCCTTCGTGCACGCGTCCGCCCTCCACGAGCATGCCGCCCCGCTCGCCCTGCCCGTCCGTCATGCCGACGGCCGAATCACCGCGCCCGTCCTCGTCGACGTGCGGTGGCTGGCAGCCAACCGGGGCGACGTCGTCGTGCTCGACACCCGCGCTGCGGTCGCGTTCGAGGCGGGGCACGTCGCCGGCTCGATCTCGCTGCCGCTGGACGCGCTGCTCGTCGACGATTCCTCGCGCCCGGCGCTGGAGCGACTTGCTGCCGCTGCTCGAGCCACGCTCGCCGCGCGCGGCGTCGCTCCGGTCGACCATGTCGTGCTCGTCGACGACTGTGACGGCTCCGCCGCGCTCGGCGGCGCCATCTGCGAGCTCGCAGGCATGCGCCACGTGAGCGTCGTCCACGGCAGTGGCATCGATGCCTGGCGGGTGCTCGGTGGCGAGACCGGATCCGGTGCGCATGAGCAGGTGCCCGTCGCGGCTACTGCCTGGGCCGGCGTCGACTCGCGTACGAGCGCGGTCGCCGCGTTCGAGGATGTCGTCGATGCGGTCGTCGAAGGCACCGCGTGCGTGGTGGATGCCCGATCGCAGCTAGAGCACGAGGGCATCATCGGAGCACCCTGCTGCGAGCATCGAGGCGCGATTCCCGGCAGCGTCCACGTCGAATGGACGGCGTTCTTCGACATGTTCGGTGCGCCGCGAGCGGTCGACCGGATCGTCGAGCTCATGGACCACGTCGGACTCGGGTCCGACGATCACATCATCGTCGCCTGCCATGCAGGCCACCGCGCCGCGATCGCCACGCGCGTGCTTCGCGCGGCCGGGTTCCGCGACGTTCGCCTGTCGCTCGGCTCGTGGCATGAGTGGGTCGCTCGCGGGCTCGGAGCCGACGACACGCATGCCGACGGCAACGTCGTCGCCTGAGTCCTTCGCGAAGCCCGTCGAGCGTCAGTCGCCGCCGAAGAGGATCTCGAGCCCGCCGACGATTCCGTCGGCAACGGCGTCCTGTCCTCGCCCGTTGAGGTCGCGGTCGTACCGCACGTTGACCTCGGAGATCTTCGGGGCGAACTCGATCTCGTAGTCGGCGCTCTCCATGCGGTCGAGCAGGCCGTCGCCGTTCGCGTCGAACTTGCGGATCGCGGCGGTCAGCTCGGCACCTGTCGCGTCGCCGGAGTTGTTCGTGTCGGCGGCTTCGAGCAGGTGGCTGATGTCGCGCACCTCGTCGAACTTGCGGTAGTTGTCGGAGTAGTAGCCGGAGTCCTGGATGACCTTGCGCTGCACGATCACGCGGTGCTCGCCGTCGAGCGACAGCGACTGTGCACCGCTCTTCGCCTGGTCCGGTCCGACCTTGCCCCGGTCGTAGCTTCGAAGCAGGTCGGTGCCCATGTCCTCGGGGCGGCGTCCTGAGGGGCCGCCACAGGCGCTCAGCAGCAGCGCAGCGCCGCCGACGAGCGCACCAGCGACGAGCAGCTTGGGCGCAAGCGCCCGGAATCCGGATACGTTCATGAGTCCCTTTCCGCATGCGACCGTGTCCCGACGGTCGTCCCACCTGAATATCGGAGCGGCCACCACGGGCGTTGCAGCGACGGGCGAGCGGCCAGCGAACGGCCACCCTCGGCCAATGCCTGTCGAAAATCGCCATCGAATTCACGCTCCGGCCCGACGATCGGGTGCATGATCAACACGCAATCCATCCGTGGACCGAGCATGACCGTGCTCAAGGGCTTCATCGCCCAGGCGAACGAGTCGTACCGGAACGCCGGACTCGCCGAGTACCAGATGCGGCTCGACAAGCACGGCAACGTCACGATCCCGAAGGTACGTGCCCGCGCGCGCGCCGTTCCGTCCGCCGGAGCGGCGGCTCCCGAGCAGGCAGCGCAGGGCGCGCAGACGACCGGCAACGCGCCTGCTGGTGCTGCCGCCCCGCCGTCGGCAGGCGCCGCACCGTCGCCCGCCACCGGCGCGGTGAAGCGCTCCGGTACCGCGCCGGCGATTTCCGGACTCGCGCCCACCGCTGATGGGTTCGCGCTCGAGTGGAAGCCCGCCGCGGGCGCCAAGCAGTACGGCGTGTGGCAGAACGGCGTGCTGCTCGGCCACGTCCCGAACCCGAAGTTCGCCGGCACGCTCGCTCCAGGCGCGGGCGGCGTGCTCCAGGTGGATGCAGTCCTGGCCAACGGTGCGCGAACGGAGCTCACGAAGGCGATCCGGATCGGGCGTGACGCGAGCGGCAAGCTCGGCGTCAGCGATCCGAGCGCGCCCGCTCCTGCGACAGGCGCCGGCGCTACAGCGCCCGCAGCACCAGCAGGCTGATCGCGCTGGCGGCGACCATCAACCCGAGGTAGCCGAGCACGAGCTCGCGCGGCTGACCGGTTCGAGACGCCCGCCACATGCGCGCGGCGGCGAACACGGTCACGAGCACGCCGACGAGCGCGACCAGCACGACGAGCGCAAGGCGCATCAGAACAGCTTCACGGTACCGGCCCTGCGGGGCGCCGCGTCACCGATCGCAAGCACGGTGCCCGCGGAGTCGACGATCGTGATGCTCCTGGATGCCCTGGGGTAGGACTTGCCGAGTCGCGTGATGAAGCTCTTGACCAGGTCCTCCTGCACCTTCTTGCCGGCACCGGTCCACTGCTGCTGTGCGGACGTGTCGAGCTTCATGACGAGCACCGCTCCGGTGACGCCGCGACGGTAGCGCTTCACCGCGGCGGCGCGACCGATGCCACCCGCGCTCGGCACGAGCGTCGCGGTGGTCGTGACCGTGATCTTCGCCTTCTGCATGACGTTCGTGGCGTCCTTGGCAGCGCGAAGCGCCTCGGGCGAGTTGCCCGTGCTGGAGCCGTCGGTGGTCGCCTTCGCGGCTGCGGCGATTGCGCCCGTGGCAGCTCCACCCGTGGCACCTGCACCGGTAGCGCCGCCGGCACCCGCACCTGCGGCCGGCGTGGTCGCGCCGCCCGCTGCCGGGTCGGTCTGGCCGCCGGCTGCGAGCTGGTCTGCGCAGGGATCAACGGCGCCACCCGCAGCAGGATCGGTGGCTCCAACCGCTCCCGGATCGGTTCCGGTCGCCGCGGGATCGATGGGCTGGCCGGTCGTGGGATCGACCGCGCCGGCAGCGGGATCCGTCGCCGGCAGTCCCGTCGCGGGATCGACCGCCTCCGCCGCGACGATGCGTGTGTCGGACACTCGGCTGGCGTCGTAGGAGCCGGCGCTCGCGGCGGTGACTCGCGCATCGCCGGACCAGCCTTCACCAGGCGCCGCCACCGGCGCACCGGTCGCGGGATCGATGGCCCCACCAGCTGCAGGATCGACCGGCGCGCCCGTTGCCGGATCGACGGCCCCGCCAGCAGCGGGATCGGTCGTGCCGGCAGCTGGATCGATCGGCTGACCGGTTGCGGGGTCGACTGCGCCGCCGCCCGCTGCGGGATCGGTACCACCGAGCGTCGTGCCGTCGGCACACTCGACGGCTGCTCCCAGACCGGGATCGGTTCCGAGACCGGCGTCGGTCGCCGTCACGGTCTCGTCCCCGGCCAGCATGCCCTGCAGGGGGCCGAGCGGCAGGTTCGGCGGCTTGCCGAACATCGTGAGGACGACCGACGCGAGAATGAGCACGCCGAAGAGACCGACAAGGACTTTCATCTGCTTTGACATCGGGGGGCTCCTTCCCACGCGCATACGCGAGGGAAACACTCAGCACGCCTGAAGATTCGTCACGAACCCGCATCTCGTACTCGAACGGCAGTACGACGCAGGTTAGCCGGTTCTGGTTCCCGGGTTCGAAAATGTCGCCTCACTACCTGCGCCGGCCGCATCGCTTCGTCCACGATCGCGCCCAAGCAGGGCACGTCCGTTCGTCGCCGCCCACCGTCAATCGCCGTTCCCCCGGCCAGATTTCCGCTCCGAGCGCACTTCTGGGGCGAGGTGCAGCAATCTGCTTTCCCATAGGGCAAGTAGATGACTACACCTCGGCGCGGCGAACGGCGAACGGGCAACGGCGGGTCGCCATTCGGCCAATTCGAGCGAGCGCGATGGTACGCGGTCCTGGAACCCGTTCGACGCTGCCCGCCGGCGGATTCGTCGTGGCGCCTAACGGCGCGCCGATCCCTCGTCACTCGGTCATTCAAGCGACACCCGCGGCGGGTACCCGATGACCCTCGTTCCTGGAATCCGTTCGTCGCTGCGCTCCGGCGGATTCGTCGTCGTTCAGCCATTCGAGCAAGCTCGATGGCACTCACTCCTAGAATCCGTAGATGCGGTTCTCGACGAAGAAGTTGCTGTCGGGCAGGCCGTAGAAGCCGTCGAACGGCCTGACCATCGCGACCACGTTGACGCCGTCCGGTACCTGCATCTTCAGCGCCGTGCCGACGATGAAGTTGCTCGCCTCGTGGCGATCCTTGCGCGCCGGCAGCGGTCCACCCTGCTGCATGACCGCGATCATTGGCAGCACGACGCTCATGACGCGGTTGTCGGGCGCCAGGTTGGGCACGCCGTACTTCTTGGTGTCGCCACCGGCCACGGCCACGCGCGTCTTGTTGTTGGCGAACGCCGCGGTGAGCGGACCACTCGCCGCCATCTGCGTGATCGCACCGTTGAGGTTGGTCGACATCGTGCCGATCGCGGTCTCGATCTTGCCGAACTCCGCGACGATCTGCTTGGTCGACGCAGCCGACCCGGCCACGTTCTCGCGCAGCGACGTCATCGATCCGGCCGTCGCGCCGAGCTTGCCGTCGACGCTCGTCAGCATCGACCTGGAATCCGAGACGTGCTCACCGACGGAGCCGAGCGTCGTGTTGAGCTGCTTGGTCTTCGCTTCCATGCCGCTCGTCGCAGCCGCGATGCCGACCATGTTCTCCTGCAGCGCCGCGAGATCCTTGGAGTTCTCGTCGATCGCACCGAGCGACTTGTTGGATTCCGCCATGAGGCCGGTCAGCTCGTACGTGGAGTCCGCCACCTTGCGCATGAGGTGGATCGGATTCGCGGTGCCGCCGCCTCCGCCGAGCGCGGTCGGCGCCGCCACCAGCAGCACGAGCACCGCCATCAGGATCAGCGGCGCGATCGGCTGACGCTGCGGCGCCTCGCCCCACAGCAGCTCGCCCGGGGCATGCCCGGTTGCCGGCAGCAGGTTGGTCGCGGTGAATGGTCGGGGAGCGGCAGTCATCGTCACGGTCCCGTGTAGATCGGCCAGATGTTGCGGGGGAAGACGGGGACCGGCTCGACCTCGGCGCGGATGCCCGGGATCGGCGGCAGAGTCTGCTTCGGCAGGTCCGCGCGGATCATCATGCCCTGGCCATGCGGGGGCGCCGCGATGTAATTCATGATCCGGATCGTGTACGCCAGGCTCGCGTTCATGCCGTCGAGCCCGCCGCGCATCTTCATCGTGCCGAGCAGCATCTCGTGCTGCGTCTTCACGAGCGGTTCGATGTTCGTGTTGAGCGATCCGATCGTTCCCGACAGCTCCTCAGTGCCCGACGCGGCGCTCTCGAGCGATTCGCGCATCGACGTCGTGGAACCGGCGATGCCCTCGAGCTGTGTGTTGAGCTCCTTCGTGGTGCCGGCAACCGAGCCGATGCTCGTCGCGGACACCTTCACTTCCTTGGACACGTCGCCCACGGTCGTGACGATCGTGCTGAGGTGCGAGGCGGTACCCGGCAGCGAATCCATGGTCTTGTTGAGGATCACGAGACCGCCGTTGGCGACCGCGAGCTGCTCGTTCATCTCGTCCAGGTCGCGCTCCATGCCCTGCAGCGCCGACAGCAGCGACTGCGCACCGATGAGGATCACCACGACACATGCAAGCATCAGCACCGACGCCGTCACGCGTGCACCGACCGCCAGCGCGAGCGCATCGGTTCGCTGCGAGATTTCCTCGAACGTGTAGGTCCTCGGCAGGCGACCACCGGCTGGTGCGGCTGCGACCGCGGCGCCGCCACCCATCACGGGCGGTCGCACGGCGGGGGCGAACTGATCGGCGGGGTGCGGGGTCAGCATGGCGTCTTCCCGTCTGCCTGCACGCCCCACGCACCGGGCGGCACGACCGTGGCATAGACCGTCGCGTTCCCGTTCGGGATCGGACCGACGTTGATCTTCACCTTCAGGTTGTTGGTGATGCCGCGGCAACCCATGATGTTGACGGCGTTGTTGACGTAGGCGAGGCGCTTGTTCGTGGCGGTCAGTCGACCCGGCAGCGAGCCGAGCACGCGCCCGGTGCGCTCCACGTCCACGCGCATCGTTCGCACGCTCTTGACCTGGCTCTTGAGGCCGGCGTTGATGCCGCCGAGCTGCGTGGCCATGCCCGAGTTGATCTCATTGACCTTGCCGAGCTCGGAATCGAGCGTGCCGAGTGACCCCGCCATCGAGGACATGCCGTCCGCGATGCCGTTCACGCCGGTGAGCATCGTGCCCATGTCTTTGTCGATGCCGGTCAGCAGGCCCTTCATCTTCGCGGAGTCGGCTGACATCTGCTCGAGGTTCCTGGTCTTCTCGCCGAGCGCGACGAGCCCCTTGTTGGCTTCGGTCATCTGGAGCTTGAGCTTCTGGTTGCCGCTGGCGATCGCCGACAGCGTCGTCGACAGCGACCCGAGGAAGCCGAGGATGCCCCACAGGCCGATGAGGAGCGCGACGAAGGTGATGACTGCCGCCATCGTGCGTTGGCGCGGATCGCGTGCGGCGCGGGTGGGTGCCAGGTAGCGCGGCGGGCCGACCGGCGCGAGGTCCTCCACGGGGACGACGACGCTCGGCGCCTCGGGCGCGACCGGCGCGACCGGCATTGCGTACTGCTCCGGAGCGGGCTGCGGCTGCACGTACAGCTGCTCGGCGCCGGCGTACGGCGGCATCTGCTGCGGCTCCATGCCGGCGTACGGCGAGTGCCATTGGCCGTGCTCGTCCTGCCACGTCTCCTGCCAGCCACCATGCACCGGATCCGGCTGGTGCAGCTGCGGCTCCTGCGGCGCGGGGTGCGAGAGGCTCGGCACGTCGGGCAGCGGCTCGCCCGACAGCGCGCGCCAGCTGGCGCCCGGGTCGGAGCTGCCGTGATGTGCGCCGAAGCCACTCATCCGGTCGGCGCTCCCTTGGCGCGGGGCAGTCCGTACTTGACCATCTTGGACGCGATCGCGTTCAGCTCCGCGTTGATGGCAGCGGTATCGGTGTTGATCGTCGACAGCTGCTTGTGGGTGCGCGTGGTCGCGTTCGGCAGCGTGCCGAGCAGGCCGGTCATCTTCGTGGTGGACGTGTTGACGCCCTCGACGTTGGAGGCGAGCGACGAACTCGTCACCTGCATGCCGCCGACCACGTCGAGCAGTCGCGTCTTGGTCGCGGTGATCTTGCCGAGCTCGGCGTTCGTGGCACGCATCGCGTCACGCGTGTTGGCGAGGGTCGTGGACTGCTTGGCGAGCGCCTCCTCCATCATCACCGACGGCGCGGCGCGCTCGACGACGCTCTCCATCACCTTGTTGCCCTCGGTGATGTGCGCGACGGAGTTGTGCAGGTGCACGGCGATGCCCTTGGTCATCGCGAGCGAGATCTGGCCCATGACGAGCACGACCGCGAGCACCACGCCGGCGATGCCGATCGCGGCCTGCCCACCGGCCGAGCCGAGTCGCTGTTCGTCGACGAGCGGTGCGAGCGGCGATGCCGCCCCGGGGTGTCCGTACGCGGCGGTCACTGTGCCACCGCCTGTCCGTCGACCGCGCCGGCTCCGTCGCCGCCGCCACCGGATGCCAGGCGCTTCATGGCCTGGTCGAGCGGCTCGCCGTCGGTCGTCGTCGGCACGGGAACGTTCTCGGGCAGCGACGCGTTGAGCGCCTTCGTGTTCTTGAGCGCCTCGGATGTGCCGTTGGCGGCGATGCCGCCAGCCAGCTTTTCGATCTTCGCCATGCGCTTGGTGAGCTCCTGGGTGGAGCCGGCCAGCTCGAGCATGGACTTCGACAGGAACCCGATGTCGCCACCGAGCGAGGTCATCGTCGCGCCGCTCGTGTCGCTCACGTCGGCCATCGCCGTCATGTCGGCACCCATCTTGGTGGTGACGTCACCCATCCCGGCGAGGCCCGAGTCGATCGACAGCACCGATGCGTCCATGGCGACCAGCGCCTGCACCATCGCGGGGATCGCGGCCTCACTGCGATTGATCGACTTGATGTAGCCGACGTAGCTGCCCGCGGCATCCGACGATGCCTGGTCGATCCACTTCATGTTGCCGTCGAGCGACCGGTTGATCGCCATCGGGTCATTCGACGAGGGCTTGTTGCGATTCGGAGCACCGTCGATGTCGTAGGCCATCGTGCCGGGCACGCCGGCGATCGTCACGAGCAGCCCGATCGCGCAGATGGTCATGCCTGCGACGAACAGGAGCGTCGACCAGTGCATGCGGTTGGGCTTGGGCGCAGGCAGCACTTCGACGGGTGCGTGCACTGCGTGCTGCACCGTGTCGTGGTGTCCCAGCGGCGATCCTCCGATCGCGAAGCTGCTGCCGTAATCCATCGAGCGTCCTGTCCCCAGGGGCGGTCAAGCCCCGAGCGTGTCCCTACCTGTGTGTCGCACAGGCCCGGTTTCACGTTGCACGCGTGGCATCGGCGGCCACCGACCGGCCGGAATTGCGGATACGCGTTACAGTGCCGACGGAGATGGTTGAGTCGTCAAACAGTGAGGTCGGACACATGCAGGTCATTCACTACACGGATCCCGGATGCCCGTTCGCATTTTCCTCCGAGCCGAATCGCCTGCTGCTGGAGTGGCACTACGGCGACCAGCTCGAGTGGAAGACGGTCCTCATCGTGCTGTCGTCGACTCCTGAGCAGCTCGAAGCGAAGGGCGCCACTGCAGCCAAGATGGCTGGCCTCTACGCCAAGCTGCATCGGGAACACGGCATGCCCTTCTCCGTCGTCGAGCGCGAGCGACTCCATGTCACGCGACCCGCATGCCTGGCCATCGCCGCCACGCAGGTCCACCAGCCGGACGCCGCGGACGCGCTGCTGCGCCGGCTTCGCGTACGAACCATGGGCCACGGCGACCAGCTCCTCGACCTGCCGTCGACCATCGACGGCGCGGCACGCGACGTCGGCATCGATCCCGACGAGCTGCATCGCTGGGTCGAGGATCCCGACGTGATCGCGGCGCTCGACGCCGACATGGCCGCGGCTCGCCAGCCCGTGCCCGCGGCGCAGGTGCTCGATCACAAGCTTGCGGCGTCCGAAGACGGCGGGCGTCGTTACAGCGCTCCGTCGTATGAGCTGCGCGCAGGCGATCGCGTCGCCGCGGTTCCCGGTTTCCAGCCATATCCCGCCTACGACGTGGCCCTCGCGAACCTCGACCCGTCGCTCACGCGGCGCGCGCTGCCTACCGAGGTCGAGGAGGTCCTGGCATGGGTGTCGATGCCGCTTGCGACAGCCGAGGTCGCGGCGCTGCTGGGCACGGGCCTGGATGCGGCGCGCTCGAAGCTGGAGGCTGCCGGCGCCTCGTATGAGCCGGTCGGCGAGGACGGCTACTGGACGGCTGCCTAGGAGTCGAGCGTGACGCGCGCGACGACGGTGTCCATGAGCGCGGCGACATCGTCGAGCAATGCGTTCGCTCGCGGCGTGGATGCCGCCATGCCGCGACGAATCACGCGCACCAGGTAGGACCCGTGTTGGATCGGTCGGACGGTTCCGCCCGCAAGCACGATGACCTCGTCGTCTGCCTCGAGATCGGCGAACCGCCACCCGTCGCGCAGTCGTTCGAGTTCGACTGCGCCGCCGGCGCCGGTTCGCGTGCGCCAGATCCCCGGTTCGAACGAGGGATCGATCATCGCGTCGCGACCGGTCGAGTTGTAGGCGATCACGGTCGAGGCGCTTCGAACGTCCCGGGTGCAGGTCGCATCCTCGTCGGGGCCGTATGCATCGCGCAGCGCCTCGAGCGGCGCGCGTTCGTCGGGGCGGTACGCGAATGCGGCCAGGTGCGCGTCGAGCAGCGTCGGCAGCCCGGCGCCGGCCTGCAGTTCGACCTGCAGCGCAAGGCTCGCGGTCCATCGAGGGTTGATCTCGATGAGCACCGGCACGCCGCCGCCTGCGGGCACCACCACGTCGATGCCGAACCCGCCCGCGAACCCACGCCCGATGAGCACTTCCGCGACGCGCGCCGCGAGCGACCGCGCGGACGCGACCACGGAACGGGCCGGAGGCTGCGCCCAGTCGTTGCCGCATGAGCCGAAATCCGTCGGCGTCATTCGGGGAATGCCGGTGAGCTGGCGTGCGACCATGCCGATCAGTACCTCGCCCTGCGGCCCGGCACCGTGCACGCCCGGCGGGATCACCACACCGTTGATCGTGATCGGCTCACCGTCGACGTACTCCACGAGCTTGCCGACGCGCGTGCCGCCCGGCGGGTTGGCGACGAGCTCCTCCACGTCGCGTGGCGTCTTGAGCAGCACCGTGCCTGCCCCGGCGAATCCGACCGCGGGCTGGAACACGCGCGGCAGCGCTATGCCGTCCGCGTGTGCTGCGGCCACGAGCGCGTCGTCGAGGCTCACGGTCACCGTGTCGGGAATGCGTGCGTCTGCCGCCTTCGCGAGCTCGGCGAGGGCGAGCTTGTTCTCGAGCTGTCGGGTGAGCTTGGCGTCCGTGGCGAGAACGCGCAGGCCCTGGAACTCCGCCATCGTCCACAACCGCGGCCCGCTCTTGAACGGCAGCACGGCGTCGCAGCCGATCGATTCCAGAAGTTCGACGACCGGAGCAGCGCCGAGCACGACACCCGCGGACAGCGGGCCGTCGACGGCGCGCAGGATGTCGTGATGCTCGTCGAGCGTCGTGGCAACGTACTCGCCGCGGCGCAACATCTGCGCCAGCGGGGCGCCTGATCCGGCGACCAGGCACGCACCACCGGGCACCCCGGACTCGAGTCCGGCGAGGTAGGCGGCATTGGCGGCGCAGAGGGCAAGCATCGTCGTGAGCCTACTGCTCCTTGGGCCGCTACGCCGCCGGCGCGATCGTCTCGAAGGTCACGGTCGCCGCGTAGGTGCCGGGCGCTTGGTTCGACGGCACGTGAACGCCCCAGACGAGGTCGACGTAGGCGTCGGTTCCGAGCGTGGTCGAGGCGATCGTCGTCGCTGTCTGGGGCACCGGGTTCCAGGCGTCGCCCGCCAGCGGTTGGCACAGGCCGGGCGTGTTGCCGGCGTCCTCGGACCAGACTGGCGTGGTGCCCGCGCCCGCGTCCTGCAGACAGACCCCGAACAATCCGCTCGCGGGGCTCGCCCACGTGGATCCTGCGCCTCCGTAGTCGGGAATGGGGGTGCGGATGCGTGACACGCTGATCGTGCCGTTCTCGCCGACGAGCACGACCCGGTTGGCGTCGATCGCCGCCATGCCGCGGCTGTGGAGGTAGTGGCCGGGGTTCCCGTGCCCGGTCCAGGTGACCCCGCGGTCGCTCGTGTGCTGGACGTTCGCCCAGTTCGCCGCGATCGCGACCGGTCGGTCGCGCTCGACCGCGAATGCCTTGCGCCCTCCCTCCGACAGGCTGTCGGTCCAGGTGACGCCTCCGTCCGTGGTGGCGATTGCGCCGGGCCAGTCATTGGTTCCGTACACGGTCGTGGTCGAGACGGCGTGGAGTTGGTAGACCACGTCGCCGGACGGGTGGTCGCGGCTCGCCCAAGTTGCGCCTCCGTCCGTGGTGACCCGGATGCGACCGGCGGTTCCGCCGATCCATGCCACGCTGGCATCCAGCGCGGAGATCGCCCACAGGTGCTGGGAGGTACCGGACGTGATCCACGCCCAGGTCGCACCGCCGTTCGTCGTGCGGATGACCCTGCCGTCGCGTCCCACCGCCCAGCCGACACGGTCGTCGACGGCGTGCACGCCGTAGAGGTCGGCGGTGGTGCTGCTCGTCTGCGTGGACCACGTTGCTCCCCCGTCGGTCGTGCGCAGCACGACGCCGCCGTTGCCGACGGCCCATCCGGTGCCCTTGGGCGCGAGCGACACCGCGCGCAGATGTGCGGCGGTCACCGGGGCGATCGTCGACCACGTCGTGCCACGGTCGGTGCTGCGGCGAACCGTGCCGTCGTCACCCACGGCGACGAACGTGCGTCGGTCGAGCTCCGGAGCCGCGACCGCGGACAGCGGGATGCTCGTGTTGCCGTCATATGTCAGCGGGAAGCTCGCGCCGGTGGTCGTGCGGTAGACCTCGTGGTTCATCGTCGCCACCACGATGGTGCCGTCGCTTGCCGAGGCGATGCCGGTGATCGTGCTCGTGGAGGGGAACGCGTGGCGGGTCCACGTCGAGCCGCCGTTGATGGTGCGCATGATGGTGCCGTCGCGGCCCACTACCCACGCCTCGCTGTCGCTGACGGCGTGCATGTCCTCGATCTCCTGGCCGTCCCAGGTGGACACGTCGGTCCAGGTTGCTCCGTGGTCGCCGGATCGGATGATCGAGGCTCGCCCCTCAACCCCGCCGGCCGCCCATACCGTCGACGTTCCGGTCACGTCGATCGCCGACCAGTGCGCCCACGTGGGCACGGCGCCGGTCGGCGCGTTCCACGTGGTCCCGCCATCGGTGGAGCGCCGAATGCCGTTGCTCGCACCTACGAGCCACATGTCGTTCGCCGCGCGCCTGGCGAAGTCATTCACCTGCGAGGTCATGTTTGACGTCACGGGGACCCACGTGGCACCAGTGTTCGTGGTGCGACGAACGACTCCGCCGCTGCCGCCGATGTAGGCGGTCGCTCCGTCGATCGCGAGTACGGCGAACTGGTGGCCGGCGGAGGCTCCAGGACCGACCGATCCCCAGGTCGAGCCGCTGTCGGCGGTGCGAACGACGTTCGCGTTGTGGCCGGCCGCCCACGCGATCGCCGGAGTGGCGTCGACCATGTCGACGTCGTTGAGGTTGTCCCAGTTGCCGCCGGTGTTGCTGCCGCCGGTCGGGAAGGTCACGCCGCTGTCGAGGCTCGAACGCGCGATCGACCGCGAGCCGACCGCGATCACGCGTCCTCCGGTCGCGGTGTCGATCGCGTGGAACGCGTTCTGGTCGCCCGAGCGCATGTCCCACTGCGGATTGGCGCGGGACATTGCGGTGTTCTCGCGATCGGCTTGGTACATCCGCAGTGCGGACGTTTCGTTGCTCGACGAGAATCGGACGCGGCAGACGCCGGATCCGACGGCCGTCGTCGCCGGCGTGTCCGGCAGGACGGAGCCGAAGTTCCAGGCCGTGGACTGCGTGCACTGGTTCGTGAGCGTCGTCGCGCTCGGCACGGTCATCGTCACCACGACGGAGCTCGAGGCACCCGGCGCAGCGCTGGTGATGAGCGCGGCGAGGACTGCCACGGCGGCAAAATTGCGAACCACTCGCCCACGCGCGGGGGCGCGGAAGGCGGGCATGCGTGTGGAACCCGGTCGAGGCACTGGGGATTCCATCGGTCGCCCCGGCAGTGCGGACGATCGAATCACGGCACCGAACATCAGCTTTCGGCAGATTTGGACCGTGGTCAGGGGGATCCCGGACCGGTGCGCAGCGCGAGTTCGATCGTCCGTGGGTCGCTCGCCCCGCGTGCGTAGATACGTCGCATCGCCGGCTCGAACGAGTCCGCTCCACGCCACATCGGGGGCGCACCGAGGATGCGCAAGAGCGGCGCATCGATCGGCGGCGCATCGAGCATCACGATGCGTGGCGTCGCCGACCCGGCCGTCGATGCCGCATCCGATTCGGATCGCTCCGTGGCCCGCCTGCCGGTCGGCGCGCCCCCCACACGACGTTCGTTCGCGCCGCCGCCCGCAACGACTGCCATGAACAGCGCGGGTTCGATGCCCCGCACCTTGAACGCGAGCAGCGGGTCGGCGTCCATGGCCTCGGCCACGAGCATGCTCGCGGCGAGCGCGTGGCGGCAGGGCGTCGACCAGTCCTCGCACGTGCAGCTGATGTCGAGGTCGTCGTCGAGCAGCGGGAACAGCGACACGTCCTCGCGCCGGAATGCTGCATCGACGGCGTCGGGCATCTGGCGCGCGAGCAGCTCCGCTCGCGAGTCGCCGCGTGCTGCGAGCGCCTCGGCGATGCGCAGCCAGGTCAGCTGCTCGATCGCGGCGAGCTGGATCGTCACAGCATGTGGTTCGCGCCGCGTGCCCTGCACCGACGCTCGCACATGGCCGAGTTCGATCTCGAGCTCGAGCACCCGTCCGCGTCGCGCATCGTCGAGCGCTTGGGCGTGGCGTTCGCCGACGGCGCCGGCTTCCAGTGCGGCGAGCCAGCGTCGCGCCCACCACGAGCTCGCGCCTCGCCGCGACTGCAGCCGGATGCCGCCGCTCACCGTGGGCGGCTGCGTTGCGGGTGGCATGAAGCGGTGCTCGTCAGAGGCCACGCTGCCACACCTTCGGATCGAACTCGTCGAGCAGGCCGTCCTGCAGCATCGTGTCGCGTCGAAGCGTCAGCAAGTCGAGCAGCGCCGCGTCGTCGAGCTCGGTGATCCACTGCTCGCCGCTGCCGATCACCGAATCCGCGACGCCGCGCTTCTGGCGCAGCATGTGGTCGATGCGCTCCTCCACCGTGCCGGCGCACACGAGCGCATGCACCTGCACGTCGCGGTCCTGACCGATCCGGAATGCGCGGTCGGTCGCCTGCTGCTCGGTGGCCGGGTTCCACCAGCGGTCGTAGTGGAACACGTGCGTGGCAGCGGTCAGGTTGAGGCCGCTGCCACCTGCCTTGAGCGACAGCACCAGGATCGGTGGCGCATCGCGCGACGGGTCCTGGAAGCGTGCGACGATCCGGTCGCGCTCCGCGCGGCTGGTGCCGCCGTGCAGGAACAGCACGTCGCGTCCGAACGTGTCGGTCAGCTGCGCCTGCAGCAGGTGTCCCATCGCCACGAACTGCGTGAACACGAGCGCACGCTCGCCCAGGTCGAGGACCGTCTCGAGCAGTCCCTCGAGCAGGGCGAGCTTGCCCGATCGTCCCGCGATCCGTGATCCGTCGGCGAGCAGCTGTGCGGGGTGGTTGCAGACCTGCTTGAGCTTGGCGATCGTCGCCAGGATCAGTCCGCGCCGCTCGATGCCGGACCGTCTCGCAGTGGCTCCGGGCATGCGCAGCGTGTCGGCGGCCTCGCGCACGATCGCCTCGTACAGCGACGCCTGCTCGGTCGTGAGGTTCGCCCAGGCGACATGCTCGAACTTGTCGGGCAGGTCGGCGATCACGTCGCGATCGGTCTTCTCGCGGCGCAGCAGGAAGGGCGCGACGACCTGGCGCAGGCGCGTTGCGGCTTCGGGGAACGAGCCGGTCTGGATCGGGACCAGGTACTTGCGGCGAAAGTCGACCTGCGTGCCGAGCAGGCCCGGGTTGAGGAACTCCATGATCGACCACAGGTCGCCGGCGTGATTCTCCACCGGTGTGCCGGTGAGTGCGATCCGGGTCGGTGCGTCGATCGACCGCGCGGCCCGCGCGTGCCGGGTGCCCGGGTTCTTGATGTTCTGGGCCTCGTCGAGCACCACCGTGCGCCACGGCACCTCGCGCAGCTGCTCGGCATCGCGTGCCAGCAGGGCGTAGCTGGTGAAGACGATCGCCTGACGCCGCGCGTGCTCGACGAACGCGTCACCGCGCAGACGACCCGATCCATGGTGGACGACGAGCTCCAGCTCGGGCGTGAACCGGCGCGTCTCGTGCTGCCAGTTGGTGAGCACCGACGTCGGGCACGCGACGAGGGTCGGCGCGTTCGGCGCACCTGCCGCGACGGCCTGCTCGTGGTGGTGCTGCACGAGTGCGAGCACCTGGAGCGTCTTGCCGAGTCCCATGTCGTCGGCCAGGCACGCACCGAGGCCGAGCTCCGACATCATTGCCAGCCATCGGAACCCGCGTGCCTGGTACGGGCGCAGCTCCGCCTCCAGCCCCGCGGGGATCGGCGCCGGATCGGGAGCATCATGTCGCGCGACCTGCTCGAGCAGCTTGGCGACGTCACCGCCGTCGACCCCTGCGATCGGCAGGCCGTCCACGTCGGCCGCCGCGCCGACTGACATGCGCACGAGATCGGCGACCGTCGCGAATCGCGGGCCGTCGCCTGCGCGCTCGACGTGCATCAGTGCCGCGCGGATGCTGCGTGCATCGAGCTCCATCCAGCGCCCGCGAACGCGCACGAGCGGCGACTTCTGCGCCGCCAGCCTGGTCAGCTCGTCGTGTGAGAGCTGCACGTCGCCGATCGCTGCTCGCCAGTCGTAGCCGACGAGCGTCGCGAGGTTGAGGCTGTCGAGGTTCTGGCGGCCGCCGTGCAGGTCGGTGACGACCGTTGCACGCAGCGAGATCTTCGGTCGGCCGCGGCTCCACCACGACGGCACCGCGACCGCGAACCCTGACTGCTCGAGCAGGGGCGCGACGGATGCGAGGAAGGCATGCGCCTGCGCGGCGGTGAGGTCACACGTCGTGGGCTGCTGCGCACCGAGGCTGTCGGCGATCGGCTCGAACAGCTGCGCGGCGGTCGCGAGCGGCGCGAGCAGGTGTTGGCCGGCGTGAAAGTCGTTGCGCGCGAGCATCGCCTTGTCCGGGCCACTCGGCGACCAGGCGTGCTCTGCCGTGACGAGCACGCTCGGATCCGCACGCAGCTGCACGAGGTAGCGCAGCGTCCACGGCTCGTCGTATTCCTGCTCCGCCGACGCAGGCTCGTCGGGTTCCTCCAGGCGCAGCACCAGGCGCCACGGCGATTCCGCATCGCTGCGCAGCCGGTGCTGCCAGTCAGCGACGTCGGCAGCGAGCCGATCGAGCGCATCTGCGGGACCTTCGATCTCGGGGCTCGGAGATGTCAGTGCACGCATCCAGCGATCGTGGAGCGTCTCGCCGCCACCGGGCGTTGCGGCGACCAGGCGTGGCGGGTCGGCGATGATCCGCGTTCGCACGAGGTCGTCGACGACGCTCGCGATGAGCCGTCGCGCCCGAACCGTCGTCGGCAGCGGCAGGTTCTGGTCGCCATCGCTCGTGGCCGACACGGCTCCGAGCGTTCGTGGCAGTGCGCGCAGGTCCGCGTCGATGGCGTCGCGCAGGTCGGTGCGTGGCAGCGGCGACCAGCGCGCCATGAGCCGCGATGCGCCACCGTCCGCACGTTCGAAGCGTACGTCGGGCACGTACTCCTGACGCACGACGACCGCTGCCGCTCGTCGCGCGAGCGTCGCGATCGCCTGCAGGCTGTCGCCGATCGTGATGTGGGCCTGCCGGTCGTCGAGCAGCGGCAGGATGTGGTCCACGAGCTCGCCGGCTGACAGCTCGAGCGTCAGTCCAGCCGGCCCCGACCCGTGTGCCGCCTCGGCCCAGACCGAAATCAGGTCGCCGGGACCAAGCGACGCACGCAGCTCGAACTTGTCCTGGAGGGCCGTCATCGTCGGACGTGCAGCCTACCGGTCGGCAGCCCCGAAGACACCGAGGCCCGCAATCGGAGCTGCGGGCCTCGAGCGGTACTTCTGTGCGTGCCGAACTAGAGCGTCGGAACGTCCTGCGGAGCTTCCGGGCCGACGTACTGCGCGCTCGGGCGGAAGATGCGGTTGTCCTCCGTCACCTGCTCGCGGATGTTGGCGGTCCAGCCGATCACGCGGCTCACCGCGAAGGTCGGGGTGAACAGCTCGTCCGGGATGCCGGAGCTGCGCATGACGAGCGCCGCGTAGAACTCCACGTTCGTCTTGAGTCCGCGACCGGGCTTGAGCTCCTCGAGGATGTCGAGCGACGTCTGCTCGACGTGGCGCGCCAGCTCGACCTGCTCGCCACCGATGCCATCGGCGATTTCCCCGAGCATGATCGAGCGCGGGTCCATCGTCGTGTAGACCGGATGGCCGAAACCCATGAGGCGGTCACCGCGAGCGAAGATCGCGCGGATGAACGGATCGGCGTTCTCCTTCGTGCCGATCTCGTCGACCATCGCCAGCGCGCGGCTCGGCGCGCCGCCGTGCAGCGGGCCGCTCAGCGAACCGATCGCGGCGACGACGGCGCTCGACACGTCGGCTCCAGTCGACGCGACGACGCGCGCGGTGAACGTCGATGCGTTGAAGCCGTGGTCGACGGTCAGGTCGAGGTACTTCTCGAGCGCGTCGGCCTTCTCGTCGGTCGGCGTCTCGCCGGTGACCATGCGCAGGTAATCGGTGGCGTGCGGCAGCGACGCGTCGGGCGCGACCATGTCCTTGCCGTGCTTGACGCGGTAGATGGCGGCGACGCCGACGGCGGTCAGCGCGACGGCGCGGCTGCACTGCTCCTTGATCTCCTCGGCGCTCAGGTCGAGCCACGGCTTCCAGCCCTCGCGCGCACCGACGGCGGCGATGAGCGCGCGCAGCGTGCCGAGCACGTCGAGCTGGTCCCTGTCCGCGCCGGCGACGAGGCCGGGAACGAGCTGCTCGACCTGGGTCCACGCGGCGAGTCGCAGCTTGCCGGCCTGCGCGCGGTAGGCGTCGCTCTCGGCCTGCGTGGCGGGCAGCTCACCTTCGTGCATGAGGTGCCAGATGTCCTCGAGCGTGCGCTTCTTGGCGAGCTCGGTGGCGTCGTACTGACGGTAGTGGAAGAACCCTTCCTGGCCACGCACGTTGCCGATGGACGTCTGGGCAACCTTGACGCCCTTGAGGCCACGAGGAACCTCCACGTCGAGAACTGCATTACGGGACGAGGTCTGCTCGGTAGCTGTGGCCATGTGGCTCGATCCTTGAGGACGGCGTTTGAATGCGTTCAACGCATCCTAGCCACCTTCCGCGCCACGGTGCCGAGAACAGGCGTGTTCGCCTGTGTGGTGCAGCCTGGCTCGCCTGCGCAGTGGCACCTGCACAGGCTGCCCTGACCACGTGCTCCGGGACAGGCGCGAACGCAGGTTGCGTGACTCCCGCACTGAATCCTGCAGTCGCCGCGATGCATCCCCGGCGCATGACGATCGATGCGCCCGCGCGCAGACTGCACGCCGTACGCTCGCGTCAGCACCCTAGGACTTCCAGACGAAGACGATCGAGATGGCGGTGACGAGGATGGTGCCGATCCAGACGACCTCCAGGCCGCGCCGGTGGGTGCGAAACTCATCGTCGCGGATGCCGATCGCCGTCGACCGGTAGCGCCAGCGCCCGACGAGCACGAGCGTCAGCCCGAAGATGACGAGGCTGGCGGCGAGCAGCTTGTCGAGCGCGACGCCGTAGACCACGTGTCGGTCGAGCAGCTGCGCAGCTGCGAGCCCGAGCGCGATTGCCGTGAACCCGGTGCGCGACCACGCAAGGAACGTCCGCTCGTTTGCAAGGTGCGTGCGGATCTTGCCGCGCGGCGGCGGGTCGTCGGTCCTGAGGCGTGGTCGAGCCATGTCGACAGCCTACGCCGCGGGAGGTCCGCTCGCGAACGATCGTCAGGTATCGGAACCGATCCGGGGAGCGACCAGTGCCAGCGCCTCGTGCTCGTCGCCGGCTTCGATGCGGTGTGGCGCATAGCCGGAGCTGCCGGCGGGTGCGCCGCTGATGATCACGCAGGGATGGCGACCTTCGTCTGCCAGACGCCGCGCGATCGCGATGTTCGCGGCGCTCTCGTCACTGACATCGATGCCGTCGACCGCGAGCAGCTCGCGCGCCGAAGCCACGTCAGCGGCCGTCGCCACGTGCCCCGCCCCGCCCGTTGCCTCGATCGCCGCACGCAGCTCGCGCCCGCGGCGACTGCGCCGCACCCCGAGCCGGCCTGCGGCCGCGCCATGCGCGCTCTCGTCGGTCGTGGTGCTGCCCGGGTCCACGAGCGCGGCGTTGCCCGCACCCTGCACGACGTGCACCTGGACTCGCGGTCGCGTGCGCGCAAGCGTGTCCGCCACCGCGATCGCCGTGGCGCCGCTCGTGGCGAAGATCACGAGCGTGTCGATGCGCTCGGGCAACTCACGCGCGAGTTCCTCGCCGAGCGAGGCATAACCGACGAGCGACTCGTCATTGGTGGATGGACGCAGGTTCGGGATTCGCAGCTCACGAGCCAGGTGCTTGGCACCGTTGATCGCCCGCTCGGTCACCACGAGCGTGGTCGTCGTCCCGTCGATCGATGTGAGCTTCGCCGGATCGGTCGCCGGGTGCACGAACACCACCGCCGGCAGCTCATGCAGCGCGGCATAGCGGCTCGTGGCGATCGCCGCGTTGCCTGAGGACGAAATCGTGACGGCGCGATCGCCGCGCGCGGCTGCGGCAGCCAGCTGGTATGCCGCGGCGCGATCCTTGTGCGAGCCGGTGGGGTTGCGGTCCTCTCGCTTGAGCAGCAGCCGAGGATCGGCGACGCTCGCTTCCAACGGCGTGCCGCCCTCGCCGAGCGAGCGGCGAAGTTCGTCGGGCACGTCACTCGCCGCGGGGGTCGGTGACGCCCAGATGCCGCGGTCGGTCATGCCGACGCTACTTCTCTTCCTCTTCCCACTCAACGAGCGTGAGCGGGTCGAGCGAGACGACTTCGACTTCGCGCTCGCAGCTCGCGCAGACGACGACCTCGCTCAACTCGACGTCGTCGTCGAGGTCGATGTCCTCGTCGCAGACGGGGCAGGTGGCGATGATCGTCACGATAGTGGCTCCTTGGGGTGAGACGCGCGTCGACGCACGAGGCTTCGCAGGGACGAACCGCCCTGCAACTGGCTGGACCAGAATCCCGCCGCGGCGGGCGAAACGATGACGCAGTCACCGGACGCTGCCAGCCCGAAGGCCTGGTCGAGTGCCTGCTCCAGATCGTCGACACGCCGGAACGTGTCGGGCGTCGACCCGTCGATGCGTGCGACTTCGCGCTCGAGCTTGTCGGTGGCGCTGCCCGGAACCGCGAGCGTGCGCGCGCCGCAGGCGACGATCGCGTGCGCGAGCGGGCCGTAGTCGAGACCCTTGTCGTCGCCGCCCGCAATGAGCACCACGCGTCGACCCGCGAGCGCATCGAGCGCAGCGACGGTCGCCTCGGGCGTCGTGGACTTGATGTCGCTCCACACGCTGACGCCGTCGACCTCCTCGAGGCGCTGCAGCCGCAGCGCCTTGCCGCGGAACGTGCGCAGCCCGGCAGCGAGCGAAGTGGGATCGGCGCCGCACGCGAGCGCGACGGCAACCGCGACCGCGGCATTGCGGCGATTGTGCGCGCCCGGCAGCTGCAGGTCGCCGGCAGAGGCGACGACGAGCGTGCCGTCGCGACGACCGTCGCCGTCATGGGTGGGAACGTCCTGCGCGATGAGCACGCCGTCGCGCCACGTGACGCTCGGCGACTGGTGGTCGCCGGTGCCGCAGCGCACGAGGCGTCCCGCGTTCGCGGCCGGGGATCGCTGCGCGGCGGCGAGCGCGCGGGCGTCGTCGGCGTTGGCGATCGCGATGTCCCTGGCGTGCTGGTGCGCGAACAGTCGCCCCTTGGCTGCCTCGTAGCCGGCGATGCCGCCGTGCTCTTCGAGGTGATCGGGGGTGAGGGCGGTGATCGCCGCGACCTGCGGGCTGCGCGAGGTCTGCAGCAGCTGGCGGTTGGAGACCTCCAGCAGGCCCCAGGTGCCGGCCTGGACGGTGTCGATCTCCGGTAGGTACTGGCGGCTCGAGCGTTCGTTGCCGGCGGTGCGATGCGGCACGTCCGCGGTGCGCAGCAGGTGTTCGACGAGCGCGACTGTCGTCGACTTGCCGTTCGTGCCGGTGATGCCGGCAAGCGGCCCGCGATGCAGCGCGAAGTACAGGTCGACCATGCTCGTGATGCGCGCGCCCGCCGGCACGGACGCGACGATCTGCTCGCGGTTGCGGGGAACCAGGTACCAGCCCTGCCCAAGCACCACGAGCGCGGCAGACGCGATGCCGTCGAGGTACTCGTCGGCGTAGCGGCCACGATCGAGGATCGGCTCGAGCTCCGCCCAGAGCGTGTCCTGCTCCTGGCGCGAGAACGCCCCGTGCGTCGTGCGGAAGGCCTTGCGAAGCTCGTCGCGCGCACGCATGTCGTGTACGACGACGTTCGTGAATTCGAGCGTCACGAGCAGGCGCAGCACTGCGATGCCTTCGGCGCTCGCGCCGCCGATGATGTGGACCGGCTGGTGGCGCAGCGCGAGCAGCTCGTCGCGCGTGATCGGCGAATCCGTGACGAGACCGTGGCTCACGATGCGTCCTTGCGGGTCGGGCCAAGCCGGCGCACCCCGAGCACGCGATAGCGCTCACGCAGCGACGCGAGCGGTTCGCGCGTGACGCGCATCGCGTCGCGGCTGGCGTGCAGCACCTCGTCGGCCGACAGTGCGATTGCGACGTGCATCGGATGGATTGCCGGACCGTGCGACGGAACCGACCCGGTGCGCTGCTCCTCGGCCGCGAGCGCGTCGAGCTGTGCGCGCTCCTCGTCCGCGAACGTCTTCGGGTCGCGCTGGAGCACGAGCACGTCGCCGCGTTCGAGCTTCGACGGCGCGACGCGTGCGCCGACATGCAGCAGCGCGCGCGAGTGTCGCGGCAACCACGCGGCGCCGGCACGCCACGCTGCGCGCTGGACGAGCCCGGAGCAGTCGACTCCGGTGTTCGTGGTGCCGCCCCACACGTACGGGATGTCGAGGAATGACATGGCGGTGTCGACGAAGCGATCGACGTCGACCTGCTCGACATCGACCGGAGCCGGGGCGTCGGCGGCGGGATCGAGGCCCCGGCCGTCCTCGGAGATCCAGCCCTGCGCGCCGTCGGTCAGTCGCAGCAGCGTCCACGCGTCTTCGATGACGACGATCACCTGGACGGGCGGATCGCCGGCCTCGAGCTCGGTCACGAGTTCGCCGTCGGCACCCTGACGGCCATGTTGGCGCCAGAGCCGCAGCCCGGCCTCCGGTACCGCGAACCACGGCAGGGTCGAGTAGTCGAACTCGATGACTCGCGCTGCCGCGTCGTTTCCGTGCGCTTCGGCGACGGCCGTGCGAGCGAGCGCCAGGGGTTTGCCGCCAAGCACCGCGACGCGCTCGCCGTCGCCGAGCGCCACGACGATCGGCACTGCATAGGTTGCAGCGAGCGCCGTGCGGACCGCTGCCTCGAGGGCATCGGAGTCGAGCCCGTCGGAGACGGGTCGGAAAGGTGCATCCGGGACGGCGGAATCCATCCCCACCAGTCTAGCGAAGCGCCGAACCCGCCTCGGCACGTGGAATTGGCAGCGCCTGTCGACGCAGGACGAAGCCGACCCGGTTACCCTGTGGAGGTGCACGAACGCCAGCTCACATCCCAGGGCATCGCCACGCGCGAACGGATCGTGCAGGCTGCGACGAGCGTGATCGCCGAACACGGCGTCGACGCGATGAGTCTCGATCACGTCATGAAGACGGCGTGTGCGAGCAAGGGCCAGCTCTACCACTACTTCGCCGACCGCGATGACCTCGTGCGCGCGGCAGTCGCGGCAACCGGCGCATCGGTGCTCGAACTGCAGGCCGAGATGATGGCGGACCTCGACGGCTGGGACGCGATCGAGCGCTGGTTCGACTGCCTCGTCGAACTGCAGGTGACCCTGGACGCGCGCGGTGGCTGTCCGCTCGCGTCGCTCACCGGCGCGCTTGCTGACCGGGACGAAGCGTCGCGACGACTGTTGATCGAGTCATTCGATGCCTGGGAGGCACGCCTCGCGACGGGGCTCGCGTCGATGCGGGCATCCGGCGCGCTCGCGAATGACTGCGACACGGATCGCCTCGCGACCTCGACCATGGCTTCGGTGCAGGGCGGTCTCGTGTTGACGCAGGTCAGGCGCGACCCTTCGCAGCTTCGCATCGCGCTCGACGCCGCGCTCATGCACCTGCGCGCGCACGCGGCGGCCTAACGCGCCTGCGCCAGCCTGGAGTCGCGCGTCGAGTCAAACAACCGGCGCGACAGCTCCTTCGTGCTGCAGCCCAGGAGGCCCGCTACGTCGGCGATACGTGCGCCACCCACATATATGAGCTCAAACGCATCGCGGATGTCGTCCGAAGCGCGCCGCTCGGCCGAGGGCCCGCTCGCCAACGCCGCCGCCCGCACGTCCTTCACGAGATCAAGGACGCACTGCAGCAGCTCGACATCGCTTCGGCGACCCGACTCGACGAATTCGCGAAACGCACGCACGACCAGCGCGCCAGCGGCGCCATCGTCGTCCACCGACCGTCTGGCGAGGCGCCATGCTCCGTCGCCGACCCGGTCGAACAGCTCACCGACCCACGCGTCATGGGAACGTGCGTCACGAATCGTCGCGCCTTGCTCTCGCATCTGCCCCCCGCTCTGCCCGAAAAATGGACCGACCGGTCCAACATACCGGTTTGCAGCCATGGCACCACGTCAATTCGACGAAAAACGTCAGTTCGGAGCGCGTGATCACCCGGACGGGTCGTCTGCGGCCTGCAGCGCATCAGGCTTCTTCTGGACGACCCATCGGTCCTTGCGCCGTTCGACGACATCCTCGATGGAGGGCAGCTCGTGACCCGGGGTGATCACGAAGCGAGACTCGTCCTCATGGATCGCGAAGTACTCGCGCAGCGGCATCCTCATCGTGCACTTGCACTGCGGCGCCCAGCACTCGCAGAAGACCTCGACATGGCGTGCACCGAAGCCTTCGACCTGGGCGACGATCCGTTCGTTGATGTCGCGAGAATGCTGCTCGGACCTGACCGCGACGACCTCGATCAGGCCGGTGAGCTCCCCCGTCACGTCCGGCACGACCTGCAGCTCGTTCTCGACGCCCGTATCGAGCTCGGGGTGGAGCACTGCCCGCTCGAGCCGACCGGCCGTCTCGATCATCGCTTCGAGGATCTCCCGCCGCGTCTCGGTGTCCAGTACGTCATCCAGGTCACGCAGGGTCACCACACCTGCGGTGAGGGCAGTCAGCGGATTCGCAAGACGGTGGCGGACCAGCTGCGTGTAGTCGAGCAGCGCGCGGCGGTACTCGGCGGCCGCGACCCGTGCCGGCTCACGAACCTGTTCGAGATCGCTCTCGAGCCGCGCCCCGGTCTCCGTCAGCCGCACCAGATCGGTCACGTCGTCGACTCGGTGGATGATGTAGCGGACGCCTCCATCGTCATCGAGTACCGGCGAGTTGACCGGCGCCCAGTATCGAACCTCGAAGCCACCCCCCTCGTCCTCGGGGGTACGGATGTCGTATTTCTGGGTCGCCATCACGTCGGGTTTCCCCTCGCGCAGGACACGTGCGAGCGACGACCGAAGGTTGCGCTCGCCGGTCGCGCCGGGCTCGTCCGGGTTGTCGGGGAACACATCGAAGATTCGCCGCCCCAGGATCTTCTCGCGACGCGTCATGGTGGCACGAAGGTACGCATCGCTGGCGGCTGCGATGGTCAGATCGGGGGCGAGGACGAGATACAGCCCGGGCACGGATTCGAACAGCGTTCGAAAATCCGGCTGCGCTGCATCGCCCGCATCGTGCCGGGGCTGGGCAGGGAACTCGGGAGACATGCTCGTCGGTTGTGCCCCGAGTTCATCCTGCTATACGACGAAGGTGCGTCAAGCTGCGCACACATGCGCTCCGCTATGCGCCAAAGGGCGTCGACCTGGTCAACTCCTTCGCGGTCGCGCGCACGCCGGCGGCGACGTCGCGCAGGAACACTTCGAGCTCGTCGCCGGGATACAGCGATCCGGCCTCAAGGGCCGCCGCGCCGTACTCGGCGGCCGTCGACATGGCGTCGGTACCGTGTTCGAGCGAGATCGCGTGGAGCAGTTTCGCGAGCCGGTCGTGCAGCGCAGCGACGTCGGCGACGTTGGCGCCCTGGACCGCGTGCTGCGCGAGTGCGTGCCGGACGAGCGCGCGCACATGCCGATCGAGCACGCGCATCGCACTCGCCACCGCCGCCGGTCCGCCGACCTGTGTCGTGGTTCCCGATCCGCTGCCGGACTCCGCCATGTCGCTCCCCCGTCCCGTGATGACCCGCCGGCCGCAGCGCGTGGCGGGTAGCATGCCGGCGTTGCCGCCCATGCATGCCGAGGAGAAATGTCCGTGACCACCACGCCCGAAACCGCGACCGACACGACGCTCGCCGTTCCCACGCACCCCGTCGAGCGCCCCAAGGGCCGCGCGCACGATGCGCTGCGCCCGATGCGCTTCACCCCGGGCTTCACGCGCAACGCCTACACCTCCGTGCTCGTGGAGTGCGGCAGCACGCGCATCCTGTGCGCCGCCAGCGTCGAAGAACAGGTCCCGCGCTGGATGCAGGGCAAGGGCCGCGGCTGGGTGACGGCCGAGTACGACATGCTTCCTGCCGCCACCGGCGAGCGCCGCCGCCGCGACTCGCGCAAGGGCAAGCTCGACGGCCGCACGATCGAGATCTCGCGCCTCATCGGCCGCAGCCTGCGCGCCGTCATCGACATGGAATCACTCGGCGAGCGGCTCATCACGATCGACTGCGACGTCATCGACGCCGACGGCGGCACGCGCTGCGCGGCGATCAGCGGCGGCTTCGTCGCGCTGCAGATGGCATGCCAGCGCCTTGCCGAGGAGGGCCTCATCGACGAGTCCCCGATCGTCGACACCGTCGCCGCCGTGAGCGTCGGCATGCTCGGCGGCGAAGCTCGGCTCGACCTGGAGTACATCGAGGATTCGACCGCCGACGTCGACATGAACCTGGTCGCCACCGGCACTGGACAGCTGGTGGAAGTGCAGTCCTCCGCCGAAGGTGCCACGTTCTCGCGCGAACAGCTCGACACGATGATCGACCTCGGCCTCGCCGGCTGCGAGCAGATCCGCGTGCTCCAGCAGGCAGCCATCGCCGGCTGACGTCATCCGGCGCGCGACGCTCCTGACGAAACTGTTGCGAGACACGCATTTCGTCAGGAACACGCGGGCGATCCTCGAATCGCGGTCCGCGCGGAGGCGGTGTGGGTACCATGCGGGTCATGGACCCCGTCCCGCCAGCTCGCTCCGCAGTCGTCTGCACGGGCAATGCTCACAAGGTGCTCGAGCTCGACGAGCTGCTGCCCGAGTTCCAGCTCGAGCCGCTGCCGGACGGAACGGTCCTGCCGCCCGAGATCGGGAAGACCTTCCTCGACAACGCCCGGATCAAGGCGCACGCGGGTGCCGCGATGTATCCGGATCGCTGGGTCCTTGCCGACGATTCGGGCCTGATCGTCGATGCGCTCGCCGGTGAGCCGGGCGTCCACAGCGCACGATTCGCAGGCGAGGATGCAACCGACCAGGACAACGTCCAGAAGCTGCTGCGCCAGATGGAACCGTTCACCGATACCGACCTGCGCGCCGCGCGTTTCGCATGCGTGCTCGTGATGGTCTCGCCCGAGGGCGAGGAGACACACACCACCGGATTCGTCGAGGGGTCGATCGCCCACGAACCTGCCGGGGATGGCGGCTTCGGCTACGACCCGGTGTTCGTGCCCGCGGGACATGACGGCACGTTCGCCGAGCTCGGCTCGGACGTGAAGTCGAGCCTCTCGCATCGCGCTCGCGCCGCACGGGAGCTCCAGTCGAAGTTGCTGGCGCGCACGTGATGCCGGTCGCCGACACCCGGCTCGAACGCCCGAGCGACGACGTCCACGCCCCGCGGACCGATGCCGCCGCGCACCCGAAACGATCCCCTGCAATCCGCTGGCTGCGCGGCATTGCATGGACCCTCCTCGTCCTCATCGTGGCGGCCGCGCTGCTGCCGCGCGCAGCGACGTTCGTGCTCGCCCGTGGCGATGTCGCCCACGCCCCCGACGACCTGCCCAGGCTCGCCTCCGGCGACCGGCGCGCAGCGATCGTGCTCGGCGCCGGGCTCGTCGGCGAGCAGCCCTCTCCCCTGCTGCGCGAGCGCATCGACGGCGCGGTCGAACTGCTCGAGGCAGGTCGCGTCGACCTGCTCGTGATGAGCGGCGACAACACCACGGAGTACTACGACGAGCCCACCGTGATGCGCAGCTACGCGATCCGGCAGGCCGGCGTCAGCCCCGAACTCGTCGCGGCCGACTATGCCGGGCGACGCACCTGGGACAGCTGCGTTCGCGCCAAGGACGTATTCGGCATCAGCGACGCCGTCGTCGTCACCAATGCCTTCCATGTCGATCGCGCGCTCGTCGCGTGCCGCGCCGCGGGCATCGACGCGACCGGCTACTCGGTCCCGGACTCCAGCCACGCGCTCGCGAACCGGGCGAAGTGGCGTGCCCGCGAGCTGCCCGCGACCGGCCGTGCGCTCGTCGACGCGTACTGGCTCAAGCCGGCGCCCGCCGTCGACGGCGATCGCATCGATCCGTGGGAGCCCTGCGAGCTCTACGACTCGCTCGCCCCGTCCGTGCGCGAGGAATCCGCCGACGACTTCCGTCGCTTCGGCTGCTGACCCCGCTCAGGCCCCGCCGACCGGATGGCCGGCGGCCTTCAGGCGCTGCTTCTCGCGCCACCACCAGCTGTACACCCCGCCGACGAGCAGGATGAACGCCATCACGTAGAACCAGATGAGCACGATGAACGCGCCCGCGAACGCCGTGATGACCACGCCGCCACGATCGGCACCCACCCAGCGCGGCAGCAGCTGGATCGATCCCTCGAACGCGACCGCCGCGATGAGTGCGCCCCGCCACACCTCACGTGTGGAGATGGCGACGTTCGGCAGGAACCGATAGCAGCTCAGGAAGAAGAAGAATGCCACGAACATCGAGATCACCACGGTGATGCCGCCGTCGGGGATCGGCACGTGCAATGCGCGTTCAGCGGTTGCATCGAACCGACGTAGCAGCGGGAGCGCGACGGCCACAAGGATGGTGCCGATCACCATCGCCACGAGCGCGGCGAGCATCAGGAACAGCACCCACAGCTTCTGGAAGAGAAAGTGGCGGTTGTTGACGCCGTAGATGATGTTGAGCGCGCTCTCGATGCAGCTGAAGAAGTTGGTCGTCGACCAGATGAGGCCGACGATGCCGATCACGCCGAGCGATCCCGAGTTCTCGCGCAGGCTCTCCACCGTCTTGACGATCGTGTCCGCACCCTGCTCGGGAATCGCGAACTGCAGCTGCTCCACGATCCAGCCCTGGTTCTCGAGCGCACCGGCCACCGCGAGCGCCGACAGGAACAGGAACGCCGCGGGGATGATCGACAGCACCCCGAAGTAGGCGATCATGCCCGCCAGGTGCGGGCAGCGGCGCGCGAAGAAGCGCTCCCAGGCCGGATGCTGGGTCATGAGCATCTGGTTCCAGACCAGATACACCAAGCGATCCCATGCCCGACGGCGCAGCGTCGGTACGGGGGGCGCGTCGTCGCTGTCGTCGGGGCCGGGCGTCACGTCGGGGGATCCTAGCGGCGGGGTCCCGGTACAGCTTCGCGCGGACACGAGTGTTCGTCGACGCGCACGTGGGGTAGGCTCGCCCCATGTCCAAGGATTCTGTTCCAAGCGCCGCCAGCCGCGCCCTCGATGAGCTGCTGGAGGTCTCGCCCCAGGTCGATGCGGCCGTCGTCCTCGAACGCGACGGTGGTCGGCTCCTCGCGAGCGCGCCCGCGTCCAGCGATCGAGTGGCCGACCGTCTCGCGTCCACGTGCGTCAAGATCGTCGAGGCCGCCGAGCAGGCGCGTCGCGAACTCGGTCGCGAGCCCGTCTCGCAGGTCGAGGTCGCCACGCCCGACGGCCATGTCTTCGTGGTGACGGATACGACGTGGATCGTCGCGGCCGTGACCGACGCCGATCCGACCGTCGGTCTCGTGTTCTACGACCTCAAGACCGCGCTACGGACCGTGCGTGAAGCCGGACCCGGCGATGCCGCCACGCCGACCGCGTCGAAGAACGGTGCCGCCAAGGTGACGGTCGTCCAGACCGATGCCCCGGACGACGCCGCGACGTCGCCGGGTGACGACGACGCGACGACCGCGAGCGGCGATGCCGCGACGCAGCCGCAGCGATGGCGAAGGAGGAAGCCGTGAGCCGCCGCAAGAAGAGCGTCGCCGCAGCACTGCTGCTGACGACCGCATCCGCGACCGCCGCCTGGGTCATCAAGCGACGCCAGGATGGTCGTCGCCCGCACGTCGGCCTGTACTTCGAAGACGGCAGCATGGTCTCCCTGCCCGAGCACTCGCCACAGGCGACGACGCTCGTGGAGCTCGGAACCGAGGCCGTCGGCACCGTCCGTGGCGCCTGACGCTTCCGCCACGGGTGAGCCCGCGGTCGCGACGGCAACCGATCCGTTCCTGCGCACGCTGTTCTCGCGCGCGCTGCTGCGCGGCGAGTTCACGCTCCGATCGGGTGCGACGAGCGACCGCTATTTCGACAAGTACCGCGTGACGTGCGATCCCGAACTGCTCGGTCCCGTCGCGACGCGGCTTGCCCAGACGCTCGCGCAGGCAGCCCCGGACGCCGTTCGCATCGTCGCGCCCGAGCTCGGCGCCGTCCCGCTCGCTGCCGCGCTCGCGCTCGAGAGCGGCGTCCCGTTCGCGATCGTCCGCGGCGCCGCGAAGTCCTACGGCACCGCCAACCGCATCGAGGGGCCCACGGTCTCCGGAGAAGCAGCCGTGCTCGTCGAGGATGTCGTCACGAGCGGCGGCGCCGCGCTCGACGCACTGCAGGTCGCACGCGATGCGGGGCTCGTCGTCACCCACGCGCTGTGCGTGCTCGAGCGCGACGGCGGCGGGCGCGAAGCCCTGACAGCCGCGGGCGTCGACCTGCATGCGCTGCTCGACGCATCGGCGCTGGATGCAGCGTTCGACGCCGGCCTCGGGACCGCGGTCACGCCATGAGCGTCGAGGACCAGGCCATCGACGTTCCGGATCGCCAGCGACGCTCGTCGTATGCGCAGCGGCTCACGCGTCGCGCACACGACGCACGGCTCGCCGCGTGCGTCGGCATCGACCCCTCCCCCGATGCGCTGTCGCTGCTGTCGGGCATCGCGATCGGCGCACCCGGTCGCGAGGGGCGCACCACCCGGGCCGGCGCCATCGAACGATTCGCCGGACTCGTCATCGAGTCCGCGCGCGACCACGCCGCCGCGATCAAGCCCCAGATCGCGTGGTATGAGGCAGCCGGCGCACCCGGCATGCGCGCGTTGGAGCGCACCATCGAGTTCGCACGCACGGCCGGTCTGCTCGTCGTGCTCGATGCGAAGCGCGGCGACGTGCCGCACACGGCGGCGGCATACGCGGACGCCTGGCTCGGCGACGACGCCGCCAACGGGATGGGCGTCGACTCGCTGACGGTGAACGCATCCGTCGGCATCGATGCGCTCGAGTCCATGGCGCGCATCGCGGCAGACCGGCACTGCTCGCTCTACGCGCTGCTGCACACCTCCAACCCGGGCGCAGCGCTGCTGCAGTCCGCGCAGCTCGTCGACGGACGCGCCTGGTGGGAACTGCTCGCCGCCGAGATCGCCGCGGTCGACGAGCGCATGGGCGGCGGCGTCGTGGGAGCCGTCGTCGGTGCCACCCGCCCCGAACTCCTGGCTCGAGCGCGCACGCTGCTGCCCACCTCCCCGCTGTTGCTGCCCGGCATCGGCGCGCAGGGCGGATCCACGGAGGACCTCGGCCCGCTCAGCGATGCCGGATCGAGCGCACCGCCATCACTCGTCGTCGCAGCTCGTTCGATGCTGCCGACCGAACCCTGCGACACGCCGGCGTTCCGGCACCAGGTCGC
>JBBQUY010000026.1:0-39301 GCA_038212015.1 Gaiellales bacterium | reverse complement strand
TCGCTCGTCGGTTCGATTCGCTTCGGGCTCAGGGAGCGACACGTCCATGCTCGTCGAACAACTCAAACGCCACCGGACAGATCGGACGCGCGAGTTCCTCGATTGCCTCCGCGAATAATCGAATCTCTCGCTGCGCATGCGGATGGTTGCGGAGCGCGAGGAAATGCAGGAGTGAGCGAAGGTTGCAACCCCACTTGAAGCGCGAAAACGTGCCTACCGGCAGCACGACCCGTGCCACCTCCTTGGCGACGCCCATCTCCATCATCCGCTCATACGCTTCGAAGGCGGAGCGCTGTGTCCCCTCGATGAGCTCGAGTGCCTCGCCAGCGACGGCGTCATCCTCAATGAAGCGAAAATTGTACGATCCGGGTTTCCCGGTCTGTTCCCTGATGTCTTCTCGCGCCGGTATGTAGAAGTCATTCTTGATGACCGAGTAACGCCCCGATTCCTCGTTGTACGAATGACCGACCCGGTGGCGAAAGTGCTCGCGGATCACAAAGATCGGTGCCCGGACGTCGAAGCGGAACGTCGGGGCCTCGAACGGCGTTCCGTGCTTTTCACGCATGAGGAAATTGATCAGACCGCGTTCGCGATCGCCGAACTCGGTCGACTCCTGGTCGAACGAGATGCGCGCAGAGTTCACGATGGAAAGATCCGACCCCGACGACGCCTCCAGCACGACATGCCCCGCGTTGAGGACCTCCCGTCGTGGCAGGTTGTCGGCAGAACGCGGAGTCTCGATCGCAGTCGTCATCATGGCCAAAGTCTAGCGCCACGATCGGTCGAATCGCGAGACGGAGCCCGCCTCGTAGTACGGTAGGACCATGACCATCCGCTCCCTCCCAGGCGGCTACGAACTCGACGACGGTCCTGAACGCATCGACGTCGACGCCGCCTTCGCGTACCTGTCGGGCGAGTCGTACTGGGCGCAGGGTCGAGAGCGCGCCGTGATGGAAGACCTCGTGCGCGACGCGACACGCGTGGTCGGCCTCTACGACTCGACCGGCGCGATGATCGGCTTCGCCCGGGCAATCGGCGATCGCCACACGTTCGCCTACCTGGCTGATGTCTACGTGCTCGACGCGCATCGCGGTCGCGGTCTCGGCGTCGAACTCGTACGCGAGATGGTCGAGGCCTCCGACTTCCCGCACATCCGCTGGATGCTCGGCACGCTCGATGCGCACGGGCTCTATCGCAAGGTCGGGTTCGGCGAGCCGAGCGAGCGGATCATGGAGCGACGTCGCGCCGCGGGCGATCCCGGCTGAACGGGTAGGAGGCCATCGTGACCTCCTTCGACACCTGGCCGCCCATTCGCATCGCCGGTACCGGCTCGTTCGTGCCCGAGCGCGTCGTGACGAACGCCGAGCTCGTCGCCGACGGCTTGGAGACGACCGAGGAGTGGATCGTCGAGCACACCGGCATCCGCGAGCGTCGCTGGGCGGAGCCGTCCGTGACGACCGCGCAGCTCGCGACCGAAGCTGCGCGCCGCGCGCTCGAGGCGGCCGACTGTTTCGTCGACGACGTCGACCTGCTCGTGCTCGCCACGTCGAGCCCCGACTGGCAGCAGCCCGCGACCGCGAGCGCGGTGCATGCGCAGCTGGGCATGCGCGCCGACGCCGGGGTGTTCGACCTCAATGCGGTCTGCTCCGGATTCGTGTACGGCCTCCAGGCCGGCGCCGCGATGCTCGCCGCGGGCGAGGCATGGACGACGGTCCTCGTCGTCGGCGCCGAGCAGTACTCGCGGCTGACCGATCCCGCAGATCGCGGCACGCGCATCTTCTTCGGCGACGGTGCCGGCGCGGTGGTGCTGCGCAAGGAGCTCGAGGTCGCCGACCTCGCCGCGATGGCTGCGGCCGAGGCGGGCTTGGAGATCGGCAGCGACCTGTTCGACGACCTCGACGGCGGCGCGCACGAGGACGAGACCGCGGGCATCCGCAGCATCGCGCTGTCAGTCGACCATGCCGGCAAGGATGCCCTGCTCACCCCGCATGGCGAGTACTTCCAGATGGACGGCCCGGCCGTGCGCGCCTACGCCGTTCCCGCGATGGTCGACGCGGTGCGCCGCGCCTGCCGCGATGCAGGCATCGAGCCCGCGGACCTCGCACTCGTCGTGCCGCACCAGTCGAATCGGCGCATGCTCGAGGCCGCGATCGACGAGCTCGGGCTTCCCGAAGGTCGGCTCGCCACGACCGTCGAGCGCTACGGCAACACGGCTGCGGCATCGATCGCCATCACGCTCGACGAAGCCGTGCAGGACGCGCGCGTCAACGACGGCGACCTCATCTGCCTGGTCGGCTACGGCGGCGGGCTGCAGAGCGCCGCCTGCGTGGTGCGCTGGGCGAGCTGACCAAGCGCGCCCGAACCGGCGCCGCTCGCATCAGTCGCCGACGCGCGTCAGCGGAATCAGCCGCAGCCGGGTGAGGGCATGCGACTGCACGTCGAGCACGGTGACTCGCCAGTGCTCGAAGTCGACGTGATCGCCGATCTCCGGGATCGATCCGGTCTTGGCCAGAACCGCGCCTGCGATCGTCGCGATCGAGCCGTCATCGTCGATTTCCAGGTTCACGCCGAGCTCGATGAGGTCGTGCAGCGGCCACGAGCCGTCCAGCTCGAAGCCGCCGTCGTCGAGCCGGGTGACGCCAGCAGGATCGCCGGACCGGATCTCGGTGTCGTCCTCGTCGTACATCTCGCCGAACACTTCCTCGACGATGTCCTCGATCGTGACGACACCCGCGATCGTGCCGTACTCGTCGGCGAGCAGCGCCATTCGCTGGCGCCGGCGCCGAAGGTCGCCCAGCAGCCGCTGCAGCGGAATGTTCTCCGTCGTGACCAGGATCGGCCGCGCCAGCTCGTCCAGCGTCGGGCGCTCCTCCACGTCGAGCTGCATCGCCTGGAACAGGTCCATCGCCAGCACGATGCCGACCGGATCATCGATGCCGTTCTCGGCGCCGCAGAGCGGCATCCGCGAATGTCGCGTTTCCAGGAATCGATCCAGCACGTCGTCGAGCGACTGGTCCGTGGTGACGAAATCGATGTCGCGGCGCGGGACGCTGACGTGATGCGCGACCGAATCGGTGATGCGGAACACGTTCTCCGCGAGCTCGTGCTCCTTCGGATCGATCGTGCCTTCCTTCGCGCTCTCCAGCAGGAGGTGTCGCAGCTCGTCTTCCGAGTGCGCAGCATGCGAGGACTCGGAGGCGGGCGGCACGCCGAACGGCTTGAGCACGAGATTGCCCATCCAGTTGAAGAAGTCGACCAGGGGCTTGGTGGCGTAATAGAAGCCTCTCAGGAACGGCATGAGACGCAGCGCCGTGCCTTCGGTGCGGGCGATCGCCATGCTCTTGGGGCTCAACTCGCCGAACACGACGTGCAGCAGCGTGACGAGCCCGTATGCGAACGCGAAGCTCATCGCGTACGCGCCGACCCCGGGGATCGCATCGCCGAGCGGTGTCGAGATCGGCTTGAGCAGTTCCTCGAAGGCGGGTTTGCCGACGAATCCCAGGCCGATGCTCGCCAACGTGATGCCGAGCTGGCACGCCGCCAGGTAGGAATCGATGTGCGTGACGCCGTGCGCGACCGACTTTGAGCCCGGTCGACCTTCTGCGAGCCACGCCCGCGCCTGCGTCGGACGAACACGAGCGAGCGCAAACTCACTGGCGACGAAGAACCCGTTCGCCACGACGAGGAGCAGCGCAATGATGAGATCCATGCTGCGAACCTAGCAACGTCGTCGCCGCGCCGTCAGTCGAGCAGGACGTTCGCCGCGACCTGCCACGTGAGCACGACCTTGGCGGTCAGGCTCAGCACGATGTAGGTGCGTTCGGCGAACGCCACGCGACGCCAGGGCCCGATGCGCGCGTACTCGAGCAGCATCACGATCGCGAACGAGTTGAAGAACGCGAACAGCGACACGAAGATCCCGATCACGAACCCAGGCACCTCAGGCGCACCGATCATGTACGTCGCGATGGCGATCCACGGGATCGCGCCGGCGATGCAGCCGAACCAGAACGTCGACCACGCCACCGGTTCCCGCCGCGCGCGACGATCGAGCGCATGGCGTTCCATGGCCCAGCCGAACAGGATCATCGAGACGTTCGCGCCGGCCAGTCCCAGCAGTGCGGTGACGTCGAAGATCCCGACGAGCTGCGCGATCAGCACGATCATGAGCGTGGAGCTGAGCGAGTACTCGATCCAACGAAGCTGATTGATGCCGCGGCGCAGGTCGGACTCGTAGCGGCGCTGCGCGAACGTCAGTGTCGCGAGGTGCGCGAGCGCCGACAGCAGCGCAAACGCCGCGGCGGCATAGGCGAGCGGAATGTCGAACAGGTGGTCGACAGGCCACTCGTTCGCGGCGCCGGGCGGACCCTTTGGCCACGAGGCGTTGACGGGCAGAGCAAAGTCGTTTGCGATCGCGAGCACGCCTGCTGCGGATCCGGCGTGCAGCAGCATTGCACCGACGTTCCAGCGGCGCAGGCCGCGCACCTCATCGTCTGTCGGCAGGTCGGGATGCTTGTCGTCGAACACGGTCATCATCACCCGACCCTACGCGCGCGAGCGGCGCGCGAACGCCCCGAAGGTCAGTGTCGGCGTGCGTAAGCGTGCGCGGCGTCTTCGCTGCGGTCCTGACCGCGCAGGACGGCGAGTGCGTGGCCGATCTCGTGCTGGACGACCTCGGCGAGCGATTCGGCGCCCTTCCCGGCGATACGGCTTGCCACGCGAATCTCGGTCGGCTTCCAGCGGCCGTCGCGTGCTCGCTCGATGCTCGTCGCGCCGAGCATGCCGTCCTCGAGCGACGCGTTCGGCACGAGCCGCACCTGCAGCCCGTGCCGGACCAGCAGTGCACGATCGGCCTTCGGCAGCTTGGCCACCGCCGCTCGCGCGGTCCGGAGTTCCTTCGCCGTCACGCTCGCGCCAGCCGCGCGCTGTGGCGTGACCATCGACCGTGGAGCTATGGAGCGGCGAACCTGCATCACCCGCATGTCCCCGTTGCGAGCGTCTCCACGACGGCCGCATCGACGCGGTGGCCGCATCGGCCACGCGCACGGTCCGCTACAGGTCGCGAGCCGCACCCGCGCTCGCCACACAGGGATAGGATCGGATCGTTCTCGCGCGCGCACGCATGGAGGCCCGACCTTCGTGAACCGGCGCGCGCGCAACTGCCAAGGAAGTGACATGACCACCATGCAGCAGCTGTGGGGCGGAGAGACCGAGAAGGCCGTCAAGAATTTTCCGGTGAGCGGAGAGCGCGTTCCCGCGCGCGTCGTGCACTGGCTCGCTCGCATCAAGGGTGATGCGGCTCGCGTGAACGCGGAGCTGGGCCTGCTCGATGCCGAGGTGGCGCAGCGCATCGGCGCAGCAGCCGACGACGTTGCCGAGGGCAATCACGACGAGCAGTTCCCGATCGACGTGTTCCAGACCGGCTCGGGAACGTCGACGAACATGAACGTCAACGAGGTGCTGACCAGCCTCGCGGGCGAAGGCGTGCACGCCAACGACCACGTCAACATGGGCCAGTCATCGAACGACACGTTCCCGAGTGCCGTGCACCTTGCCGCGCTCGACGTGGCGACGAACGAGCTGCTGCCGGCGCTCACGACGCTCGAGGCGTCGCTGTCGGCCAAGGCGACGGAGTTCAAGGATCACGTCAAGAGTGGCCGCACGCACATGATGGACGCCGTGCCGGTGACGCTCGGCCAGGAGTTCGCCGGGTACGCCGCGCAGGTGCGCCTCGGGCGCGAGCGAATCGCTGCGACGCTCGAGCACGTGGGCCAGATCCCGCTCGGCGGCACGGCAGTCGGCACGGGCATGAACACGCATCCGGAGTTCGCGGCGAAGGTGCGCACGCGCCTCGCCGAGCGAAGCGGCCTGACGATCAGCGCGCCGCTCGACGCGTTCGAGGCGCAGGCCTCGCGTGACGCGCTGGTGGAGCTGTCGGGTGCGCTCAAGGTGCTCGCGGTCAGCTTCATCAAGCTGAGCAACGACATCCGCCTGATGGGCAGCGGCCCGCGCGCGGGCCTCGCGGAAATCGAGCTGCCGAGCCTGCAGAAGGGCTCGTCGATCATGCCGGGCAAGGTCAACCCGGTGATGGTCGAGATGCTCCAGCAGGTCTCCGCGCAGGTGATCGGCAACGACACTGCGATCACGCACGGCGGCATCCAGGGCGCGTTCGAGCTGAACGTCGCGATCCCGCTGCTCGCCCGCAACCTGCTCCAGAGCCTGGAGTTCACCGCGAACGCTGCTCGCCTGTTCGCGGTCAACTGCGTCGACGGCATCACCGCCAACACCGATCGCCTCGAGACCTACGCGGAAGGCAGCCTGTCGGTGGCGACGGCGCTCAACCCGTTCATCGGCTACGACAAGGCATCGCAGATCGTCACCGAGGCGCACGCGTCCGGTCGCACGCTCCGCGAAGTCGCACGCGAGCTCGGCGTCGAGGAGAAGGTCCTCGACGAGGCGCTCGACATGCGCGCCATGACGACGAACCAGCACTGATCACATGCGCGACGCCGCCATGACAGGACGACGACGAGCTTCGGCGCTCCTCCTGCTCGTGGCGGCGTCGCTCTTCGTTGCCGGCTGTCACGACGAGCAGCGACTGCGCCAGCGGCTCGAGGGCCCGACGGCTCGACTGCCCGTCGAACCGGACCAGCCGAAGACCCCGCCGGCCCCGGCACTGCTCGATACGGTGCGCCCGTGGCAGCAGCCGGCGCCGTATGGACCCAAGGTCATCGCGGGCTGGGAGGGACTCGTCGAGACGAGTGCGACGAGCGACTTCGACCTGACGTATCGAGTTCCGCCGGAGTGGGTCATCGATCCCCGCAACAACGGCGAAGCCGAGAGCGGGCGCGGCGAAGTCCAGGCGCATGCGCGCATGACGAGCCTGTCCGATTCCGACATCTCGCTCGCGACCTACGCCGCGCAGCTGGCGGAGGGGAATCCGATCTACCAGTATTCGACCGCGGACGGGCACATCGTCTACCTCACGCGCCGCGAAGTCGCGCTCGCCGCGAGCGATCCGAAGGCGCCGCGCGAGGTCTTCCACACGGCGGTCGTGAGCATCGACGGACGCATCGCCAAGCTGGACGTACGCTACGAATCCGAGCTCGACTGGCGTTTCGACGAGCTCGCCGCTGCCGTGACGGGCACGCTCCAGGTTCGGCGCCGGAACTAGCCGGGGTCAGCCCAGCTCCGCGATCATCTCGCGGCGCACGCGCTCCATGCGCATCGCGAGCATGTTGCCGTTGTCGTACCTGGGACCCACGACGTTGCCGAGCGTGGGCGGCAGGTTGACCATGGCACCGGGGAAGATAGACCGGAGCTTCGCCTTGGTCGCCGCCTCGCCCTTTGCTGCGCGGTAGGTCTGGATGAGGTTGGCATCCTCGTTGCCGTCGCGCAGCGCCTCCAGGCGCAGGCTCGACACCGGGGTGGCGGCCGGGGTGTTTCGCCGCGCTTCTCCGTCGAGGCCAAGCGCAGGGACGTAGCCGGGGTAGATGAAGGTGCCCCAGCCCGCCGCGTAGCCGTAGAGCGGGTGCTTGAAGTACAGCGCCTGATCGTACGGGTCGCCCTTGCGGCGCAGGGAGCTGCCCGGGTGGTTGGCGGTCGAGCCCCAGCCCATCATCAGGTTGGAGATGAACAGGCCCGTGTGGCCTTCTCCGGCGAGCATGAGGTACTGCAGTCGCGGATCGGTGCCGGGCGCGTCGATCGTCACCTGCGGCATCACCGTGGTTGCGGTGTAGAAGTTGTAGACCCACGTCTCCTTGCCCTTGCGACGGATGCCGGCAAGGCGGTTGGCGTAGTCACGCGTGCGGTTGACCTTGTAGTCACGGGCGACCTTGACCGGGGTCGTGCGACCGAAGATGCGGCTGAAGTGGGGCATCCACACGTCGACGTCGTCGAGACCGCGGCCGTCCCACATCTTGCGGTTGTCGAAGCCGTCGCCGGTCAGGTTCGTGCAGCGCTTGCTGCCGCCCGCGACGATGCGGCAGACCCGCTTGCCACGACTGTCGCGCGGCCAGGCGGCGAGCACGACCTTGGCGCGGTTGCGGAACGCCTGGTGCAGCGCGACGTTCGCCTTCGGCACTTCGAAGCTCATCGTCGCCTTCTGGCGTGCACTCGCCTCGCCCGGCTCGTCGAACGGGCTCTTCACGTACGTGGCACCGGGGCGGAACATGCCGTGCTGACTCCACGAGCCGTTGACCCTGCGGAAGAACGCGCTGGCTGCCGGGTTGTAGACGTCGTCCTGCTTGACGCCCGGCGTGCGGTACTTGTCGAGGGTGCCGTGAAAGCTCGTGGGAACGCCGCGCTGCGCGTAGCTCGTGATGCAGCCGAAGGTCTGTGTCGGCGCCATGCGTGCCGGGTACTTGGGTGCGCTCGGGTCGATGTCGCGCGCGCCGGCGAAGTACCTGTCCTTGACCTGCGTCAGGAACGAGCGCGCGACGAGTCCCTTGTCGGTGTACGAGCAGCTGTAGGCGCCCGTCGGTGCCGGGTTCGCGAATGGTAGCTCCAGCGGCGTCACGTTGCGCGTGTCGAGGAACGACATGAGTCCTTCGAGCTGCGTCATGCGGTCGGCCCATGCGTCGCTGCCGCGCGGGCGGTTGCGCAGGTCGGGATGCTGCAGCCAGTAGGAGTCCCCTTCGACGTTCATGACGGTCTTGAACGACTTGGCCTCGCCCACCTGCAGCAGTCGGGTGTTGCCGACGGTCAGCGTGAACGGCACGCGCACGTGCGTGATCGCGTTCGGCCCCTGATCGCCGGTGAACATCTCCAGGCTGGCCGAGTACGTGCCGGCGGGCGCGTCGGTGCGCACCTTGGCGATGACGGCGAGTCCGCCCCATGCACCGGCGGCGATGTTGAGTCGACCGGCCGTGCTCTCGTTGACGATCGGCGGAAGCGGGTCGGCGTACATGCCGCCCGCCGTCCTGAGCCGGGTGGATCCCTGGGGTACGTTGACGAACCCGACGCGCAGCAGCTCGAAGCTGATCTGGCCCGCGGCCTGTGGTCCGGCGAGTGCACCGTCGGTGGTGACCTGACCGCCGAGCGCGATCGCGCCGCCGCTCGTGTTGTTGATGGCGACCTGGAAGCCCTCTCGCTCACCCTTGAGGGCGACGAGGTTCTCGGGCAGCACCGATCCGTCGTGGTTGACCTGCGGGCCTCCCTGGGTGAGGCGTTCGGTCAGGTACAGGGTCTGCGTCGGCAGCATCGTCGCCGCATCGGCCGCAGGCGCCGTGCGAGGCGCGCCGAGTGTCCACGCGATGATCGCGGCAGTTGCCGCCAGCACCATCGAAACCGTCATTACACGAGCACGCGCCTGCACCACGAAGAAACTCCCGCTTTCTACTTCCGCTCCAATCGCTATCGGACGGATTCGGCGGCCGCTGGAGTCACAAACCGAATTCGTGGGACCACCCGGGCGATCCCGTTCGGACTGCTCACGTTTCGGATTTCGGAGGCAGGGTCAGGACGGAGCGATGCGATTGATCATTGCGCGTCGGCGTGTCTCGAGGCGCTGGGCCATGTTGCGGTTGGACCACGCTGGGATGACGACGTTGCCGAGCGTCCTGGGGAGCGCTCGCACCGAGCCCGGGAAGATGAGCCGCATCTGAGCCTGCAGCGCCCGGTCGCCGAACCGCGACCGGTACATCGCGGCGAGGTTGGCGTCCTCCTGGCCGTCGCGCATGGCTTCCAGCCGCAGGCTCGACGCCGGTCGCGAGCGCTCGCTGTTGCGGGCCTCCTCGCTGACGAGTCCGAGACCGGGGTCGTAGCCGGGATAGATGAACGTCCCCCAGCCGGCGGCGTAGCCGTACTGGCGGTGCTGGAAGTAGGTCGCCTCGTCGTAGGGATTGCCCTTTCGTCGCAGCCCGTTGGGCAGACGCTGCACGGCGGCGCCCCAGCCCAGCATCGTGTTGGAGACGAACAGTCCCGTGTGGCCGTCACGGGCGAGCAGCCAGTACTGCAGGCGCGGGTCGGTTCCTGGTGCGTCGATCGTGAGCTGCGGCATCGTGCGCGTCGCGGTGAAGAAGTTGTACGCCCATGTCTCGCGACCCGCCCGGGCTCGACGAATGCCCGCGAGCCGGGTCGCATACTCGCGATCGCGCCGAGCCTTGGCACCGTACGCGCGAAGCGCTGCCGGCGTGGTGCGGCCATACAGTCGGCTGATCGGCGACACCCATACGTCCACGTCGTCGAGGCCGCGGCCGTCCCACATCGCTCGGTTGGAATACTGGTCGCCGCTCATCGTCGTGCACCTGGTGCCGGAGCCGTAGCGCCTGCAGATTTTTCGCGATCGCGAATCCCGAGGCCATGACGTCAACACGACCTTGGCGCGATTACCGAACGCACGGTGCAGCTTCACGTTCGCCGCCGGCACCTGGGTTCGCATCGTGGCCCGCTGCGCCGCGGTCGCGTCGCCGGGCTCGTCGAACGGATTGAACGTGTAGGTGCGCCGGCCGAACCACCCGTTCGCGCGCCACGCGGAGCTGACGCGCGTGAAGAACGTCCCTGCGCGGGGGTGCAGCACGTCGTCCTGCTTCACGCCCGGAGTTCGCTGTCGGTCGACGGTCGCGTGGAAGTCGTCGGTCGCGCGATCGGGATTGCAGCCGGTCGTTCGATTCGGGGCGACGCGCGTCGGAAATCGGGCCGTGCCGGGATCGATGCCGCGGGCCCGATCGAAGTAGCGCTGGGTCAGCTGCGATCGGAACGCGTAGAGCCCCGTGTTGCCCGGGGGATCGTATGCGCACGTGTAGTTGCCGGCCGCCGATGGCGCGCCGAAACGCATGGTGGCCGGGGTGATGCCGCGCGAGTCGAGGAACGACATGAGGCCGGTCACCTGTGCCATCCGATCGGGCCACGACGGGTAGCGGGACGGACCGTTGCGCATGGCTTCGTGCTGGAGCCAGTACGACTCGCTCTCGACGTCCATGATCGTCGTGAACGAGCCCGGCGCTCCGGCCTGCAGGAGAGTCGACGAGCGTACCGACAGCGTGAACGCCTGTCGCGCATGCACGACCTCAGTGCTGCCACTGCCGCTCGTGAGCTCCAGCGTGCCGGAGTATGCGCCTGGACGTGCGTCGGTGCGAACGCTCGCGAGCACCGCGACGCCACCCCACGTGCCGGGGTCGATCGTCAGTCGGCCGGCGGCGCCCGAGCCGAAGGGCGGGAGTGGATCCGCGTACCGGCCCCCGGAGGTGCCCATCCCGGTCGAACCGCGTGGCAGGTCGACCATCCGGACTCGCAGTGCGGTGAGGTCGATTCGGCCTGCGGCGCGTTCGGATTCGAGGGTGGGGTCGCCGGTCAGTCGGGCGGCGACTGACAGTGGCGCACTCGTCGTGTTGCGAACTGCGAACTGGAAGCCTTCGTGCTCGCCGCGAAGCGTGACGATGTCGTGCGGCTGGACCCAGCCCGCCAGCGGCGTGCGCATCGTCGTCGGCGTGAATCGCTCGGTCATGAACAACGTGCGATGCTCGGGCAGCAGCGCGTCGGTGGCATGCGCCGTGGCGGTCGTCGACATCACGGACGTGAGCGCGATCGCGAACGCGACCGCGCACCGGTGCAGCGGGAACCTCATGGATTCGCTCTCGCCACGAACCCGGTGGACATCGCTCCCGAGATCCGACCGTTTTCGAGATCTCGGCAGGCAGCAGCGGATTCGCACAGGTTCCCGGGCGCCGACTCCCTGGCGTCAGGTGATCTCCACCATGCGTCGGATCGCGAGCTCGGCACGACGTGCGACATCCTCGTCGACCTCGATCACGTGCTGGTTCTCCCGCAGCGCACGCTCGAGCTTCTCGAGCGTGATCTCCTTCATGTACTTGCAGATCGCTCGCTCGGAGACGGTCCTGAACACCTTCTCCGGAGCGTTCTGCCGCATGCGATGGATGATGCCGCTCTCGGTTGCGACGACGAACTCCTTCGCGGGGCTCGCTTCCACGCGCCGCAGCATCGCCTCGGTGCCGAGCACGTGCACGCGATCCGCCGGCAGGTCACCCGTGGAGACGTGGTACATGCAGCCGGATGCGCAGCCGCACTCGGGGTGGACGAGCAGTTCGCTTTCGGGGACTGCCTCGAGCCGCGCGTTCACGTCGGCCGGACGGATGCCGGCATGCACGTGGCACTCGCCCAGCCACACCTGCATCTTGCGTCCGGTGATGCTCTCCAGGTACGTGCCCAGGAACATGTCGGGACAGAAGAGGATCGTACGATCCTCCGGGATCGCTTCGATGATCGCCTGCGCGTTGCCGCTCGTGCAGCAGTAGTCGCTCTCCGCCTTCACGTCGGCGGTGGTGTTGACGTAGCTGACGACGACCGGGTCGTCGAACTGCGACTTCCATTCGCGGAGCTGGTCGGCGGTGATCGTGTCCGCCAGGCTGCAGCCGGCCGCCAGGTCGGGCAGCAGCACCGTCTTGGACGGGTTGAGGATCTTGGCGGTCTCAGCCATGAAGTGCACGCCGCAGAAGGCGATCACGTCGGCGTCGGTGGTGGCGGCGTACTGCGACAGCCCGAGCGAATCACCGACGTAGTCGGCGATGTCCTGGATCTCGGGATATTGGTAGTTGTGCGCGAGGATGACCGCGTTGCGCTCCTCGCGCAGGCGCTTGATCGACTCGATGATCCGCGCCTGGTGCTCAGGGTCTGCGGCGGACGGGTCGAACGGGATCTGGGTCCCGGTCGCGTCAGGGGTGACGGCCATGGGAGGTGCCTCGCGATCGGTTGCGGCGTCGCGTGAGATGCCGCATGCCGCGATTCTATCCCGGACAGGGCATGTGATGGTGGCGCGCACCCGACGGAGCGAACTGGACGAGCCGTCGGCTCCGCTGCGGGCGACGATCCGGCACGAGTGTTGATGAGCGAGATGCCCGCGTGCCGTTCAGCAACACTGGCTGGGGACCGTGTGCGCGAGTGTTGCCCAACGGCACCTCGATGTGCCGTTGACCATCACTCGTCACATGGGACCGGCAATCCAGGCGGCGAGCTCGACCATCACGTCAGGGCTCGACGCAGGCGCGGGCGTCCGTGAAATCGTCGGTGTCCTTCGCGCCGCCCGCAACCCATACGTAGCGGCCGTCCACGCCGGTCTCGAAGTCGAGCTTCTGGTCCGCCCCGGCGGTCTCGGCGAACTTCTTGCTCTCGTCCTGGAAGTTCTTGACGGCCTCGTCGGATTTCACGTGTGCGGCCAGCGCGAACGTGAATTCCTCGTCCTCGACCTTCGTCAGGTCGGTCGTTCCGAACACGCCCTCCGTCACGTCCTTGTCCTTGGGCAGGTCCTCGACGGTGAGCTTCGCGTCCTTCAGGCACGCCTTCACGTCCACGATCTCCTTGCCGTCGGAGCCGCATCCGGCGGCGACGAGCGCGACAAGGAGCGGGATGGCGAGGACGAGTGGGCGCGAGGAACGGAACATGGCTGGCGGGTACCCGCTCCGCGCCGCGTCGAATCGGCGCGTCATGCCGGCTCGATCACGGCGTCGAGCGCCGCGTCGAATGCGGGTGCCGAATGCGTGAGCGCGCCGACGGAGATGCGGTCGACGCCGGTTCGCGCGATCGCGCCGACCGTCTCGAGGTTCACGCCCCCGCTGGCTTCGGTCAGCGCACGGTCGCCGATGAGATCCACCGCGAGTCGGAGCTCGTCGTTGGTCATGTTGTCGAGCAGCACGACGTCGGCGCCCGCGTCAGCAGCCTCGGCGGCCTGCGCGAGGGTGTCGGCCTCGACGTGGATCCGCACGCCGGGGTGTGCTTCGCGCACGCGTGCGACTGCATCGGTGATGCTGCCGCTCGCGGCGATGTGGTTGTCCTTGAGCATCGCCTCGTCGAACAGGCCGAAGCGGTGGTTCTCGCCGCCGCCACAGCGAACCGCGTAGCGCTGCAGCAGCCGCAGCCCCGGCTGGGTCTTGCGCGTATCGAGGATTCGGGCGTCGGTGCCGTCGATGGCGTCGACGAATCGCTGCGTGAGCGTGGCGACTCCTGCAAGTCGCTGCACCACGTTGAGCGCCGTGCGTTCGGCCGAGAGGATTGCTGCGGCGTCGCCTTCGATCGCGAGCAGCCTGGTTCCTGCCGACACGCGCTGCGCGTCTTCGGCGAGCTGCTGCACGTCGGTGACGCCGCGCATGCGAAATGCCTCGACCGCGAACTCGAGTCCACACGTCACGCCATCCTGGCGTGCGACGAGCACCGCACGCATGCGGGTGCCGCGAACCGCGGGTTCGGTCAGGTCGACGCCGTCGCGTCCGCCGAGGTCTTCGGCGAATGCGGCGTCGAGCAGTTCCAGACCCTGGGAGCGGGTCGCGGCGTCCATCGTCACCTGTGCGCTGCTCATGCTGTCGTCGTGGCGGACGGGGCCGGCGTGCGCGAGAGGATCTCCTCGAACGATCCGATGCGGGGCGTATCACCGACCCGCTGCGCGACGTGGATTGCCCAGCGTGGATCCTCGTTCGGAAAGTCGCTTCGAAAATGTCCGCCGCGGCTTTCCTCGCGCACGAGCGCGGCACGTGCCACCAGCATGGCGACGATCACGTCGGGCGGGGTCGCGATCGCGGCGGTTCGTGAATCCAGTGCATCGGGCGCGAGCGACGCGATCGTGGCGAGTGACTCCGCGTCGCGGATCACGCCGGCGCCGTTCCAGAGCAGCTCGCGGGTCGACTGCAGGTCAGGCAGCGCGGCGGGGCGCGCCGGCATCGGCGGACGATCGTCGACCACGCCGCTCGGCACGTCGCCTGCGCTGAAGGCCTGCTCCGGTCCTTCGTTGGCGACGAGTCCTGCGCGATCCGCGAACACGAGGCATTCGAGCAGCGAGTTGGATGCGAGGCGGTTGGCGCCGTGCACGCCGGTACAGGCGACCTCGCCGACCGCGAGCAGGCCCGGGAGCGACGTGCGCGCGTGCAGGCTCGTGAGGACGCCGCCCATCGTGAAGTGTGCGGCGGGGGCGACGGGGATGCGATCACGAGCCATGTCGAAGCCGAGTTCGGCGAGGCGGTCGCTGATCGCCGCGAATCGCTCGTGGACCATGTCGGGGTCCAGGTGTGCGAGCGACAGGTAGACGCAGTGGTGCCCGGTCTCGCGGATGCGTGCGACGATCGCGCGCGTGAGTTCGTCTCGCGGCGCGAGCTCGCCATCGGGGTGTCGGTCGGGCATGAAGCGCACGCCGTCGACGTCGAGCAGGTGGGCGCCCTCGCCGCGGACCGCTTCCGACACGAGGAAGCAGTCGCCTTCGCCGGGGAGCTTCAGCGCCGTCGGATGGAACTGCTGGAACTCCATGTCGGCGACGCGCGCACCTGCACGCCAGGCCATCGCGACGCCCTGGCCTCGTGAGCCGGGCGGGTTGGTCGAGCGAGCGAACAGGCTCGCGGCGCCGCCGGTGGCGAGGATCGTCTGGTGCGCGAGCAGCACGCCGTCGGGAAGGTGGGCACCGTAGACGCGCTCGCCGTCGGCGACGAGTCCCCATGCGGGGGTCTGATCGAGGATCCTGATCTGCGGATGCTCCAGGACGCGGTGGACGATCGCGTCCATGATCACCCGGCCGGTGCCGCCGCCGCCCGCGTGGGCGATGCGCCGGCGCGAGTGCCCGGCTTCCAGCGCGAGCTCCAGTCCGCCTTCGCCGAGGCGTTCGAAGTCGACGCCCAGTTCACGAAGGCGTCGCAGGTGCCGCGGCGCTTCCTCGGTGAGCAGCTCCACCGCCGCGAGACGGCACAGCCCGCGTCCGACGCGAAGCGTGTCGGCTTCATGCAGCTCGGCGGTGTCGTCGCGACCCACGGCAGCGGCGACGCCGCCCTGCGCCCAGAACGACGAGCTCTCGCGCAACGACGCGCGCGTGACGATCACGACCTCGCCGACCTCTGCCGCGCGCAGCGCGGCGTAGAGCCCGGCAAGGCCACTGCCGAGCACCAAGGTCCGAGTCGAGTGGACATCCATCATCGTGAAGCCTCGCACACGCCGGCCATGTTCGCCTCGCGCGCATCGTCGGTGCCCCGCAGGGGTAGGCACTCAGCCATGCCGATCCTCGCTCGAGCCACCGCCATCCTGTCCATCCTGCTGCTCGCCCTGTTCGTGGCCGGCTGCGGGGGATCTGACGACGAGAGCAGCACTGCCGAGGTCGCTCCCACGACCGAGGCTGGCGGCGGCGCGCCCGATGCCGACAACGGCATCCACCTGGGAAAGACGATCAAGCTGCACGTCGTCGCCATCGAGACCTGCGCTGCCAACAACATCGACGGCAGCTACACCGGCTGCCTCGACCTCGCGACGTTGCGCGAGTACGAGCCCGCAATCGCGGAAGCTGTCGGCACGACCACAGTCGAGCCCGCCGACGATCCGACGCAGTCCTACGAGGTGTCGACCACGCTCGACGACGCCACGTTCACGGAGACACACTCGGCCGACGGCACGATCGCCAAGACGTGCGAACCGGCGGAGGCCCCAGGCTGCAGCGACGGGAAGTGGTGACGGCGATTCGTCGCCGTCAGGCCTCCGCGCCCTCGCGCTTCCATGCGGGCACCTCGCCGACCGTGGCGAGGTCCTCGTCGGAGACGCGCGGCGGCTCGCTCAGCATCTTGCCGAGCGTCGTGTCGATCGCAGCGCGTCGCTGCTCTTCGGCCTTGTACGACGAGCGCACGAGCGGTCCCGCGAACACGCTGCCGAATCCGAGCGACATGCCGTACTCGGCAAGGTCGTCGAACTCCTCCGGCGTCACGTAGCGGTCGACGGGCAGGTGTCGCTTCGACGGTCGAAGGTACTGGCCGATCGTCACCACGTCGACGCCACGTTCGCGCAGGTCGCGCAGCACCGCCTTGAGCTCGTCGATCGTCTCGCCCATGCCGGCGATGAGGCCGGTCTTGGTGAGCACCGGCTCGGCGAATTCGAGCTCGCGCGACATCTCCTTCGCCCGCTGCAGGCACCACATCGCGCGCTGGTAATCACCCTTGGGACGGATGCGCCGGTACAGGCGCGGCACGGTCTCGGTGTTGTGCGCGTACACGTCCGGGCGTGCGTCCATGACGATGCGCAGCCCTTCCTCCTCGAGCCCCATGAAATCGGGAACGAGCACCTCGATGCTCGTGCCGGGGCTGCGGCGACGGATCGCGTTGATCGTCTTCGCGAACTGGCCGGCACCGCGGTCGGGCAGCTCGTCACGGTCGACGCTCGTCACGACGGCGTGCCGGATGCCCATCTTGTGGACGGCATTCGCGAGCTTGCCGGGCTCGAGCGGATCCGGCTCGGTGCCCGCGATGCCGGTCTTGACGTTGCAGTAGCGACACGCGCGCGTGCAGGTGTCACCGAGGATCTGGAACGTGGCGGTGCCACGCCCCCAGCACTCGCCCATGTTCGGGCAGTGACCCTCCTCGCAGATCGTGTGGAGGTTGTTCTCGCGCACGACCTGCGCCGTCTCGGCGTAGCGGCCACCGCCCGGAAGCTTGATCTTGAGCCACGGCGGCTTCGGCTCGCGCAGCGACGCTTCGCTGATTGCCTGCTTCTGCTCGCGGGTGAGGCGACCACCATGGTCGCCCGGATCCGCGGCGAGCGTCCGCCGCGGGCGCGGCTCCTGCGTGACCGGATCGAGCGCCAAGCGCTCGAGGATCTGCACGCCACGAGCGCCTTCGGTGACGGGCTCGCGCTCGGTCTCGATGCTCCGCTCGTCGGTCACTCGTGCGCTCCGGTCGCGGCGAGGGCCAGACGAGTTGCCTGACGTCGTCGTGGCTCACCCGGCAGCGTGAGATCGGGTTCCTCGACCTCGTGGCGCATCGCGACGAGCGTGAGGTCGTCGACGCCCGTGGGGCGCTCGGCGAAACCGAACAGCTCGACGACCTGGTCGGCAAATCCCGTCTCGATGCTTCGAACGAGCTGCTCGCGCCGCTCTGCGGATGCGTCCTCCAGGCCGAGCTCGCGAGCGACGCTCGTCATCTCCGCGTCGGGGATGCCGCACGGCGTGAACCAGCCGAACGGCGTCAGGTCGTTCGTGACGTTGATCGCGATGCCGTGGAACGTCACGCCACGCGTCAGGCGCAGGCCGACCGACGCGATCTTGCGCGGACGACGGGTGTTGGAGTCCATCCACACGCCGGGGTATCCGGTGCGGCGCTCGGCGTCGAGGTCGTGCCCGGCGAGCGTGAGGATGATCGCCTCTTCGAGGCGATAGACGAGCTCCTTCACGTCGTCGTCGACGACTGCAACGTCGACGATCGGATACGCCACGACCTGGCCCGGGCCGTGGTACGTCGCCTTGCCACCGCGTTCGACCGGCACGAGCGGCACGTCGGTCGTGCGCGCGTATGCGACCTCGTGCGGCTCGGTGCGCGTACCGCAGGTGATGACCGCGTCGTGTTCGAGCAGCAGCAGCACGTCGTCGATCGCGCCGGCCTCGCGGGCGGCACGCAGGCGTCGCTGCATGCGAGCCGTCTCGACGTAATCGACGCGGCCCAGTCGGCAGGTACGAAGGGGGAGCTTCGAGCGCGTGGGCATGACTGCATGGTACATGCGCGGCGAGCGTGTTTCTCCTGGGCGAACGGGCAGGGCCACGAGCCACGCCCATGGCGGCCACCGGGCGTGATCGGCCGGTCGTGGTTGGGTGGCGGAGGGGAGACTCCGGAGAAGCCCCTGCCCGAGGACCTCGTCCGCTTGGACCTGTCGCCACGCATCCATGCCACCCCGTTCGTGCCTGCTGCAGCCGCAGCGCCTCGAGCCGTGGCGTCCTCCCGACCCGTCGCCCCCGACAAGACGCCCCCGCAGGCTCCCCCGAGCGTCGAAGCGTATTACGCTCCCGCGCAGGGGAAACGTGGCGCCGCACTCCTGACGTCGCTGCATGACGTGAGCGCCGAGCATCACAAGCAGCGGACCTACGCGAACGCGCGCAGCATGATGTTTCGCGTCGTCGAGGATCTCGATGACGACGACGTCATCGTCGACCTGTACTCCGGCGCGAAGGTGACGGGCATCTCCGGGCTGCGCGACGCGACGAAGGCCGGGCTGACGACCGAGCACGTGTGGCCGCAGAGCGAGGGTGCGACCGAGGCCGCCAAGAGTGACATGCATCACCTGCGGCCGGCGTTCCAGAGCCTCAACACGCATCGTTCGAACCTGCCGTACGGCATGGTGGTGAATCCGGACTGGGCGAATGACGCGGTCAAGGGCGTCGACGAACTGAGCATGGTCGGCACGGACGAGAGCGGCACCAAGGTATTCACGCCGCGCGCGTCGATGCGTGGCGACCTCGCACGCGACCAGTTCTACTTCTTCACCCGCTACCACGGCGACAAGCCCGAGGGCTACAGCACGGGCAATTTCCTGCACTCGCTCGAGACGCTGCTCGCATGGCACGAACAGGACCCCGTCGACGATGCCGAGCGCGCACGAAACGACGCGATCGCGAAGCTCCAGGGCAATCGCAATCCGTACGTCGACCATCCGGAGTTCGTCGACAAGGTCGGGTTCACGGCGCGGCTGGTGAAGCGGCGTTCGACCACCGGATCCTGACCTGAATTGGCGCGGCCCCGCCTGCCGAGCCTGGCGTGCGGGGCCACGATGGTGTCTTTGCCGACGCGGGCGTCGGGTTCACGCGGTGGATCAGGCCTTGGACGGGACGGCCTCGTCGAACTGTGCTTCCTCGGTGGAGCCCTTGAGTGCGAGCGTCGAGGACGTGCCGGCGGTGACCGCGGTCGAGATGCGATCGAAGAAGCCGGCGCCGACCTCGCGCTGGTGGCGCGTGGCGGTGTAGCCGCTCGCCTCCATCTCGAACTCCCGCTCCTGCAGCTCGACGTAAGCGGTCATGCCGTGGTCGCGGTAGCCCTGCGCCAGCTCGAACATGCCGGCATTGAGCGAGTGAAAGCCTGCGAGCGTGATGAACTGGAACTTGTAGCCCATCGCGCCGAGCTCGCGCTGGAAGCGCGCGATCTGCTCATCGTCGAGGTGTCGCTTCCAGTTGAAGCTCGGCGAGCAGTTGTAGGCGAGCAGCTTGCCCGGGAACTTCGCGTGGATCGCGTCGGCGAACCGGCGCGCCTCGTCCATGTCGGGCGTGCTCGTCTCGCACCACACGACATCGGCGTACGGCGCATAGGACAGGCCGCGCGAGATTGCCTGCTCGATCGATTCGTTGACGCGGAAGAAGCCTTCTGCGGTGCGCTCGCCAGCGAGGAATTCACGGTCGCGTTCGTCGACGTCGCTCGTGAGCAGGTTGGCACCGAGCGCGTCCGTGCGCGCGACGACGATCGACGGCACGCCGAGCACGTCGGCAGCCAGGCGTGCGCTGTTGAGCGTGTTGACGAACTGCTGCGTCGGCACCAGCACCTTGCCGCCCATGTGGCCGCACTTCTTCTCCGATGCGAGCTGGTCCTCGAAGTGCACGCCTGCGGCACCCGCCTCGATCATGCCCTTCATGAGCTCGTAGGCGTTGAGCACGCCGCCGAAGCCGGCTTCGGCGTCGGCGACGATCGGCACGTGCCAGTCGATGTCGCTGTCGAGCCCCTCGCTCCACTCGATCTGGTCGGCTCGCGTCAGCGCCGCGTTGAGCCGCCTGACGTGCGCCGGCACGGAGTTGGCCGGGTAGATCGACTGGTCGGGATACACGTCGCCCGCGAGGTTGGCGTCGGCGGCGACCTGCCAGCCGGACACGTAGATCGCCTTGAGGCCGGCCTTGACCATCTGCACCGCCTGGCCACCTGTCAACGCGCCGAGCGCGTTCACGTAGTCGACGCCACCGTTGAGCATGCTCCAGAGCTGCTCCGCGCCGTACTCGGCGAGCGTGTGACGCACCGGCATCGATCCGCGCAGCGCGACGACGTCGGCTGCGGAGTAGCTTCGCTCGATGCCCTTCCATCGGGGGTTGGTGGCCCACTCCTTCTCGAGCGCCTCCACGTCGCGGTCGAAGTCCGCACGGCTGCGTCGTCCGTGCGTGCCGGACCAGGTGTTGGGGTTGGCGCTCATGGTGCTGCTCCTCGGGGGTGGTGACGGGTGTCGGGTGTCAGTTGATGAGCCCGTACGCGGGCAGGGTGAGAAATTCGATGAACGGATCTTCGAGCGCGACGCGTTCGAAGATCCCGGCTGCCGTGTCGAGGTGCTCGGCAGCAGGGGTGCCCTCGAGCTCCGTGCGCAGCGTGGTCAGGGCCGCATCCAGCTCGGCGCGCACGAGCGCCTCGTCGATGGTGCGCCCGTCGGCCAGCTGCTGCGAGCGGTGCACCCACTGCCACAGCTGCGAGCGGCTGATCTCTGCGGTCGCGGCGTCTTCCATCAGGTTGTCGATGGCGACGGCGCCACTTCCGGCGAGCCACGCGGCGAGGTAGTACACGCCGACGCGCACGTTGGTGCGCAGTCCCTCGATCGTGACCTTGCCACCCTCGACGTAGGTGTCGATGAGCGCGTCCGCAGAGGGCGTCACGTCGTCGCGCTGGCGTTCGAGCTGGTTGGGGCGACCCGCCAGCACGGCATCGAACTCCTCCAGCGCGACGGGCACCAGGTCGGGGTGCGCGACCCACGTTCCGTCGAAGCCCGCTTCGGCTTCGCGTCGCTTGTCTGCGTGGACGGCGGCCATCGCGTGCTCGTTGACGGCTGCGTCGCGACGGCTGGGGATGAAGGCCGCCATGCCGCCCATCGCGTGAGCTCCGCGGCGATGACACGTCTTCACGAGCAGTTCTGCGTAGCTGCGCATGAAGGGCACGGTCATCGTGACCTGCTGTCGATCAGGCAGCGTCGTGACTGACTCGATGCCACGCAGTCGCTTGATGACGCTGAAGATGTAGTCCCAGCGGCCTGCGTTGAGCCCGGCGGCGTGCTCACGCAGCTCGTACAGGATCTCGTCCATCTCGAACGCCGCAAGGATCGTCTCGATGAGCACCGTGGCGCGGATCGTGCCGCGCTCGATGCCGAGCTCGTCCTCGAGCCACGAGAACACGTCGTTCCAGAGGCGGGCTTCCAGGTGCGATTCGAGCTTGGGCAGGTACAGCCACGGGCCCCAGCCTCGTTCGACGAGGGCGGCATGGTTGCGAAGCACGTACAGCACGACGTCCATGATGCCACCGCTGATCGGCTCGCCGCCGACTTCCACGTGACGCTCGTCCAGGTGCCAGCCGCGTGGGCGCACCAGCAGGGTCGCGACGTCGTCCTCGCGAAGGCGGTACTCCTTGCCCGCCTCGTTGGTGAAGGAGATCGTTCCGCGGATCGCGTCGGACAGGTTGCGCTGCCCGTCGATGCAGTTGGTCCAGGTTGGAGAGTTGGCGTCCTCGAAGTCGGCCATGAACATCTTCGCGCCGGAGTTGAGGGCGTTGATGACCATCTTGCGGTCGACGGGGCCGGTGATCTCCACGCGGCGGTCGCGAAGCCCTGCCGGGACAGGCTCGATGTGCCAGTCGCCTGCGCGCACGTGCGCGGTCTCGGGCAGGAACGTGGGCAGCTCACCTGCGGAGAGGCGCTCCTGGCGCACCTCGCGGGCGGCGAGCAGTTCGCGGCGGCGCGGTTCGAAGCGATCGTGGGCGCGCGCGAGCAGGTCGTAGGCCTGGTCGGTGAACACGTCGTCGACCGTGCGCGGATCGACGCCGACGAGCTCGACGCGAGTGGCAGTCTCCTGCATGTGTGTCCTCCCCGGACATGCGGTGTAATTGATTCCCGAATCAATACCGGTCCATCGATCCTTGCATACCCGACGGAGGCAGGCGTGATCCCACGCGGATAAGCCAGTTCCTCGCGTCGGAGGCCACGTGGCCCAGCGATCGATTCGACGTCGCTTTTGCGGCAGTTCACTTGTCAGATCGGAGATTTCGTCGCACGCTGGAACCAGATCGAGCCTGCGCGCCCCAGACGACATCGTCCGGACCACGGCGTCGCACTCGCTGACACAGGGATGAACGCACCATGCATCGACGCCAGACCTGGCGATGGCTCGCCATCGCCCTCATTGCATCCTTCGCGACCACGGTCGCTGCCCCCGGCACGTCGAGCGCCGCGATCGCGCCCGACATCACCTACGAGCACTACGACTGCAACAACGGTCAGCCGACCCTGCGGGCGTGCTCGCCGACGCGCCTGGCCGGGCTGCGATATGTGGGCTGGACCAGGCTCAACCTCAACCACTGCCCGCACGGGATGATGTGCGCCGCGATCTACCGCGATTCGATGGCCGCGTGGAGCTGGACCGGCACCGCATGGAAGCCGGCGACCCTGCGCCAAGGGTGGGTCTACGTGTACCCGTACACCGGCTCGTGGCGCTGGGCGTGGACCCAGGAAGGCGGCTGGGTCGCGGTGACGGGCGGTCGCTTCGAGATTCCGTACACGCTGTAGGCGTTTTCTGTTCCGACGTGGGGCCTGGCCCGACGCATCTCCGTTGCGGGATCGTCGGACAGGCCCCACGCTGGTGTCAGGGACGCGTCTGCCCCCACGCCAGGGGCGCCGGAACCACGGCAGGCGCACGGGGAAAGGACCTGCTCATGCTTCGAGGCCTCATCACACGCTGGCTTCCGGTCATTGCCGTCGCCACCGCGATCGCGGCGTCGCTCGCCATTCCGACAACCGCTTCCGCCAATGGCCTGGTCGCCGCGTGTCCCGCGATCTACCCTCGCCCTGCCTACTGCGACGGCGGCGTCGCCGAGTACCGCACCGCGGGCACCAGCCACGTCGGCTGGGTGTACCTCAACCTCAACTACTGCGCACCGGGCCTGATGTGCACGAGGATCTACCGCGTCTCGACGTCGGCATGGTCCTGGAGCGGCACGGCATGGTCGCAGCGACAGCTTCGTGGTGGCTGGGTGTACGTGTATCCCTACACCGGCTCCTGGCGCTGGGCGTGGACACAGGAATCCGGCTGGGTCGCCATCAGCGGCCATCGCTTCGAGATTCGCTGATCCCGCATCACACCGTTGATCGACCACTGCTCGTCGATCGAACGGTCCGGGCGGGGACGGCCACGGCTGCGCCCAGGCGCGGCCACGGGCAGTCGACCTGATTGAGCACGCTGCCCCTGCGCGGGTACGCTTCCTGCGGACAACGCGACAACCACCGTCCAGTCGAGGTGGCAGTCGCGGCAGCCGCAGTCGTGGAAGCGAGGGCCCGACGAGCAGCGCCGCGACATTCGAGGCCCCCGAGGAATCGGGGGCCTCGGTTGTCTTCGAGGGACGCGTTTTTCGGAGGAGTTGGCTCGTCTCGAATCGACGACGGGCCGCTGATCAACCGACAAGCTGAGCAGGCGAGCGTCGCGAAGCCGGAGGCTTCATGACCGAGGGCGATGCTTGCAGGATGGATCCGAAAGGATCTATCCGATGAACGTCGCCTCGTCCCACGTCTCGAGCGACTGCTTGAGATGGGCGAGGAACTGCACCGCGTAGGCCCCGTCGATGAGGCGGTGGTCGTAGCTCATGCAGAGGTTCATCATCGAGCGGATGGCGATCGAATCGGCGCCGTCGGCGTCAGTGACCACGACCGGGCGCTTGATGATGGCCTCGGTGTCGAGGATCGCCACCTGCGGCTGGTTGATGATCGGCGTGCCGTGCACCGCGCCGTAGATGCCCGGGTTGGTCAGCGTGAAGGTGCCACCACTGACGTCGTCGGGGCGGAGCTTCTTGGTGCGGGCGCGATCGGCGATGTCGTTGATGCCGCGTGCGAGGCCGACGAGGTTCTTCTCCTCGGCATTCTTGAGCACCGGCACGATCAGGCCTTCGCCACCACCGAGCGCCACGGCGATGCCGAGGTTCACGTAATTCTTGATGACCGCGCTGTCACCGCGGATCTCGGCGTTGATGAGCGGGTAGTGCGCGATCGCGTCGGTGAGCGCGCGCACCACGAAGTGCGTGAACGTGACCTTGACGCCCCACTGCTGCGCGAGCTCGGCCTTGATGCGACCACGCATGTTCACGACGCGGGTCATGTCGACCTCCATCGTGGAGGTGACGTGCGGCGACGTGGTGACGCTCTCGATCATGTGACGCGCGATCGCCTTGCGCATCGGGTTGAAGTTGACGACGGTCTCGCCACCCGTGAACGCGGCCGGGGCGGGCGCGGCGTCGGGGGCAGGAGCCGCGGCGGGAGCAGCAGGCGTCGGAGCGGCGGCCGGTGCCGGAGTGGCAGCGGGAGCAGGTGCCTGCGCGGCGGGAGCGGCGACGGCGCTCGCGCCACCCTCGATGAACGCGAGGATGTCCTTCTTGGTGACGCGTCCACCCGAACCGGTGCCCGGTACCGTGGATGCGTCGATGCCGTGCTCGCTCGCGATGCGCGCGACGACCGGCGACACGAAGCGACCTGCAACGCCGTTCGGCGATGCCGTGGGCGGCGCGGCTGCGGCGGGCGCTGCCACCGGAGCGGACGGCGCAGGTGCCGCGGGGGCGGGGGCGGGTGCAGCCTCGACGGCAGCTGCAGGGGCAGCAGGCGCAGCGGGCACTTCCGCCTCGAGGACCTGCTGGGCGGGCTCGTCGGCGGGCGTGGGTGCGGCAGCACCGGCCTCGCCGCCGATCTCGATCTGCGCGAGCAGCGCGCCCACGTCGACGGTCTCGCCCTCAGGGGTGAGAATCTTCGTGACGACGCCGCTGGCGGGGCTCGGCACCTCCGTGTCGACCTTGTCGGTCGAGATCTCGAGCAGAGTTTCGTCCTTCTCGATCGTCTCGCCCTCGGCCTTGAGCCACTGCGAGATCGTTCCCTCGCTCACGCTCACGCCCATCTGGGGCATCACGACGTCGACGATGGTTCCGGTTGCCATGCTGGAAATCTCCAAAGGGGTGGGGTCTGCGCTCCGCGCGTGATGCTACCGCGCGGGCGGTTGCTGCGTCACGGATGGTGGCTTCGAGGCCTTGAATCCGGGCAGCCGGTAGCGCTTTGCGGCACGAAGGTCGGCGGTGGCATAGAACGTGTCGCGCCACACGATGCCGCCGCGTCGGTGCTCGAGCCAGGCTGCGCGCACCTGCATCCACCACACGAGCGCCGGCGCCACGGGGCCGCTCATCCAGAAGCCGCGAGGCGATCCGGCCCGATCGCTGACCGCGATCCCCGACAACGTCGCGAGCACGATCGTCGCGACCGCGAGCATGGCCGAACCGGGCGACGATCCGAGCGCCGCCAGCGGCAACGCCACCCACGACGCGACCTCGCCGAGCAGCGCGAGCGAGGCGAGTGCGACGGCCGCGCGGATCGAGCCGATGCCACCTGATCCGCCGTACTTCTCGAACCCGCGGGTCATGCCGCGCACCGAGTCCTGCCACCGCACCGACACGAGCCCCACACCAGACGCGAGCATCGTTCGACCGCCCCCGGCTGCGATCAGCTGCGCGAGCGCCGCATCGTCGGCGACATCCAGCCGCAGCCACTCGAACCCGCCCGCGCGCTCGAGCGCATCACGCCGGACGAAGTTGCAGGCGCCGACCCCGAACGCGTCCGTGCGCTCGGGATCCGCGGCCCGCCACAGTCGCGCGCCCACCACGAGCCAGCGCGAGAAGGTCGCGACGACGCCGGCCACGAGCACGCCGTCGCTGCGCACGCTCGGCAGCAGCGCGAGCGCATCCAGGCCGTGACGGTCCGCGAATGCCACGGCGCGGCGCGGCAGGTCAGGTGCGAGCTCGACATCCGCGTCGGTGAACAGCAGCCACTCCCCCGTCGCGATGCGTCGTCCCTGTTCGAGGGCATGCACCTTGCCGAGCCAGCCGTCCGGCAGCTCCTCGACGTGGATCACGTGCACGCGCGAGTCGCGCGCGGCGATCTCGTCGAGCAGTCGACCCGTCGCGTCGGTCGATCGATCATCGACGAGCACCGCGTCCAGGCTCGGGTGGTCGAAGGCTGCGATCGACTCCGCCTCGTGTCGCATCGAGGCTGCTTCGTCGCGTGCGGCGACGACGATCGTGACCGATGACAACGCGCGGTCCGGGTCGGCCGGCTCGTCGACCAGGCGCGTGAGCGATCGCATCGTGCGCAGGCCGGCGAACGACACGATCGCCCAGTAGGTGGCGCCGATCAGCGCGAGCGTCCATGCAGCGGCGGTCAACATGCATCGAGCGTATCGAACGGCCGCATCCGAGCGGGCGCGACCTGCGTATGTGCACTCGCATGCCGCCAGACGAACGATGGAGGATCAGCCATGCGCTTCGCCGTGATCAGCGCAGGAATTCCGCGATGACCGGCCTGCTCGATCACCTCACCACGACGAGCGACCCGCACGTCGACGAGCCCTCGAATCGCGAGCGCCTCGTCCACATCCCCCGCGCGCGCGGCTCGCTGCGCGGACGACTGTTTCGCCGCATGGTCCCCGGGCTGGTGCGACAGGTCGCCACCGGCACACTCGACGTGCACCTGCCCGACGGCACGGTACTCCGCGGTGGTCGGCCGATCGACGGTCTGGTCGCGCGCATCGACGTGCACGACGAACGCTGCTTCCAGCAGGTCGCAGTCCGGGGCCAGCGCGGCTTCGGCGAGGCGTACGTGCTCGGCATGTGGTCGAGCCCCGACCCCGCCGTCGCCCTGGAGGTCATCGCCCGCGCGGCAGCCGCCAACGCACGACGGTTCCCGATGCGCTGGATCCGGCTCGCGCAGCGCCTGCGCCCGACCTGGCAGCGCCGCAACGGGCAGCGATCGACCCGTCGCCACGTCTCCTATCACTACGACCTGGGCAACGATTTCTTCGAGCAGCTCCTCGATCCCACGATGACCTACTCGTGCGCGGTGTTCGACGATGCCACCGGCTCGCGCGACTTGGAGGCAGCGCAGGTCGCCAAGTACGAGGCCATCTGCACGCAGCTCGGGATCGGCGCGGAAGACCACGTGCTCGAGATCGGCTGCGGCTGGGGCGGATTCGCGATGCACGTCGCTCGCACGCGTGGAGCACGCGTCACCGGCGTGACGATCAGCGCACAGCAGCACGCACTCGCGCGCGAACGCGTGGCAGCCGCGGGCCTCGACGACCTCGTCGACATCCAGCTGCGCGACTACCGCACCGTCGAAGGTCGCTTCAGCCGGATCGTGTCGATCGAGATGCTCGAGGCGGTCGGCGCGCGCGAATACGGACGCTTCTTCCGCACGATCGACCGCCTGCTGGCTCCCGGCGGCAGTGCTCTCGTGCAGACGATCGCGTTCCAGGATCGCGACTACCCACGCCAGCTGCGCTCGCGCGGCTGGATCCGTCGCTACGTGTTCTCGGGCGGGATGTTGCCGACGGTGACGGTGCTGGCGCGCACGATGACCCGCGTGTCGAGCCTGCAGGTGCACGGCCTGACCGAGATCGGACAGCACTATGGACCGACGCTGCGCCTGTGGCGTGACCAGCTGCTGGCCAGGTCCGACGCGCTGCAGACGCTCGGCTACGGTCCACGGCTGCGTCGCAGCTGGGACTACTATCTGGCGATCTGCGAGGCGGGGTTCCGGAGCGGTCACCTGCGCGCGATGCAGCTCGTCGTCACTCGTGCCGGCACGGTGCTCGATACGTCGCGGCGCCCCGCACCTGACCTGCGCAGGTGCCGCACGCCACCCGGCCGGAACTGAAGAAGCTGCCGGATCATCCGGCTGGCCCGAACGCAACCAGTTTGAGGGAAACCCGGGAGGACAGGCTCGCTGCATGACGTGCACCGAACATCAGCGCCGACGACACATCACGCTGGTGAGCGGTGCAGCTCGTCGAGACACGGAGGCCTTCGAGGAACTGTACGACGAGTTCGCGGACTCCGTATACGCCGAAGCAACGCGCATCCTTGGCCCGTCGTCGCTGCGCGAGGATGCAGCACAGGACGCGTGGCTCCGCATCTGGCGGGGAGCTGGGTCATATGATCCTGACCACGGATCGGTCGCCACCTGGATTTCCGTGATCGCCCGGCGAAGCGCCATCGACCTGCTGCGCCGCGCTCGATGCCGGTCACGCGAGGTGCTCGACTGCAGCCGCGCGCGCGGCCAGGTCGCGCTCGTGCCCTCGGATGTGTGCGTCGAGGATGTCGTCGTGGCACGGTCGGTGGCTGCCGGAGTGCGGGCTGCCCTGCCCTTGCTGCCGAGCAAGGAGCGCGAGATCGTCACGTTGGCCTACTTCGGTGACATGTCCCATTCCGACGTCGCTGACCGAACCGGGAGCCCGATCGGAACGGTGAAGACCCGGATGACTCGCGCGCACGGTCGACTACGCGACCTGCTCATCGGGGCTGCCGCCGTTTCCAGCCCGCGGCGCTTCGAATCGCCTCAGTAGGCGCTCAGCTCGCGAACCGCGTCGACGACGTCGGCCGTCTGCGGCAGCACTTCCTTCTCGAGGATCGGGCTGAACGGGATCGGGCAGTCGGCGGTGGCGACACGCCTGACCGGTGCGTCGAGCGTCTCGAACAGCTCCTCGGAGATGCGGGCGCTGATCTCACCGCCGAAGCCACCGGTCTTGGTGTCCTCGTACAGCACGAGTGCCTTGCTCGTCTTGGTGACGGACGTCGCGATCGCGTCGAAGTCGAGCGGTGCGATGGTGCGCATGTCGAGCACCTCGCAGTCGATGCCTTCGCCGGCGAGCTGCTCGGCGGCTTCCATGGCGACGTGCACCATCGCGCTCCACGCGATGATCGTCACGTCGGCACCTTCGCGCGCCATACGGGCCTTGCCGAACGGAGTCGTGTACACGCCTTCGGGCACCTCGCCCTTGATACGGCGGTACAGGTGCTTGTGCTCGAAGAAGAGCACCGGGTTGGGGTCGCGGATCGCCTCGATCATCATGCCCTTGGCGTCCTCCGGCGTTGCCGGCAGCACGACCTTGAGTCCGGGGCAGTGCGCGAAGTAGCCGTCGTACATCTGCGAGTGGAACGGGCCGCCGGAGAACCCGCCGCCGCAGGGCAGGCGCACGGTCATCGGGATCGGGGTGCCCATCCGGTAGTACTGCTTGGCGCTCACGGTCGTGAGGTGGTCCCAGGCGCAGCTCACGAAGTCGGCGAACTGCATCTCCGCGACCGGGCGCATGCCGCCGAGCGCCGCACCCGTGGCGGCTCCGACGATCGCCGTCTCGCTGAGCGGCGTGTCGAGCACGCGCCACTCGCCGAACTCCTTCTGGAAGCCGTCGGTGACCTTGAACGCGCCACCGTAGACGCCGATGTCCTCGCCGAGCAGGAACACTCGCTCGTCGCGTCGCATCTCTTCGCGCAGGCCGTCGCTGATCGCCTGCAGGTAGGTCATCTGTGCCATGTCAGTCAGTCCTTCTCGTGTCGCTCGAACGTGTCAGCCGCCATCACCCGTCAGTGATGCGGCGTGTCGAGCTCCTCGGGGGTCGCGTAGACGCCGGTCGTGGCAGACGCGGGATCCGGCTGCGGGCTCGCCTCGGCCTTCTCGAGCTGTTCCGTCAGCAGGCGCTTGACGCTGCCGCGGATCTCCTCGTCCTCGTCCTCGCTCATGCCAGCGTCGAGCAGGAAGCCGCGCATGCGCTCGATCGGATCCTTCTTGGCCCACGTCTCGAAGTCTTCCTTCGGGACGTAGAACGCGTCGTCGTGGACGGCGTGACCTTCCATGCGGAGCGTCACGCATTCGATCAGGGTCGGACCTTCGCCGGCGACGGCCTTGTCGCGGGCCTTCTTGGTCGCCTCGTAGACCGCCAGCGGATCGGTGCCGTCGACGACCCAGTTCTCGATCCCGTACCCCTTGGCTCGATCGGACGGGTGCTCGGTGTTGTATCCGAGGTTGCCCGGCGTCGAGTAGGCCCACTGGTTGTTGTCCATGATGAACACGACCGGCAGCTTGCGGACGGCGGCGAAGTTCACGCCCTCGTGAAAGTCGCCACGAGCGGAGGCACCGTCGCCGGTCCAGGCGAATGCGCAGCGGTCGCGGTCGCCCTTGATCCGGTAGGTGAGCGCCAGGCCCACGGCGACCGGCAGCATCGCCGGCAGGTGACTGACCATGCCCACCACGCCGAGGGAGATGTCGCCGATGTGGACGTTGCCGTCGCGACCGCGCGTGGGGCCGCCCTGTCGCGCCATGTACTGCGCGAACACCCGCCATGGCTCGAGGCCGCGGGTGACGTGCACGCCCATGTCTCGCTGCAGCGGGCAGAGGTGGTCCTGTGGCCTGGTGGCGGATGCCACGCCGACCGCGGCGCCCTCGTTGCCACGACCGGTGTAGAACGAGCCGGGGATCTTGCCCTGGCGGAAGAGGATGTGACCGCGTTCTTCGATGCCGCGCGTGATCAGCATGTGGCGGTACATCGTGGCCGCATCCTCGCGGTCCAGTCCGAGCGATCGCAGTCGCGCCTTGGGATCGGTGTCGGGGGCGGCGGTTGCCATGGGCAGGTCTCCTTGACGTGGGGGCAGCCCACCTGCGGGGAGACGAGCCTCCGAGGAGGTTCACGTGCGCGCGTGGGCCGGTGCCGAACCTATCGCACCGCGGACTGCTGCGCGATCCGGCGGTGTAATGCCAGTTGTGCGACGTTGTGCTACGGTGTGTACATGAGCGAGCACGAGACGGTTCCGATCCGCGAGTTGCGCAACGATGTCGCGAAGGTCATTCGACGAGTCGAGGCGGGGGAGTCGTTGGACGTGACGCGAAACGGGGTCTGCGTCGCACACATCACCCCGATCCGGGACCGTGGCCGCTGGAAGTCGGTCGACGAGTTTCGCGCGTCCGCGCACCTGTCGCCTTCGGATCCCGAACTCATGGCCCTCATCCACGACGTGCGGCGCGGCGAGTTCATGGATCCGTTCGAGCGCTGGGAGAACCGGTGACCGGCCTCCTGTTCGACACCAGCGTGTTGATCGAGCGCGAGCGCGCGGCACACCATCCGAACCTGCCGGATGGCGATTGGGCGATCTCCGCGGTGACGCTGGCCGAGCTGAACCTGGGCGTCCTGCTGTCGAAGGATCCGATCAGCATGCAGCGTCGCCTGCTCGCGTTCCAGTCGATCGTCGATTCCCGCGTACTTCCGTTCGACGCGACAACGGCGCGTACGCACGCAGAACTCGTGGCCTGGGCACGATCCAAGGGCGAGCCCCCGTCCACTGCCGACGGGATGATCGCCGCGACAGCCGCGACAAATGGCCTGACGCTCGTCACGACCGACAGCGAATTTGCACGCCTGGCGCCGTTCGAGGGCCTCGACATCGTCGTGCTCTGACGAACATCAGCGCGGGGCGATCGTGCGCCCGATCCGGGGAAGCCGAAACCTGCTTCGGTGCGGGACGGGATCGGCGAGGACCTCCGCGACGGAGCGCCAGACGTCGGGATCGAGGCCCATGCCGACGTGCGTGCTGCGCACTTCGACGTGTCGCACGTCGTCGCTCTCGTGATCGATGCAGGCGCGCCAGGACACGACGCGATCGGCGCGGCTGTAGATGACGGTGACCGGCACGGGCACCGCGGCGTCGACGAGCTTCTTGCGGCCTCGGTGCGCCTCGTCGACGGTGTAGCGCCGCGCGAAGATGGTGTAGGCAGCGCCGCCGACGACCGGCGTGCCGTAGGAGACGACCTGCTCGACCAGGTCCGGGCGGCGTCGCGCGACCTCGCGTGCGATGAGGCCACCGAGGCTCCAGCCCACGAGGCTGCGCGGACGACCGTCGCGCTCGACGTCAGCTTCGAGGCGCTCGATGATTCGATCGACGTCGGCGGAGTTGGCGCGGTTGCGGCCGAGCTCCCAGCCGCGGACGTCGTGGCCGAGCCACGTCAGGAAGCTGCGCAGTCCAAGCGTCGAGGAATCCGAGGCGTGGATGCCGGGAATCACCAGCACGGCGCGCGAGCCGACGCGTCCGCGACGCCATGCGAGGCGCGGCAGGTGGATGCCGAGGCGTGCGAGCTGCGTGGCGGCGCGCACTTCCGCGATCGCGCCGAGGCTGGACGGCGGCTCGATGGGTTCGCTCGGATACGAGTCTGCGGGGATGCCGTGGTGCGGTCGTGCCATCGCGAAGATCATGCCCATTGCGCTGCTCGCTAGTCATGCTAGCCACGCCAGCACGTCGGCCGGGAAGAACCACAGGGCCCCGGCGAACCGGGGCCCTGCAGCTGCGAGGGAGGGAGGGGTCTCGCTGGATCCGGCGACGGAGGACCGTCAAGACCGGTCGTCGGATCCGTGGGGTGCGGGCGCGCGAGGGGGAGGGGTGCGCCCGCGGGGTGAGGGAGGGGTGGAACTGGCTCGGCGGGGCACCCCGAGGGGCGTGACCTCCACCAACCGAACCAAACCGTGCGTGACCCCAGCCTCCAGGTCGAAGGATCAGCCGCGCCAGCGCGCTGCGTCCTTGACCACCTTGCGCTTGAGCTTGAGCTGCGTACCCGGCTCGACGGTGTTGCCGATCTTCGGGTTGAGCTTCTTGATCTCGGCAGGCGTCGTATGGAAGCGCTCGGCGAGCTTCTCGAGCGTGTCGCCCTTTCGGGTCTTGTAGTGCCCGAAGCTGCCGCCGGTCTTTCCGATCGCACCTTCGCGGGCGATGATCCAGCTCTTGTACCTGGGCGCTGGGGCCGGTGCGGGCGCAGGTTCGACCGGTGCCTCACCCGGCGTGTTCACCGGATCGCCGGGCGGAGTCTGCGCCTGCTGCGCAGCCATCGCCTCGGCGTACTCGGCCGCTGCGGCCTTCGCCTTCTTGAGACCCGTGAGCCCGCCGAAGATCGCGCCCACCGCTGCTCCGATGCCGGCTGCGATGAGGAAGCCCGACAGGCCGGTCTTTCCAAGGAACGGGAGGACCTTGCCGACGATCGGCACCTTGCTCAGGAAGCCGAGCACGCCGGCAGGCGGCACGACCGAGCCCATGACGTTCTTGACGAACCCGATCTTCATCGCCAGCGGCCCGAACTGCTTGAGGCCGAGCGTGACCGACGCGCCGGTCATCGCTCCCTTGAGCACGGACTGGAGCACGATCTTCGACGTCGACGGCGGCTCCTGCACTGCCTGGGCGCCGATCGCGGCATCTGCGGCGGCGCCGGGTGCGGCGGCTCCTGCTGCGGCGGCGGCTGCCGGATCAGCGGGCGCTGCGGCTGCGGCGGGTGCCGTTGCCTCCATTGCCAGGCTGCGCTGCGTGCGAAGCTGGCTCATTTCGGCGGCGGGGTTGAATCCCATGATAGCCATTGTTCGTACTCCTCCCGAGTGCGTCCCCCACCGCTTCCTCCAAGTTGCGGCGGGGTTGTGACGCTGTAGTCATCCATACATCCGGTCGGCGCTCGATCCGGGCAGCAGGTTCGAGAGGGCACGGGCCGGGGTGGGCCACGGCGAGGCCACGGGCGGCCGCTCCCGGCGAGACCCCGATCCGGACCCGGCGCGCGCATCCACGATGCGTGATCGACGCATGGCTGCGGGTTCGGGCCACACGGCGGGCGGCGCAGTGCCCTTCGGACCCGCGCGCTGGCCAGCACCTTCCCAGGGCGACTTCGTCCACGATTACGCCCGATTCGGGCGCCATCATGGGAGAAGTGCCAGATGGGTTGGGACTGCGTCCAGGATGTCGCCTGGCTGGAGCAACATCGTGGACCGAGTGGCGCGCTGGTCGCTCGTTCCCGCCGCAGGACCCTGTGCTCGCCTTCACGCCATGCGGCGAGCGCTCAGCCGAACTCGGATTCCTGCCAGGCCACGACACCGTCGGGCAGGGGCGGCGACTGGGGATCGGCCCCGAGCGCGTCCAGGACGCGCTCCGACTTCAGGCGCGAGCCGTCGGTATCGAGCATGGCGACCTTCGCGTAGGCGCGCGCGGCGAGCTTTCCGTCGGCGCGCTCGAAGACCTGCTCCCAGAACGACCAGCCCTCGTCGAAGCCAACGCAGCGCGTTCGCAGGGTGTATCTGGCGCCGAGGCGCAGCTCGCGGCGGAAGCGGATCGTCGCGCCGCCGGCCACGGGCTTCCAGCCCGTGCGGCGCCAGAGGCTGATCATGCCGCAGCGACCCGCGTGGTTGATGCGCCCGATGTCCATGAGCGAGAGGTAGCGACCGTTGTTGACGTGCAGGTAGCTGTCGCAGTCGGTGATGCGCACGCGCATCGTCACGGTGGTCCACTCGTACATGTCGACCTTCGGGCCGCGCAGCGAGCGCAGGCCCGCGAACGGATAGCGCAGTCCCAGGACGAGCGGCATCGTCGTCGCCCTCCCTGTCAGCCCTGGCAGCTGCCGGGGCCGCCGGGCGTGTCCGCAGCCTGCGTGGCGCGGGACATCGGCAGTCGCTTCGGTCGGTGGATGCGCACGCCGTTCGCCTCGGGTGCGCGCAGCGCCGACCCGCACTCGTCGCAGTCGACGGCCATCACGCTGAGGATGTCGATGCCGCAGGCGGGGCAGGCGGAGATCACGGTGCCGTCGCAGGACGGGCACGTGGTGTCGGCCTCGACCACGCCCGGGTAATAGCGGCGCGCCCAGCCGCACGTGACGCAGAAGCAGGCACGGTCACCCAGCTCGGTGTTGCGGTTCTTCGTGCGCGTGCGCGATTCGGACATGTGCAGAGCCTAGATGAACGACGAGGGCCCCGCGCGTGGCGAGGCCCTCGTGTCATTCAGGTGGTCGAACGTTCGGTCAGGCAGCGCGGCGCGCCTGCGCCTCGAGCGCCTCGACTTCAGCTTCCTTGCGCTTGATGTCGAGCAGCATCTGCTGGAGCATGTCGATCTGCTTCTGCAGCTCCACGATCTGGGCGGCGAGCACCTCGGTGGTGGTTGCGGTCGCTCCCGCCAGCGCGTCCGACGCGCCGGTCGTCGCGATGCCGACGCCCGCCTGCTTCGGGGCGATCGCCGTCACGTCGGCGCTCGGCACGCCTGCGGGCGGCGTGGGCCTGCCGGCGTCACCGGTAGAGCCGCCGCCACCCTGGGCGTACAGGTTCGCCGGAGCGATGCCCGGGTCGACCATGGCGTTGGGATTGATCGCGCCGGTCGCACCCGAGCCGACCGCGATGCTGCCCTGCGTCGGGACCGGGGACTGCTGGATGCCGGCGGTCGACGGATCGACGACTGCCGGAACCTGGCCCTGGGCGATCGCCTGCTGCTGGGCGACGGCTGCCTGCTGCTGGGCGGCCTGCTGCTGCGTGGGGTCGACCTGCGTGGTCGTGCCCTGCGCCTGCTGCATCATGGGGATGAGCTGGCCGACGTTGCCGGACTGCAGCACCTGCTGGATCTCGGGCTGCTGCACCTGCACGCCCATCGCGGCGAGCATCGCCTCGTTCTCCTGCTTGATCTGCTTCATCTTCGTCCAGTTGGAGAAGACGCCCATCGCCGCGCCACCGATGGCACCGAGCGCGCCTCCGAGGATCGGACCGCCCGGGATGAAAGGCAGGAAGCCCATCACCGCACCGGCTGCACCGCCGAACAGTGCCTTCTTGAGGACACCATCGAAGAGTCCGACGCTGCCGTCGCCCTTCGGTCCCGGGTCCACCTGCGCAGGTGCACCACCGGCGGCACCGCCGGAGATCATGTTCTTGACGGAGTCGAGCAGTCCGCCGCCGGTCGAATGACCGGCCTGGATGCCTGCGACTGGAGGAAGGATCGTCATGCTGGGGCGTGCTCCGTGATTGGAGTGAACAGCGTTCTCCCGTCTATCGGGCAATTGCGGCCACGGTGTTGCACGATCCGGCCAGCCGGCGGCTCCAATCCCACAAAATGCCTGCTCAGCGACGGGCAACTGCGGACATCGAAACCGGCCAGTGCGTGGCCTATGCTGCGCGCATGCGGAAGATCGGTGTCATCGGTGGCATGAGCTGGCAGTCCTCGGCGGCGACGTATCGGCTGCTCAACCAGGCCGTGAGCGAACGGCTCGGCGGGCATCATTCGGCGCGCTGCGTGGTGGCGAGCGTGGACTTCGCCCAGGTCGAGGCGCTGCAGCGTGCCGGGGACTGGGCGGAGGCCGGGCGGCTGCTGGCCAGGGAAGCGCAGTCGCTCGAGCGTGCCGGCGCGGAGTGCGTGGTGCTGGCCACGAACACGATGCACAAGGTCGCCGATGCGATCGTCGAGGCGATCGACGTGCCGTTCCTGCACGTGGCCGATGCCGTCGCGCGTCGGTGCGGTGAACTGGATGCCACGACGGTGGGGCTGCTCGGCACTCGGTTCACGATGGCCGAGGGGTTCTACGTCGATCTGCTCGCGGAACGCGGCATCACGGCGTGGGTGCCCGATCCGGTCGCCCAGGTGGACGTCGATTCGATCATCTTCGAGCACCTCGTACACGGGCGCACGCCCACGCCCGCGCGTGAGCGCTGTCGCGAGGTGATGGTCGAGCTCGTGGCGCGGCGCGGCGTCGAGGCGATCGTGCTCGGCTGCACGGAGATCGGCCTGCTCATCGATGCGGGCGACGCATCAGTGCCGCTCGTGGACACGACCGTCGAGCAGGTCAGGTCAGCCGTCGACTGGGCGCTGGCGTAGCGCTACGTCCGCTCGCTCAAGCCCCGATGATCTCGCTGAAGCTGATGATCGTGACGGTGTCATCGACCGACACCTCACGGTTGTACAGCTGCGAGAGGAATTGCTGGGCGTCCTCGGTGCGGCGGAATTCCGGGTTGTCATGCTCGATGTCGCGCGGCGACAGCTCGGCGAGCTTGCACACGTGCACCTTGTCGATGACGGCGTGGAAGAGCAGCTCGCGGGGCCCGAATCGGTGCCCGATGAGCACCATGACGACTTCGCCCTTGGTGTACTTGCCCGACTTGTCGCCGAGGCGGATGGTCGCCGTCTTTCGACGATGGCGCAGCTGGTCGGCAAAGACGGGCGAGTAGAAATTCAGGGCGAGCACGGCAGGTTCCTCCCGGGGAATCGACGCGCCGAGCCTAGCAGAGGCCTCGCGCGGAGCCGGGCTGACGGCCTCGGATCACTCAGCTTCGTCGGGGCGGCACCTGATCAGGCGCTCACGCAGGGCGCTCGTGGGACCGGGTTCGGGCGCCTTTGGCGGCGCCCAGTGGTCGAGGTGCGGACTGACGGCGCGCGGCAGGTCGATGAGCGGTTCCTCGCCCTGCGCGAGCAGCACCAGGTCGCCGGAGGCGATTGCCTCCCCCCCCCCCCCTGGAACACGTACGGCTGGCACACGACGATTGCGCCGTCCTCGTCGCGATCCTGGGCAAGCACCACGATCGCATCCCGGCGGGCGCCGTCGATCCGGATGTACCCGTCCCACGCGTAGGCGGCACGCGTGATGCCGGCGATCGAAGTCGCGATGTCGCGTGCCACGGCAATGCTGTCGTTGCCGTCGATGTCGTCGCCGACGGCGATGCGGTGCTTCTGGATCGTGTCGTCGACCTGCGCGAGAACGAACGGAACCACCGGGCCGTCCGGCGACGCTCCCTCGATGGCGACGTCGATCGCGCGCGCGACGAATTCCTGCAGGGCTACGCCTGCGGCATCGGCGGTCTGGGTCATGGCGGCGCCTCTCGCTGGTTCGGGTGCTCGTCCGGATGGGGGACACCGACCGACGCACAGGCTCGCGGTCGCGTGACAGCTCAGGCGGTCTGCGCGTCTCGCGCGGCGAGGATCTCGGCGGCGCGCAGGGCGAGCTCGCGCTCGCCGGGGTAGGTGAGCTGGTCCTGGGCGGCCTCGAGGTCGAACCACCCGACCTCCTCCACTTCGCCGTGCTGGGGCATCGGCGAACCCGACTGCCAGAACAGGAGGAAGAAGGTGACCGTCTTGTGGATGCGGGTGCCGTCGGCGCGGAACCAGTAGTCGACGTCGCCGAGCAGCTCGTCGAGCTGCGTGCGCAGTCCGGTTTCTTCGCGAACCTCGCGAACTGCTGCTTCCTCGGGAGTCTCGCGACCGTCGATGTGGCCCTTGGGCAGCGCCCACACGTCTCGTCGGCCATGCGGACGGATCGCGGCAAACTGCCACGTTCCGCGGAACCGGCGTACGACGACGCCCCCTGCAGACTGTTCCTTGCGCATCCAGTCGAGTGTACTCCGCTTGGACGCGCCGGAAACGTCCGACGGCGGCACTCCTCACGGATTGGCGTACACCGTGAATACCAGCTGCTCCGAATGTATGACGGTCGACATGATTGCGGGGGCCGTGGCGGGCGTGGGGCGCGTCCCGAGGATTCCATCGACCAGGCGCTGGCACTCCAGTGGGTCGAGTGCCAACCATCGCCTTGCAGTGGGCTTCGCGGCGCGATAGGATGCAGCCGTTCGGCGCTCTCCCCTGACGAGTGCCAACTCGATTCACTATCAACAGGCAACGTTCAAGGAGAACGCAGGATGAACCTGAAGCCGCTGGGCGACCGTGTGGTCGTCGAAGTCGTCGAAGAGGACGAGGTCACCGTGAGTGGCATCGTGCTCCCGGATTCCGCCAAGGAGAAGCCGCAGCGTGGCCGCGTGCTCGCAGTCGGCGCTGGCCGCTGGGAAGACGGCAACCGAGTTCCGCTCGAAGTCAGCGTCGACGACGAGGTGCTGTACAGCAAGTACGGCGGCACCGAGGTCAAGGTCGACGGCAACGACTACCTGATCCTGCGCGAGAGCGACATCCTCGCCGTGTGGACGGGCGTGACCGCAAACGCCTGAGGCGTTTCG
>JBBQUY010000025.1:0-39422 GCA_038212015.1 Gaiellales bacterium | reverse complement strand
CGCGTCGGCTCGGGATTCTGCGTCATCGTCTCGAGCATCTGCGTGGCCGTGATGACCGGGATGCCCATCTCGTTGGCGCGACGGATGATGCGCTTCTGCACGAGCGGCACGTCCGCCGGTCCGAGTTCCACGCCCAGGTCGCCACGCGCGACCATCACGCCGTCGCTCGCCGCCATGATGTCGTCGAGGCGCTGCACGGCCTGTGGCTTCTCGATCTTGCTGATGATCTGCGGACGATTCTTGCCCGGCTCGAGGCGCTCGGCGATCATCTGACGCAGGCGCTCGACGTCGTCGGGGCTGCGCACGAAGCTCTGCGCCACGTAATCGACTTCCTGGCCGAGCGCGAACGTCAGGTCGGCGACGTCCTTTTCCGTGATCGACGGGATGTCGAGTTCCACGTCGGGCAGGTTGACGCCCTTGGCCGTGGAGATGGGACCACCCTCCTCCACCAGGCACTCGATCCTGCCCGTGGCAAGCTTCACGTCGTGCACGTGCAGTCGGATCGAGCCGTCGGCGAGCATGATCGTCGAGCCGTGTTCGACGCTTCGAGCGAGCGCCTCGAGCTTGACCGGCAGCTCGTCGGGGGCGACGTCCTCGGGCCTGGGCAGGTCGCGCGTGAGGATCGTGATCATGTCGCCGGTGACGAGCTGGCGTTCGCCGGGCAGCTCACCGACGCGGATCTTGGGACCCTGCAGGTCGGCGATGATCGCGATCGGACGCTTCAGTTCCTTCGCGATCGAACGGATGGCGGCGACGACCTTCGCGTGATCTTCGTGCGCTCCGTGGGAGAAGTTGAGTCGCACGACGTTCATGCCGGCGAGCACCATCTCCTTGAGGATCTCGGGGCTGCTGGTGGCCGGGCCGATCGTGCACACGATCTTCGTGTGGCGGATACGGCGGCTCTCGGGTGCGGGCTGGATGTCCATGGCTCCTCGCGCGGCGGCGAAATCGTGGGGCGGTGCGGTCGTGGCGGAGCTCAACGAGCACCCGCTGCAGCCCGCTCGAATGGTGTCGCGTAGACCGCGTCACCGGCCAGCTGCTCCTCGATGCGCAGCAGCTGGTTGTACTTGGCGACGCGGTCGCTTCGGCTCGGCGCGCCCGTCTTGATCTGGCCACAGCCCGTGCCGACGGCGAGGTCCGCGATGATCGGATCCTCGGTCTCGCCCGAGCGGTGGCTCATGACGTTCGTGTAGCCGGCTGCTGCGCCCAGACGCATCGCGGCGATCGTCTCCGACAGCGAGCCGATCTGGTTCACCTTGACGAGCATCGAGTTGGCGACGCCTGCGTCGAGGCCGCGCTGCAGGCGCTCGGGGTTGGTGACGAACAGGTCGTCGCCGACGAGCTGGAGCTTCGAGCCGAGGCGCTCGGTGATGAGCTTCCAGCTGTCCCAGTCGTCCTCGCTCACGCCGTCCTCGATTGAGACGATCGGTGCGCGCTCCATCCAGGACTCGTACATCGAGACGATGCCGTCGGAATCGAGCGATGTGCCGTCGCCCGCCATTTCGTAGCGCCCGTCCCTGTAGAACTCCGTGGCGGCCGCGTCGAGCGCGATCGAGATCTGCGAGCCCGCGTCGTAGCCGGCCGTGCCGATCGCTTCCACGAGGATGTCCAGCGCCTCGACGTTGGATCCGAAGTCCGGCGCGAAGCCGCCCTCGTCGCCCACCGCGGTCGACAGCCCACGCGTGTCGATGTCCTTCTTGAGCTGGTGGAACACGCGCACGGCGGCGTGCAGGCCCTCGGAGAAGGTGCCGAAGCCGTGCGGGACGATCATGAATTCCTGCACGTCGATCGCGTTGTTGGCGTGCTCGCCACCGTTGATGACGTTGAGCATCGGGACCGGCAGCGTCACGGGCTCGGTGATCGAGTACGCGTCACGCAGCCACGACCACACCTCGCGGTCTTCGCTCGCCGCGAGCGCGCGGGCGAGCGCGAGGGACACGCCCAGGATCGCGTTCGCACCGAGGCGGCCCTTGTTGGGGGTGCCGTCGAGCTCGATGAGGCTGTGGTCGATCGCGGCGTGGTCGATCGCGTCGGTGCCGATGATCGCCGTCGCGATCTCGCCGTTGACGTTGGCGACGGCCTTCGTCACGCCCTTCCCGCCCCACGCATCGCCGCCGTCGCGTAGTTCGACGGCTTCGTGGGTTCCGGTCGACGCACCGCTCGGCACGGCGGCTCGTCCACGCGCGCCACCGTCCAGCTCGACCTCCACCTCGACGGTCGGGTTGCCTCGCGAATCGAGGATCTGGCGGGCGTGGACGCGGCGGATCGTGGAGCTCACGGTAAGGAATCCCTTCGGGGGTGCGTGCGTGCGCCTCCGATACTCGCGCACGCGGGCACGAGCGGCAACTACGGGTTCGCGCAGCGTGGGCCCCACGCGGTCCGAAGCCCGACGTCGGTCGGTACTGGTACCATCTTGGGCGCCTGGGAGGGCACCCGCGCTGGAGGGCGTGGTTCATCAAGGAGGATGACATGCAGATCATGCCGACGAGCGGCCTTGCCGCCGCGCCCACGGGCTCGCCCGTGCCCGTGCCCGCAGGACACGACCACGCAGCACCCGCGGCGCCCACCGCGCCCGCCGATTTCGATGGAGTGATCGACCCGGCGTCCGTGAACGGCTCGACCGATCCGGTCACGCCCGGTGCCCGCCCCGGCCGCCAGGACGCAGCGACGTTCGAGAAGGCCGTCGACGGCGTGATGGCCGCCGACGGCAAGGCGCGCGTCACGCTCGACAGGTCCACCAACACCGCCACGTTCCTGAGCGGTCAGTTCGGTGTCGTGGTCAAGCCGGGTGTCGGCGGCTCGGGGGCGGACAAGATTGCCCGGACGTTCCTCGTGCAGCACGGCGGCCTGTTCGGCGTGCGCGACCAGAACTCCGAGCTCAAGCTCATCGCCGTCGAAAAGGACACGCTCGGCTTCAAGCACTTCAAGTACCAGCAGCAGCACCAGGGCCTGCCGGTCTTCGGCCAGCAGCTCATCGTCCACGCACGTGAAGACCGCGTCACGAGCGTCGGTGGACGCGTCACCCCCAACATCGGCACTGCCGAGCCGAAGCTGCGCGCCGAGGACGCGACGCAGCGCGCGCTCGCGGCAACTCGCAAGGGCATCGTCGCCGAACCCGAATCGGCGCCGCTGCGCGCCGTCGGCAACCAGCAGCTTGGCTGGTACACCCTCGCCGACGGCACACCGCGCCTGGCATACGAGGTCGTGGTCGGTGCACGCGAGGACCAGCGCTGGCAGATGTACGTCGATGCCGGCTCGGGCGAAGTGCTCGACAAGTGGTCGCTCGTGCACAGCGCACTCAACCGCGAGACGGTCGACTCCGCCACAGGCAAGGTCCGCAAGGAGGGCCAGGGCCCGACCGGCGACGCCGTGCTCGACACCGCGCACGAGAACGCCAAGGGCGTGTACGACTTCCTCAAGTCGCGCTACGACCGCGATTCGATCGACGGCAAGGGCATGAAGCTCAAGAGCGTCGTGCACTACGGCAACAAGTACAACAACGCGTTCTGGAACGGCTCGCACATGACGTACGGCGACGGCGACGGCGTGCGCTTCACGCCGTTCGGCAACGCCTCCGACGTCGTCGGACACGAGATGATCCATGGCGTGACCGAGCGCACGGCGAATCTGCGCTACCAGCGCCAGTCGGGCGCGCTCAACGAGAGCTGGAGCGACGTCTTCGGCAACCTCATCGAGAAATGGATGGAGCGCGAAGCGGGCCAGGGCGAGAGCGACCCGAAGTGGCTCATCGGCGAGCAGATCTTCACGCCGGGCACCGACGGCGATGCGCTGCGCTCGATGTCGAAGCCCGGCAGTGGCTACGACAAGGACCCGCAGCCGGGCCACATGAAGGACTACAAGAACACGTCGTCCGACAACGGCGGCGTGCACATCAATTCCGGCATTCCGAACAAGGCCGCGTACGAGGTCGCCATGGCGATCGGCCAGGACAAGCTGTCGGACATCTGGTACCGCACGCTCACGACCTACTTCACCAGTTCCTCGCAGTTCACCGACGCAGCCAACTTCACGGTGCAGTCTGCCATCGACCTGTACGGCTCCGGCTCCGTCGAGGCCAAGGCCGTCGCGGCTGCATGGGAAGGCGTGGGGCTGCCCCCAAGCGTGAAGCCGGGCATCAGCTGATGCGCACGACACCCGTACGCATTCGACTGCTCGTCGCACTCGCAGCATCACTGCTCGCCGCAGGGTGCGGTGGCTCAGGTGGCGACGGCGACTCCGGATCAGACGCTCGGAAGGTCGACCGCTCCGGCTACTTCACGAAGGAGCAGAGCGAGTCGCTCAACCCTGCGCTCGGCGAATACGACACGGCGTTTCGCAAGCTCGACACGGGCCACGATGCGTGCACCCGAACGGCCGCGCGACTGCATGCGGCGGGTCGAGATCTCAAGGTCACCGTCCAATGCCACATCGACAACACCGGCGGCGTCATCGCGGCGCTGGATGACGTCCACGCAGCGTTCGACGAGATCGATGGATCGGACTTTCGAAAGGCCTGCGCCGCCCAGCTTGCCGAGACGAAGACTTTCATCGCCGAATACCGCGACGCGTGGAAAGTCGTCCAGGGCAACTGGACGGCCTACGCCAGCGGCAAGACCGTCGACCAGGCCAAGACGCAGCCACACTTCGACAAGGCGTACACCATGAGCAGCGAGTTCGTCACGACCGTCATTCCCGACCTGGGGAAAGCCTGCTACACGAAAGATGACCGGGACGCCGCCACGGCAGCAACCACAGACGAGTCGAAGGACGCAAAGGCTGACGCCAACGCCGACGAGTAGCTCGTCGGTCAGTCGGGTTCGGGGGTGGTTCCCTCGTTCCCGCCGAGGAGCTCACCGAGCTCGCGGTCGAGGTCCTCGACCTCGCCGTCTTCCAGCGGACCACGCGTCTGCATCGCCCACCACACCAGCTCGAGCTGGGCGTGCTTGATCGTGCCGAGCATGCCGGTGATCGCCGACAGCTGCGCCACGGGCGACACATCCATGTCGTGCTCGCACACGAGCGTGACGTGCCCGTCGGGTGTCGGGCCGAGCGCCCCGACGCTCCATCCCTGCGCCCAGGGAGCCACGGGGATCCGGTCGCTCTTGATCACGAACGTTGCCCGGATCGGTGGGCCCATGTCCACGACGGGTTCCTCCGGTTCCGGAGCTGCGCCGCCCACCTTGTCCCACACGTCGTCCAGGTCGTCCGTCATGCAGCGCGCCTACCCGGTCAGCGAACCTGTGACGCCTTCGCGCGCTGATACCACGCTTCCTGTGCGTCCAGGTCGAGCGTCTCGAACGACTCCCCCGCCGCTGCCGCAAGCGTGATCGCGCCCTCGACACGCTGCTGGAACGTGGCGGTGGAATCGTGGAGCGCGATCTCCGGGTCCACGCGAAGGAATCGCGCGACGTTGACGGCTGCGTAGAGCACGTCGCCGAGCTCTGACTCGGTGTGCGGATCCGGCGGCGCCTGCTCTCCCGTGGGCAGGGTCCCCGCGGCCTCGGCGGCATCGATTGCTTCGCGAAGCTCGCGCACCTCGTCCTCGAGGTCGGCGAGCGCGCCGCGCAGGTCGCCGTACTCGAACCCGATTCCGGCAGCGCGCGACTGGATCTTGCGTGCTCGGCCGAGCGGCGGCATGGACGCAGGGACGCCCTCGAACACGCTCCGCTGCTCCTGGTCGCGCTTCACGCGCTCCCACTGTCCGCGCACCTCGTCCGCATCGGTCGCTGCGACCTCGTCACCGAACACGTGTGGATGTCGTCGCACGAGCTTGTCGAAGATGCGGCGCGACACGGTGCCGAGGTCGATCTCCGGACGTCGCTCGCCGCACCACATCGTCAGGAAGCAGACCTGGAAGAGCAGGTCGCCGAGCTCGTCCTCGAAATCGGCGAGGTCGGGATCCTCGCCAGCTGCGATCGCGCGCTCCACGGCGCGCGCGACGTCCGCGACCTCCCACGCCTCCTCGAGCGTGTGCGGCACGATCGTTCCCGCCGACTGTGCCTGATCCCACGGACACTCCGCGCGCAGCACGTGGGTGAGTTCCCACAACGCAGCGACGGCGGCGCCAAGGGCACCGCCGTCACGTGAATCGATGTCCGGGATCGGAACCGACATTACTTCTCGTCGTCGGCCTTCTCGTCACCTTCGGCGTCGGCTTCGGCTTCGGGCTGGTCGGCCTCTGCCTTCTCGTCGTCGCCGGCCTTCTCGTCGTCGCCGGCCTTCTCGTCGTCGGCAGGCGCTTCCTCCTCAGCGCCTTCCTCGGGCGCGGGCGCCGGAGCCTCGGCCGTCTCCTTCTCGGTGACGGTCTGCTTCCAGACGTAGCCCTTGCGGCACTTCACGTCGTCCTCCGCGTCCTTGCGGACGTCGGTGTTGTACTCGGTGTAGCGCTCACCTTCCTGCTCGCCCTTGACCTGCTTCTTGATGTCTTCCTTGACCTCGTCGAACTTCTTCGTCGAGTCGGGCTGCACGTCGCCGCGCGCCTGGATGACATGCCAGCCGTAGCTGGTCTTGACCGGCTTCGACGTCTCGCCGGTCTTGAGCTCGAACGAGGTCTTGTCGAACTCGGGAACGGTCTGGCCGCGCTGGACCGCGCCGCCCGGCAGCACGCCGCCGGTGTCCTTCGACGACGGGTCGAGCGACTTCTTGGCGAGCTTGGTGAACGTCGCTTCGTCGCCGTCCTTGACCTGCTCGTAGATCGCGTCGGCCTCACCCTTGGTCTTGACCAGGATGTGGGCGATCTCACGCGATTCCTTGGTCTTGAACTGCTCGGGATTCTCGTCGTAGTACTCGCGAGCTTCGGCATCGGTGACCTTGATGTCCTTGACGATGCGCTGGTAGAGCTTCTTGGAGATGACGTCGAACTCCACGTCCTTCTCGACGAGCTCGATCGTGTAGCCGACCCGCTTCATCTCCTCCTTGAACTTCTTCTCGTCACCCTGCGCGACCTGCTCCTTGAGCTCCTTGACGCCCTTGTCGACGTCCTTCTTGGTCGCGGTGATGTTGAACTTGTCGGCCTGGTTCTCGATCAGCTTCTGCTGCACCAGGTACTCGACCAGGTCGCTCCGGAGGCTCTTGTACTCCTCCGAACCCTTCTTCGGGAAGTCGCGCCCGTTGTCCTTGTACTGCTGCTCGGCGTTGCCGAACATGCGGTCGAATTCCTTCTTCTCGATCGGCGTGCCGTCGACCGAGCAGACCGCGTCGTCCGGGATTCCGCCGAATCCGAGCACGCCGTCGTTGCCACCGCAGCCGGCGGCGATGAACGCGGCGAATGCGAGCGGGAGGATCGTACGGGCGATGGTGCGTCCGAACTGCATTGCGAGGACTTCCTTCAATCGGTTCACTGGGTGCGAATTACGCAACGTCGCGCAACCTACCAAAGGGGGCGGCGTCACATGGGACGTATTCCGGTGCGACGCCGCAGGTTCACGGCTGCATGCACGTTGGGCCGATTGCAGCGTGCGCCGCCCCGCGAGCATCCTCGAGCTACCGCCCGAGCACACGTGCGGTGGCTCGCAGCAGGTCCAGCGCCTTCGGGGCTGCTTCGTCGCGCTGCAGCACGCGCACGGCGAGCTCGCCTGAATTGGCGTTGTAGACCGCCCACGGAGCGTCTGCCTTGAGGTAGCCGAGCTGCGTGGAGCTGAGATTCACCGGGCCGAACGCGACCTTCGGGGTGCCGACGACGAGCCGTCGCGCGCCGATGCGCTGCAGCAGCAGTTTCATGCGGCCGAGCGAGACGAGGTTCACCACGGGCTCCGGCACCTCGCCGAAGCGATCCGCGAGCTCCTCGAGCAGCGTCTCGAGCTTCTCCTCGTCGCGCGCGAGCGCGATGCGTCGATGCACGTCGATCTTGATCGCCTCGGACGCCACGTAGTCCGCCGGCACGTAGGCATGGAGCTTGGTCTCGATGAGCGCCGACTGTTCCTCCACCATCGGCTCGCCGTTCATCTCCGCGACGGCGCCCTGCAGCATGTCCATGTACAGCTCGAACCCGATCGCCGCGACGTGCCCGGACTGCTCCGCGCCGAGCAGGTTGCCGGCGCCGCGCAGCTCCAGGTCGCGCATGGCGATCTTCGAGCCCGATCCCAGGTCGGTGAAGTCCGACAGCGTCGTCAGACGCGCTCGCGCCTCTTCCGACAGCTCGCGCGCGCTCGGATAGAACAGGTACGCGTGGGCGCTGCGTTCGGAGCGGCCGACACGGCCACGGATCTGGTACAGCTGGCTCATGCCGAGCATGTCCGCTCGGTCGATGACGAGCGTGTTGGCGGTCGGCACGTCGAGCCCCGACTCGATGATCGTCGTCGCCACGAGCACGTCGAAGTCGCGGCGCATGAGCCCCATCATCACGGCCTCGAGCTGCTTCTCCGTCATCTGCCCGTGCCCGACGGCGACGCGCGCATCGGGCACGATCTGGCGGATCTTCATCGCGGCCTCGTCGATCGTCTCGACGCGGTTGTGCAGGATGAATACCTGGCCGTCGCGCTCCAGCTCGCGATCGATGGCCATCTTCACGAGGGCCTCGTCGTACTCGCCCACGTGCGTGGCGATCGGCCGGCGTCCGTGCGGGGCGGTCTCGATCACCGTGATGTCGCGGATCCCGGCGAGCGACATGTGCAGCGTGCGCGGGATCGGCGTCGCGCTGAGCGCGAGCACGTCGACCTCCAGGCGCATCTGCCGCAGCAGCTCCTTCTGCGCCACGCCGAAGCGCTGCTCCTCGTCGAGGATCACGAGCCCGAGCTGCCTGGGCAGCACGTCGCGGCTCAGCAGTCGATGTGTCCCGATGAGGATGTCGACCTTCCCCGCGGTGAACTCGCCGAGGATGCGCTTTGTGTCCTTGGGCGAGCGGAAGCGACTGACCATGTCGACCGTGACCGGCAGCTCGCCGATGCGTTCGCGGAAGCTCCGCAGGTGCTGGTCGGCGAGCACGGTCGTCGGCACGAGCACCATCACCTGGCGGCCGCCGCTGACGGCCTTGATCGCGGCGCGCATCGCCACTTCGGTCTTGCCGAAGCCGACGTCGCCGACGACGAGCCGGTCCATCGGGTGCGGCTGCTCCATGTCGTGCTTGACCGACGCGATCGCCGTGAGCTGGTCCTCGGTCTCCTCGTACGGGAAGGCGAGCTCGAAGCGCTCCATGACCTCCTCGTCCTCGGGGAATGCATGGCCGACCGCGCGGGCGCGCTTGGCATACAGCGCGAGCAGCTCGCCCGCGAGCTCGAACACGGCCTGCCTGGCACGGTTTTTGAGCTGGTCCCAGCGCTTGCCGCCGAGCTTGGAGAGCGTCGGCGCACCGCCGTCGGCGCCGACGTAGCGGGTGACCTTTCCCATCTGCTCGTGCGGGACGAAGACCTTGTCCTGGTCCTTGAAATCGAGCTTGAGGTAGTCGCGGGTGACGCCGGCGACGGTCTTGGTCTCGAACCCGGCGAAGCGCGCGACGCCGTGGTCTTCGTGGACGACGTAGTCACCCAGGCGCAGCGAGCTGAACGCCTGCATCGCCTGGCCGATGCGGCCGGATGCGCCGGCGGCGCCGGCGTCGGTGCCGGTCGCGCGGGTGCGGAACAGGCGACCGCTCGGGACGATCGCGATGCCGAGCTGGCGCGACACGAGCCCGCTCGCGAGGTTGGAGATCGCGAACCACGCCTCGGGGCGACCGCCGTTCGCCTCGCGCGCGGCGGCCTCGGCTGCGGCAGCTTCGTCGTCGCCCTCGCGGACGGGGGCGCGCATCGGAATCTTGTGGAGCTCGTGCGCGTCGACCTTGCGCAGCTGCTGGCGGTTGCGACCGAGGTGACCGGCGTGCGGGAACGTGACGATCGTGCGCAGGCCGCGGTTGACGAGGCCGGCGAGCTCGTTCTCGGCTTCCGCGAAGCCGACGGCGCCGAACACCGGTGGCTGCGCCTCGAACGAGTGCGGCTGTCCGACCGCGAGCGAATCGAGCCGATCGGCTGCGCCAAGCAGCTTCGCGATGGCTGCCTTGTCGACGTAGGCACCCTCCGGCACGTGCGCGATCGATGCGGCGATGTCGTCGAGCGCGTCCTCCGCCTCGCGCTGTACGCCGGCGGCGTTCCAGATGAGCAGGTGCGTGCCGGAAAACGCCTCCCAGGCGGGTTCGAGGTTGCCGTCGGCGGCGTCGATGACCGGGTCCTCCGGCGCGTCACCCTCGCCATGGGTGTCCCACCAGCCGCTGGCGGAGCCGAGCCCGATCGCCTCCGACGCGGGCTGGAACTCGATCTTGTCGAGGGGGCCGAGCGAGCGCTGGGTGTAGGGCGAGAACTGGCGGATGCCCTCGACTTCGTCGTCGAAGAGTTCGATGCGGACCGGGTACTGGGCGGTCGTGCTGTACACGTCGACGATGTCGCCACGCACCGCGAGCTGACCTCGTTCGTCGGCCTGCTCGACGCGTTCGTAACCGGCATCGATGAGCAGTCGCACCAGGTCGTCGCGCTCGATGCGCGTGGTGGTGGACACGCGCACGGCCCCTGGGCGAGCCTCCGCGACCGGCACGCGTTCGAGCAGTGCGGGCAGCGATGCCACGACGATGCCGTTGGTGGCGGCCACGCGGCGTGCACGCTCGCGGGAGCCGACCCGGGCCGGCGACGGCGCGACACCGGAGCCGTACTGCACCGAGCGCGACACGTACGCCGCGGCGCGCTCGGGCCCGGCAAACCAGCAGGCAGCCTCGGCCCAGCGTTCGGCTTCGGCATCATTGGAGACCACGAGCAGGATCGGGCGCTGCTCGACAGGCTCGAACGTCAGATCGTCGTTCGGCGCCCCGAAGTGCGCGGCCGCGAGCAGCAGCGGCAGCACCGGTTCGCTGATGCGCGCGTGCCCGTTGCCCGTGTCACCGCGCACGTCGGCGACCCATGCGGCAACCGCGGGATGCCGAGCGGCTCCTGCGACGACGGGCTCGAGTGGGCTTGCGACGGCGAGTCGGGTAGAGCTTGAGGACGAAGCGCTCACGTTCGCGTGAGGTTATCGCGTTTCGTGTTCGAGGGAACGTCATCCATCGCAGGTCGTGAGCTCGCGCGTGATGTCGCATGCGCCGCGGCGCATGCGCTGGAGGATCCGTCGACCAGGTCGTCGAAGCGGTCCGGAGCCATCCAATCCCTGATGCCGTTCGCGGCGCCATTCCGTTCATGATTCGTGCCGACACGTTCCACTCACAGATCGTGCCGATGGCGATCGCTGCGGTGGCTCGCCGGCACGAAGGTCGACGGCTACCGCGGCTACCCCGACTACGCCGAGCTCGGTCGCATCGACTCGCTCATCGGGCTACGGGAGCTCCGCGTACGGGCCATCGAGGCGTCGACCGCGGCTCCATCCACGTTCACCTGGTAGACCTCAGCCGCGCGCATTGACCTTGTTCATCGCGACGCGCACGCCGCTGCGCACCACGAGGTTGACCGCTTCGACCGCGCTGTCGACGAGCATCGCCACCTCGTCGCCGGACTGGTCCCAGCTGGAGAGGATCCAGTCGCGGATCGGGCGGCGGTCGCCCGGGCCGGGGCGTCCGATCCCCACGCGCAGGCGCACGAATTCCCTGGTCGACAGTGAGTCGGTGATCGACTTGAGACCGTTGTGGCCGGCCAGCCCGCCGCCGACCTTCACCTGCAGTTCGCCGAACGGCAGGTCGATCTCGTCGTGCACGACGAGCACCCGGGCCGGCTGCAGCTGGTTCTGACTCATCGCGGGCTTGACGCTGCGACCGCTCAGGTTCATGTACGTGAGCGGCTTGAGCAGCGCGACGTCGCCGTCGGCACCGTCGATCGCGCCCACCCCGTACAGGCCGTCATGCTTGGAGATGAGGCTCGTGCGCGTCGCGGTGGCGAGCGCGTCGACGACCTGGAAGCCGACGTTGTGCGGCGTGTCCTCGTACTCGCGCCCGGGGTTGCCCAGACCGACTACGAGCCACCGCACGTCGTGCGATGGCTCGTAGGATTTCTTGCGGCCGAACGCCATGCGTCAGCGGTCTCCGAAGCGATTCGCGGGTCAGTCTTCGGTCGCTGCGGGTGCGGCGGCCTCGCCTGCTGCAGCGGCGTCGGCAGCGTCGGCTGCGTCTTCCTGCTCCAGGGTCATGGCCGAGCCGTCGACGTTCGTGCGTCCCTTGCCCTTCGCGCCACGTGGCACGGTGAGGGCGACGACCATGGTGCCTTCGTCGTCGAGGAACGTGACGCCTTCGGGCTGCGGCAGCTCGCGCAGGATGATCGTGTCGCCTGCGTGCGTCTCGGAGATGTCGAAGTCGATGGAGTCCGGGATGTTGGACGCCTTCGTCTCGATGAGCAGCTGCTGGATGCCCTGCGTGAGGATCGCACCTTCCTTCTGGCCCGGCGAGGTGCCGACCAGGTTGAGTGCGACCGACGTGCGGATCGTCTGGTCCATCGTCACGGCCTGCACGTCGATGTGCTGGAGGTTGCCGCGGACCGGGTGCACGTCGTAGGACTTGAGCACGGTGAGGTGCTCGGACCCGTCGAGCGTCATGTCGATGAGGTTCGCGCCCTTGCGAAGCACTGCGGCGAGCTCGAGCTCATCGGCGCTGAACGGGACGTTGCCGTCGGCGTGGTACATCACGCCGGGAACGCGACCGGTCTTGCGCAGTCGTCGCGCCACGGGGCTCTTGCCGCTCGCGTCGCGCTTCTCGATGGTCAGGTTCATTCGGGTCATGATGCAATCCTGTGGGCTTCTGGGCCAATGCAGCGACATCCCGATGGGATGGGCGACCGCGAAGCATAGCGGATCGGGCGATCAGGCGCGCTGGACGCGCTGGACGCGCTTCACGGCGCGCCGCTTCACCGGTGCGATGCGCGTATAGACGATCCGCGTGATGACGCGACCACGCACCCGGACGCGGCGGACGATGCCGCGTCGCTCGAAGCGCAGGATCCGGTCTCGCGCGTCGTGCAGGATGAAGTCGATGCCGGCCCCGCCGTCCACGAATTCACGCAGGCGCCGATCGCGCAGCGTGGTGTCACGAGAATCGACGCGATCGTTCCCGGCCTCGCCGTAGTGCTTGTCGTTGCCCCTGCCACCAGTGAGCACGTCGTTGCCCGGGCCGCCGAACAACACGTCATTGCCCAGTCCGCCGATCAGCGTGTCGCGTCCCGCGCCGCCTCGGAGGGAGTTGGCCAGGTTGTTGCCGACGAGCCGGTCGTTGCTTCGGCCACCGATCACGTTCTCGACGTCGGGCGGGATGTTCTCCTTCTCCCCCACCTGACCGTCGTTCGCCTTGCGATCGCCGAGGGTCACGAATACGGGACGTGCGCGCGTGGCGTACGAGGCGGTGTCGCGTCCCGGACCACCGATGTGCATGTCGGTCCCGAATCCGCCGTCGAGCACGTCGTGTCCGTCGCCGCCGTCGAGCACGTCGGCTCCCATCCCGCCGAAGAGCTGGTCGTCGCCCGCGCCACCATCGAGTCGGTCGTCGCCAGCACCGCCGAGGATCCGGTCGTTGCCGCCGCCGCCCTGCAGCAGTTCCCCGACGGGGCTGCCGATGAGCGTGTCGTTGCCGTCGCCACCGACGAGGGTAGTGCCGGCGGGGCCTGCAGTGAGCGTGTCGGCGTGTGCGGTTCCGACGATCTCCTCGATGTCGGCCTGCACATTGTCGCCTTCTCCTGCGGTGCCGTCGTTGGCCACGCCATCCAGGCTCACTTCGACGCCGCTCGTGCGGGATGCGTAGCTGAGCACCTCGAAGCCGGCGCCGCCGGAGACGTAGTCGCCACCCGGGCCGCCGTCGATCACGTCATTGCCGCCGCGCGCGTCGATCGAGTCGGCGCCGTCGCCGCCCTCGAGCACGTCGGCTGCATCGCTGCCGACGAGCGCGTCGTTGCCCGGTCCGCCGCGCAGGGTCGATCCACTCGCGCGCGCGATGAGCGTGTCGTTGCCGGCACCGCCTTCGATCAGGGCCGCGCCGGCGAGCGTGTCGTTGCCTGCCGTGCCGATGAGCACGTCGATGCCGGGGCCGGCGGTATAGGTGATCGGAATGCCGAGGCCGGAGCAGTCGAACGTCTCGCCGCCGCCGGAATCCGACAGGGAATCCGCGAGGTTGTCGGCTGTGCAGGGGAACACGTCGTCGCCCAGCGCCCCATCGATCACGTCGTTGCCGGGACCGCCGTCGAGCACGTCGGCGGCGTCGAGTTCCTCGCCGGGCTGGCCCTGCATGATCACGCTGAACGGCAATTCCAGCAGCTGGTCGTTGCCGGGCCCGCCGCGAAGCACGTCGCTGCCGCCGCCGCCTCGCACGACATCGTCGCCGACGCCCCCGTCCACGATGTCGGATCCGGCTCCGCCGTTGAGATTGTCGTTGCCGTCGCCGCTATCGAGGATGTCGTTGCCGCCTTGGCCGGCGAGCAGGTCGTTGCCCAGGCCGCCGAGCAGCACGTCGTTGCCGCCGCTGCCGACGAGCACGTCTGCGCCAGCGCCGCCTTCGAGCCGCGTGCCGGCTGGTCCGCCACACAGCGTGTCGGTCACGACGGTGCCGACGATCGTCTCGGGCGCGTCGGCCCAGGTGTCCAGGTGCGGCTGCCCGCCGACGAACTTCTTCGCGCTGGTGGTACCGGTTCCGAGTGAGTAGCACCACGCCGTTGCGCCGGGGTTTGCACTCGCCTGAACGCCGACGATCGTCGAGTCGGTCGATACCATCGAGCCGTTCGCGTAGTCGGCGGTGTCCGCGCCGCCACCGAAGGTCACCTGGTCGCTGGAAGCGGTGCCGCTCGCGCCCGGTCGAATCGTGTCGCTGCCGACACCGCCATTGAGCACGTCGGCGCCGTTGCCGCCTTCGAGGATGCAGCCCGTCGCCGGCGCCGTGAGCGTATCCGCCCCGCTGCCGCCCGCGATCCGGCACCCGGCGACTGCCGCACCGAGCAGCGTGTCGTTGCCCGCCGAGCCGATGATCCGTTCGATGTCGGAGCGCACGTCGTCGGCCACGCCGGCCGCCCCGTCGTCGGCAATGCCGTTCGCGGTTCCGGTGATGCCGGTGAACGCGAAGACGGCATCTGCCCACGTCACGGTGTCGACCCCGGCACCGCCGATGAATGTCTCGGTGAACGGGCTGGCGATGAACGTGTCGTTGCCCGCCGCGCCATCGAACACGAGATCGTTCGTCGAGCTGGTCGTACGGAACGTGTCGTTGCCGCCGGTGCCGACCACCCGCTCGACACCGTCTTCGAGATTGTCTTCCTCGCCCGGCGTGCCGGAACCGCCGCCATGACCGATCCTGACCGTCACTGCGTGGCTGGCCGCGCGTTCGGCGTACGTCACCGTGTCGGTACCGCCATCAAGCTGAACATTGTCCTGGTCCAGGTCCGGCCCGCCTGCAAGCGCCGACTGCACGAGCACGTCGTCGCCGGGTCCTCCGAACACGTGGTCGTTCCCCAGCCCGTCGCGGATGACGTCGTTGCAGCTGTTGGTGGTGCAGTCGACCACGCCGTCCGCGTCGTCGCCGTAGAAGCTTTCGATACCCGGGCCGCCAGTCAGCGTGTCGGAGCCGGCACCACCGAACAGGTACACGTTCACGTTCGTCGGGTGGTTCGTCACCGTGATCGCGTCATCGCCGTCGTTGCCGTTGATGACCCAGGAGTTGTCCGACAGGATCGACAGGTCGCAGGTGATGACGGTCGCCTGCAGGATGTCCGGGTGGTTGCATGCGCCCGTTCCGGGTCCATCCGAGTCGCCGATCGCTTCGGTGGACACGATTCGTGCGATCCCGGGCTCGTAGCTGACGACGACGTCGTCGGCGGCGTTCGAGCCCTGCATCAGGAGCACCGGCCCAGTGCCGCTGGGCAGCGGATAGTTCCCGTCGACGGTCACCTGGAACGCCGCCTGCGCCGCGGCAGGCAGCAGCAGCATCGCCAAGATGGCAACGCCGCAGATCAGACTTCTATGGGTGGTCCCGCAGGGCATCCATGGTCCACATCGGCGCAATTGGACGTGCAATCCAACAAATTTTCGCAACCTCGCAGGAACCTGCAGGCTCTGCACGTCTCTGCGGACCGACGCTTCGATCACCTGACCAAACGCAGCGTCAGAACAGCTGGTTCTCGCCGCCGAAGATGCTCGAGACGCTCTCGTCGCAGAACACGTTGCGGATCGTGTCGGCGAGCACGCCCGCGATGCTCAGCACACGGATGTTGTCGGGACGGTCCACGACCGACACCGGGATCGTGTCGGTGACGACGACCTCCGTCATGACGCTGTCGCCAATGCGATCGAGCGCGGGGCCGCTGAACACCGCGTGCGTGGCGCATGCGTACACGGCCGTCGCGCCGTGGTCGAGCAGCGCCTGCGCGCCTGCGCAGAGGGTGCCGGCCGTGTCGATCATGTCGTCGATCATGATCGCGACCTTGCCGTTGACCTCACCGATCACGCTCGTGACCTCGGCGACGTTGTGCTGCGGGCGTTCCTTGGTGAGGATCGCCAGCGACGTGTCGAGCTTGTCGGCGAACTTCTTGGCTCGCTTCGCGCCGCCAGCGTCAGGCGAGACGACGACGCTGCCGTCCCCGGCGAGGCCCTTGTCGCGGAAGTACTGCGCGAGGATCGGCACTGCGGTCATGTGGTCGACCGGGATGTCGAAGAAGCCCTGCAACTGACCGGTGTGAAGGTCCATGCTCAGTACGCGGTCCACGCCGGCCGACTGCAGCAGCGTGGCGATGAGGTGCGCGGTGATCGGCTCGCGGCCCGAGACCTTCTTGTCCTGGCGCGAGTACGGGAACCACGGCATCACGGCGGTGATGCGGTGCACGCTGGCCAGCTTGGCCGCGTCGATCATGATGAGCAGCTCCATGAGCTGGTCGTTGATCGTGCCCTTGCCGTTGGGCGACTGGATCAGGAACACGTCGGCGCCACGGACGCTCTCGTCGAACTTGACGTACGTCTCGCCGTTGGCGAAGTCCTTGATGATCACGTCGCCGAGCTTGATGCCCAGTCGCTGGGCGATGCCCTTGGCGAGGTCCTGGTTGGACGTGCCGGCGAACACCATGAGGCGCTTTTCGCTCGAGCGCGACAGCGCGGTCTCGCCCCAGGCTCGTGTGGACGGTCGCGTCACCTCAGCGTCGACCATGGGGAATCCGGAGACTCCGTCGAGCAGGGTCTCGGTCGATGCGGTCATCGGAGTGTTCCTCCACGTGCGTCATGCGGGTGCCGGTCCAGCGCTCACTGCCGTCGTAGTGTGACATACCCGGTCGTGGACGCGTGGCACGGCCCGCGCGACGGTCAGGCCTTCGCCCCGCCGACGACGCGCTCGGCATAGCCTTCGATATTCGTCTGCCTCGCACGTGCGAGCGCGAGCGCGCCGGCGGGAACGTCCTCGGTCACGATCGATCCAGCGCCCGTCCAGGCGCCGTCGCCGATCGTGATCGGTGCGACGAGCACGCAGTCGGAGCCGGTTCGCACATCGCTGCCGATCGTCGTGCGCTGCTTGCCTCGACCAAGTTCCGGGCGATAGTTCGCCGTGATGTTGCCCGCTCCGATGTTCGTGCGGGCACCGATCGTCGCATCACCGACGTAGCTCAGGTGCGGAACCTTGGCGTCCTCGCCGACCACCGAGTTCTTGATCTCCACGAACGTTCCGGCCTTGGAACCCGAGCGCAGCTCCGCGTTCGGACGCAGGTACGCAAACGGGCCGACGGTTGCGCGCTCGCCGATCCGCGCCTCGCGTGCGACCGACCGATCGACGTGTGCGTCGGCTTCGACGACCGTGTCGTGCAGGCCCGCGTCCGGTCCGATGAGCGTGCCCGTCGCGATGCGCGTGGCACCGCGCAGGATCGTGCGCGGAAGGATCGTCGCGTCGGGCTCGATCGTCACGGTCGGCTCGATGAGCACGGTGTCGGGCATCGAGATGGTCACGCCCGCGAGCATGTGCTGCGTGAGGATTCGGCGACGCAGCACGTCCTCCACCTCGGCGAGATCCAGGCGTGTGTTGATGCCGAGCAGTTCCTCGGGACCACCGGCGACCACGCCGAGCGTACGCCCGCCGTCGCCGGCGGCGATGCCGAGCAGGTCGGTGATGTAGAGCTCGCCCTTGGCGTTGTCGTCGCTCAGGCGCGGCACCGCGCCACGCAGCACGTCCGCGTCGAAGCAGTAGACACCTGCGTTGAGCTGGTCCACGGCCAGCTGCTCGGCAGTTGCGTCGACGGATTCGACGATCTGCTCGATCGCCCCGGCGGTATCGATGATCACGCGCCCGTACGGCAGCGCCACGTCGCCGCGAATCGCGAGCGCCGTGGCGACGCTCCCCCGCGACTGGTGACCCTCCACGACGGCGCGCATCGTCTCGGTCGTGAAGAGCGCGCCGTCACCATTGATGACGAGCACGTCGCCCGTGAAGCCCTCGAGCGCGGGGAGTGCAGCGGCCACCGCATCCCCGGAGCCGCGCTGGTCCACCTGTCGCGCAGTCGAGACGCCGTCAGGCAGCGCTGCCTCGACCTGATCGGCCTGGTGGCCGGTCACCACCACGATTCGGTCGGCACCCAGCGGGCGGGCGGCCTCCAGGACCCAGCCGAGCACGGTGCGGCCGAGGATCGGGTGCAGCACCTTGGGCAGGTCACTCTTCATGCGAGTGCCCTTGCCTGCGGCGAGCACGACGACGGCGAGCTGACGATCTGACATGGATGGATCCCTGGGTTGCGGTTCGCTCGTTCAGGACTGGGGCGGGAGGATTCGAACCTCCGATCACGGGACCAAAACCCGATGCCTTACCACTTGGCCACGCCCCACGGCTGCTCGTGATCCTAGTGGACGAACACGTGCGCCACGACCTCCGACCTGCAACGAACGGGCCGCGGAGCACGACGAACGGGGTGGTGAACCTCGGGGAGGGCGTTCGCCACGGACTGGGGGATGCGTGCAATCGTCGATCGGCCAGCGGCCCGTCGTAGTGGGGTCACCGATCGGTGGGCCTGCTCCGATGCCTGCCACGACGCCTGCCGATTCGCCGGCCGATTCGCAGAAATCCAGGCACGAGGCGCCGCCCGAGCGAAGCGGCACCACGAAGTTCCTGACGACGACCGCGCTCGTCGGCGGCATTGCCAAGGGCCTGCTCATCGATCGCACCCGCGTGCTCGCGGCCTTCTCGCACGCGCGCGAGAACGGCAAGACCGCCAAGTGGGCTGCAGAGCTCGTGAGTGGCCGCATCACCAACGACGTGGTGCCGATCACCGGCGGCACCCTCAAGATCGCCGGCAAGACGCTCACGATGCGCGGCTGGCAGCGCTCGTACCAGACCTCGAACGCGATCGGTCTCGCGCTGCTTGGCGTCGGCATGATCTACGGCTTCCCGAACCTCGTCGAAGGCTGGAACGACGGCGGCCGGACGATCGGAGGCCTGTCGGAAACCAAGCACGGTCGCACCGGCGTGTTCGGCACCGCTGGAAACCTGGTCGCCCTCGGCATCATGGCCACCGCATTTTCCAAGGCACCGGCCGGACCCGGTCGCCTCGCCGCGACCCTGGGATCGCCCCTGCTCTCGAGCGGCAAGGTCATCCTCGCGAGCATCGCAATGGGCTTCCCCGTCGCCCTCAACGAGATCGGCTTCTTCGACTTCCTCAACAAGGGGGACGATCGCGACCCGTGGGAGACCGCGCAGGACACGGTTGCCGGGCATCTCGAGACCGTGAAGGGTCTGCTGCCAGGCGGCGACTGACCCGGTCGACCCGACCTGCCGACACCAACCCGACGTTTGTGACCGCATGAGCACCAAACGTCACGGTGGTCATGCAGGAGCTGCGCGGAGGGCCGGGTCAGGGCGCGGTGGTGTACGCCACGCGCAGCCAGCAGCCGGGGACGGCATGTCGGGCGACACCTTCGAGCGCGAGGCGCTCTTCCTTGGACCTGATCGGCACCGCGACCGTCGCGCCGCTGCCGCACACGAGCGGCATTCCACCGGCATCGGCGAGCGCCGCGCACAGTCGATCGAGTTCGGGACACGCTGCCCGCGCGGGGACGGCAAGATCGTTGCGACGGCCCTTCGCCTTGACGAACGAACGCGCTTCATCCGCGGTCTTCGGCAGCGGGTCGACCTTCGTCGGGTCGTGGCGTGCGTAGACGTCGGCCGTTGACTGGTGCACGTTCGGGAACGCGAGCAGCCATGCGCGCGGCGCGGACGGCTCGATGCGCTCGAGCACCTCACCCCGCCCGGTCGCGAACGCCGCAGAGCCAGGACCGAGCAGGAAGAACGGCACGTCGCTGCCGATGTCAGCGGCGATGTCCAGCAATGTCTCCTCGGGCAGCGCGGGGCCGAGCAGCGACCACACCGCGAGCAGCGCCGCTGCGGCGTCGCTCGATCCGCCGCCGAGACCGGCGCCGATCGGGATCTCCTTCTCGATCGTGATCCACACGCGCGCGCCGACGTCGGCTCGTCGCAGCAGCTCCTGCACGGCGCGCGTGACGAGCGTGTCGCCGCCCGGCACGCCCGGCGCTTCCACGAGGACGTCCACCACGTCGCTGTCCCACAGCTCGATGTCGACGTCGATGCGGTCCGCCAGGTCGAGCGTCTGCATGATGCTCGCCACCTCGTGAAAGCCGTCCTCGCGCCTGTCGCCGACCGCGAGCATGAGGTTGAGCTTCGCGGGTGCATCGATCGTCGCGCGCAGCGTTCCCTCCTGGTCGACGTGGTCGATCTCGATCGGGCCGATCATGCGGGTCCCGCCTCCGCAGCGAGCTGCTCGAACAGGCGCACGAATCGCTCGGGTGACACCTGCTCCGGTCGCGCGGCTGGCGGCAGGTCGACCGCCTCGAGCGCCGCGACGGTGAGCTCGCGCGGCGCGACGCCGGACGTCTGCAGGTTGTTGGCGAGCGTCTTGCGGCGATGCTGGAACGCCTGCTTGAGGAACGTCGAATAGGCCGGCACCAGTTCGTCGGCCAGCAGCGGGTCTGCACGCCGGTCAAATGCCACAAGCATCGAGTCGACGTTCGGTGGCGGCGCGAACACGTGGCGCGACACCTTGTGCGACGACGTCTTCTCGGTCGTGGTGCGCAGCAGCGCGCTGAGTGCGTTGTAGCCCTTCGAACCTTCGGGCGCGAAGAAGCGTTCGCCGACCTCCTTCTGCACCATCACGCAGTAGCTGCGGAGCGTCGGTGCGTGCTGCAGCGCCTCCGCCACGATCGGTGCGGCGACGTGGTACGGCAGGTTCGAGACCATCTTCGAGGGTGGCGGGTCGAGCGTCGCGGGGTCGAGCTTCGTCGCGTCGCTCCAGTGAATCGTGACGTTGTCCAGGTCGGCGCGCATCGCGTCGATCGCGGGTTCGAGGCGGTGGTCCATCTCGACGCCGTGCACATGTCGCACGCGCCGGGCGAGGAAGTCGGTGAGCACGCCCACGCCCACGCCCGGCTCATAGCAGACGTCGTCGGGGGCGAGGCTCGCCATGCGCTCGATCACTCGCAGCACGTTGTCGTCGGTCAGGAAGTGCTGGCCGAGGTTCGTGTCAGGCGTCAGGCCGAAGCGGCGCAGCTGGTCGAGCGTGAGCTGTGCCATGGGTCAGGCGACGGTCGCGGGCGCGGGCTGCCAGCCGAACACGCGCTCGGCGACGGCGCTCGTGGCGGCACGCGCCTCGTCGAAGGTCACGCCCTTGGTCTCGGCGAGCACCTGCAGCGTGTGCTGCACGTAGCCCGGCTCGTTGGGCTTGCCACGCATCGGCTTGGGCGCGAGGTACGGCGCGTCGGTCTCCACCATGAGTCGATCGAGCGGAATCGCGGCGGCGGCATCGCGCAGTTCCTGCGCGCTCGGATAGGTGAGATTACCGGCGAACGAGCACACCCAGCGCTCGTGTTCGAGGACGACGGCCAGGTCGCCGGGCGCGACGAGCGCGAAGCAGTGCAGGATCACGTCGAGGTCGGCGGCATGCTCGTCGAGCGCCGCGATCGTGTGTGCCTCCGCGGCGCGCGAGTGGATCACGAGCGGCTTGCCGAGCTCGCGGGCCAGTTCGCACTGCGCGTCGAAGGCGGGGTCCTGCTGCTCGAGCGTGCCGTGGTCGCGGAACTGGTCGAAGCCAGTCTCGCCGATCGCCACCACGAACGGGTCGCGTGCGAGCTCGGCGACTTCGTCGAAGGTGGACATGTCGAAGCCGGCTGCCATCTGTGGGTGCACGCCGGCTGCCACTCGTACGTGATCGGGATTCGCCCTCGCGATCTCGAGCGTGGTGCGAATCGACTCGGCACCGCAGCCCACCGAGACCATGCCGTGCACGCCGACGGCGAGCGCCCGCGTGATCCACTCGGCGGGGTCGTCGGCGTAGTCCAGGTGCGTGTGGGAGTCGATCACGCCACGGATTCTACGTGCCGCCCCGAACCCTGAAGGAAGACGAGCGGCCCGAGGTCGTCATCCCTGGGCCGCTCGACTGCAGAACTGGTGATTTACACGATCGCCAATCGATGTCCATATCGTAGCGCCTCACGAGGGGCGGCGACGATCACTGCCAAGCTGCTCGAGTCACGAGCCCGATCACCGCCGCCCCTGGAGGCTTGTGCGGAAGGCGCCGGAGTCGAACCGGATCCGGGAACGAACCGGACACATCGATTGGCAATCGTGTGTGGCCACCGGGCCACGTCACCTTCCGTTCAGAAAGCATCACGACTCGAATGTCACGGATGTGTCACGTTCGTCACGAATCCGTGCCGACGAACGCACGACGTCGTCACGGCGTCAGCCCGCGGCAACCTCGAGGCGCGGGAACAGCGGCTCGGGCTTGCGCACGTCGCGACCGCTCGCGAGGCCCCACGACCAGGAGGCGAGCTCGTCGGCCGTCACGCCGAACGCTCCCGCGACCTTCGCGGACGTGGTCGGCATCACCGGCGACAGCGCATACGCGACCGCGCACAGCCCTTCTGCAAGTTCGCCGAGCGTGACGTCGAGCAGACCGGCCTGCTCCTCGTCCTTGGCGAGCTTCCAGGGGGCACGCTCCTCGACCAAGCGATTGAGGTCGCGCACGAAGGACCAGACGGTCTCCAGCGCGCCTGACACGTCGAGCGCCTCCATCTGCGCGCGCCACTTCTCGACCATGACGTTCGCCTGCACCGCCCAGCCGGCGTTCGACGGAACCGACGGCACCTGCGCCACGCCATCTTCGCCCCGGTACTTGACGAGCATCGCGGCGGTGCGGCTGACGAGGTTGCCGAGGTCGTTGGCCAGCTCGGTGTCGTAGCGACGCTCGAAGCCCTCCTGAGACACGACGCCGTCCTGTCCGAGCTGCACTTCCCGCAGCAGGTAGAAGCGAATGGGGTCGGGGCCGTGGCGTTCGATGATCGGGAACGGGTCAAGCGCGTTGCCCATCGACTTGCCCATCTTGTCGCCACCCGCGGTGGCTGTCAGGTAGCCATGGATGAACAGCTGCTTCGGCAGCTCCATCTCGGCCGACAGCAGAAAGGCCGGCCAGAACACCGTATGGAATTTGAGGATGTCCTTGGCCAGCAGCTGCAGCGACGGCGGCCAGTGCCGCTCGGTGAGGTCCTCGCCGTCACGCGCGTACGTGAGCGCACTGGCGTAGTTGAAGAGCGCGTCGATCCAGACGTAGAACACCTGCGTGTCGTCCCACGGCACGTCGATGCCCCATGAGATCGACGAGCGGCTGATCGACAGGTCCTCGAGCTGCTCGATGAGCGAGAGCGCCTCGTTGTAGCGCGTCTTCGGCTGGATCCAGGTCGGATTGGCCGTGAAGTGTTCGAGCAGCTGCTCCTTGTACGCAGTCAGCCGGAAGAACCAGTTGGTCTCCTCAAGATGCTGGACCGGGCGCTTGTGGATCGGGCACCCGTTGCCCTCCTCCAGCTCGGACTCCGCGTAGTAGCGCTCGCAGCCGGTGCAGTACCACCCCGAGTAGGCGGCCTCGTAGATGTCGCCCTTGTCGTGCATGCGCGTCGCGACCTGCTGCACGAACGCCTTGTGCTGCGGATCGGTCGTGCGGATGAAGAAGTCGTTTTCGACGTCGAGCAGCGGCAGCAGGTCACGGAAACGCTGGCTGATGCGATCGGTGAACGCCTGCGGATCCTCACCTGCATCGGCGGCGGCCTCGGCGATCTTGGTGCCATGCTCGTCGGTGCCGGTCAGGAAGAACGCGTCACGGCCCATGAGTCGCTGGAAGCGGGTGATCACGTCCGCGACGATCGTCGTGTACGCGTGACCCAAGTGGGGCTGCGCGTTCGGGTAGTAGATCGGCGTGGTGACGTAGTAGCTCTGGCTCATGGGTGCTCGTTCCCGCTTCGTGGTCTGCCCATGCTAGCGGGGCGCCACCGATGATCGAGTGCCCGTCGGTGCGCACGGGTGTTGCGGGGCGCGAATGCATCGTCGGCAGGATCGGCGGAAGGGGCCGCGCGATACGTACGTCAGATTGCGTCGGCCAGCGCCGTAGCCAGCGTCGGATCGCGAACGGTACGAGCGCGATCAGCGCCAGCAACGTGGCAATGATCGATCGGGGCTCCCGGATTCTCGCGCCATCGATCGTTGTCTCGTCGACCGCCACATCCTCGACCGTCGCATCCTCGACCACCGCGTCCCCGCCCGCCACGTCCCCGCCCGCCACGTCCCCGACTGAGCGGGGTCGGGAGACGCCCACTCCGGCGCCGCCGGTGACGTCGACGTCGACCTCGTCCACCCCGGCCACCGCGTCATCGATCACGACTGCAGCGTCGCGAGGTCGCGGTCGACTCAGCGTGGTCGTTCTGCCAGGTCCGCCAGGCCGCGAACCGGTGTTGGCGTGATCGACCGGCACGCCACCGATCCCCGCGGGTCGGCTCCGACCCGCGGCGCCGCGCACTCCGGTGATCGACGCGACCGGGGACCCGTTCGAATCCGAAGCGCCGGCTCGACCGTCCGGCGGGACGCTCCTGACGAAAGTCGTGTCTCGCAACACTTCCGTCAGGAGCGACGCGTCGATGGGCACCCGACCACCCGTGTTCCTGACGATAGGCGTGTCAGGCAACACTTCCGTCAGGAACGCTGCATTCAGGACGCCGGCAGCGGGCACCGCCGCCGCGCGGATCGCACCCAGCGGGTCGCCGCCCGTCCCCCCCGATCCAACTCCGCCGAGCCCATCGCCGCGGATCGCAGCGAGCAGTCGCGACGCGACGGCATCGGCGAGCGGCGACCGGTCCGTCGCACCGTCATCATGCGCAGCTGCAGCGCCGTCGCCACGCGTGCCCACCACCGGCAGGTACCGCGAGCGACGCGACTGGTCGTACATGCCGACGTGCACGCCACCGCCCCACCCGATGATCGCGCCGCGACGAACGCGCTCGCCGTCAGTCACACCTCGTCGGTCGAGCCCGGTCAGCGTCACGACGACGGGCAGTCCGTTCACGCGCGTCTCGATGGTCACGACCGATCGACCGGCCACGTCACCCGCGAAGCGCACGCGACCCGTCACGGGCGCACGCACCCGCCCGCCCGCCACCGTGACGTCGGCGCCCCGATTCCACCCGCGCTCGAACCGCCGCGACTCGTCGTAGCGATACGGCTCGACGATCGAGTACCACGTTCCAGGCAGCTCGAGACGAGGAGTCGATCGACTCGCTGCGTGCGCCGACCAGGGCGCGACGAGCAGCAGGACGGCGACGAACGAGACGACACGGATTCGATGCATGCACCGATCGTCGAGCATCGAATGTCACGCAATACGCGCGCATCGTCACGACTTCGACTCGAAAGTCACTCGGCTTCGTCACGAGCCGCGTTCGCGGCGTCGTACAGCTCGCGGGGCGAACCGCCCAGGAACTCCGCGGCGATGCGCGTCGCGTCCTTGAGGCGCACGTCGTGGCTGACGAGCTCGTTCACCAGATCCAGCGCGCGAGGATCGGCGACCTGCACCGGCATCACCATCGGAGCCAGCAGCAGCACCAGCTCGCCCTTCACGCTCGCGCGAGCATCAAGGAGGTCGGCGATCGCCGTGGCGCTGCCCCGTAGCACTTCCTCATGCCGCTTGGTCAGCTCGCGCGTCACGACCACATACCGAGCTGGCTGCACCTCAGCCACGGCGCGCAGCGTTGCCACGACTCGATTGGGTGACTCGAACCCGACGAGCAGTTCACGGGATCCGCTACCCACCATCGCCGCGAGCTCCGACACCTTGCGGGGATAGAAGCCGATGAAGCGGAACCCGTCGGAGTCCACGCCCGCAATGCTGAGCGCGGCCGTCACCGCGCTTGGCCCAGCCACGGCTTCCACCCGAATTCCTGCGCCGAGCGCTCGATCCACGAGCGCCACGCCGGGGTCGCGGACGCCCGGCGTTCCGGCATCGCTCACGATCGCGATGTCGGTGCCACCCTCGAGCAGCGACAGCACGCCCTCGGAACTTGCTCGCTCGTTATGTTCGTGGTGCGCGAGCAGCCGCGGCTTCGGGTCGACGCCGAGCAGGTCGAGCAGACGACCGGTCGTGCGCGTGTCCTCGCACGCGATCGCGCCGACGCTGCCCAGCACGCGCCTCAGGCGTGGCGACGCGTCCTCGAGGTTGCCGATCGGCACCGCACACACGAACAGCGTGCCCGCCTCGTCATGCTCGTCCGTCACACGGCCGCCATGTCGAGCACGCCGTCACGCGCCATGAGCGCCGCACCGACCATGCCCGCATCCGGTCCGTACGCGGCCGGAACGACCTCCACATACTGGTTGCCGGGCGGCAGGGCACGCTCGATCATCAGACGTCGAGCCACCGGCAGCACGATGTCGAGCGCCGGCGTCAGGCCACCACCGAGCGCGATCATGCCCGGGTTGAAGATGTTCACCAGGTTCGCGAGCGCGACTCCGAGGCGTTCACCGAGCCGCTCGAACAGCGCCACGCTGCCCGCATCGCCCTCCTTGGCCAGGCGCAGCACCGTCTCGCCACGAGCCGGTTCACCCGCAGCGATGGCACGAGCGAGCGGTGAATCCGGATTCGCCGCCGCGTACGCCGCTGCGTCCCGCGCGAGCGCGCTCCCGCTCACGAACGTCTCGATGCAGCCGATGCCGGGGCAGTTCGGTGCCACGCAGGGCGGGCCGTCGTAATCGATCGACATGTGCCCGAGTTCCGCGCCGGCGCCGATCGCGCCACGCACGATCCGCCCCCCGGCGATGATTCCGCCGCCGAAGCCCGTCCCGAGCGTGATCATGATCAGGTCCTCGGTGACGCCTGCACCGGCACCGAGGCGCTGCTCGGCGAGCGCCGCGACGTTCGCATCGTTGTCGATGAACGCCGCGAGGCCCGTGCGCTCGTGCAGGATGTCGCGCAGCGGCAGGTTCGCGATCGGCAGGTTCGCAGCCAGCACTGCGGTGCCGGTCCGCTGGTCGATCGTCGTCGGGATACCGAAGCCGACGGCCCGCACGGGCTCGGGCGATTCCGCCACCAGGTCGTTCACCACGTTGACGAGCGCGTCCACGAGGCGGTCGCTGTCGAGCCCCGCAACCTCCACGCGCTCGCGCGAGATGAGCTTCGCCTCATGGTCGAAGAGCCCGGCCATGAGCTTGGTACCGCCCAGGTCGACGCCGATTACGGCGCCTGCTGCGGAGTTGGCTTCCATCGCGTTTCCTATACTTTGCGGGTGGTGTCCACGAGCGAGAAACCATATCGCGTCTACCGACAGCCCAAGCGGGTCAAGGGTGACGGAACGATTCCGTGGGGGAACGAGGGCGGCAACGGGCCCCGCGGTCCGCGCAACGCAGGCGTGCCCCGACGCATCCTGCGCTTCGTACGGCGCGCTGCGTTCGTGGCGCTTGCGCTCGTCGTCGTGTGGGCCACGGTCGCGTTCCTGTCCTTCCGCAGCGCCGTCAACGAGCGCAACGACGCGCTCCCCGAAGACGTACGACGCGCGCTCGCCCCGGCGAACGGTCCGGCACTCGCCGCATCCCACGTGACGTTGCTCGTCGGCTCGGATTCCTCGACCCATCGGCGGAGCGTCGGGTACGAAAAGCACGGGCGTGCCGACACGTTGCTGCTCATGCGCGTCGACGTGCCGAGCCGCACCGTCTCGATGCTCTCTATCCCACGCGACCTGTATGTCGACGTGCCCGGCTTCGGATCCGAGAAGATCAATGCCGCATTCGCCAACGGCGGCCTCCCGCTCGCGATCCGGACCGTCCGAGGCGTCACGGGCATCGACGTCAACCATGTCGCACAGATCGACTTCGACGGCTTCAAGGAGACGATCGATGCGCTCGGCGGCGTCGAGATCGACAATCCGTACCTCGTCGAGTCCGGGGCCCAGAAGTTCGACGGTCGCCACTGGCGGTTCCGCAAGGGAACGCAGACGCTGAATGGCCGCAATGCACTCGCCTATGCACGCATCCGCTACGTGAGCGACGAGACCGTCGCGCTCAACGAGCAGGAAGGTTCTGAGCTGGGTCGCGCTCGCCGCCAGCAGCGCGTGATCGACGCGATGGTGCAGGAGATCGTCTCCAGGGATTCGATCCTGCATCCTCGCGACGTTCCCAAGGCCGTCGTCCAGCCGCTGCTCACCGATATCAGCGCATCGCAGCTGCTGACGTTCGGCTTCGGCAAGTGGTGGGCCAAGGACGAGAACAGCCTGCGCTGCCGCCTCGGCGGCGACAGCGATTACCGTGACGGCGAAGACGTGCTCATTCCGGACGAGGAAAACCGCGCGGTCGTGCGCATGTTCCTGGGCAAGCAGGCCCCGGTCGCGCCCGACAGCGCACTGTCTGCCGGCTGCGTTCGCCAGTCCAGCTGACGATCGTCAGCCCGTCGCGAGCGGTCGTCGCGCGTTTATCCATGTGCAGGCCGTGCATCACAACGACATGGACTCCAACTCATCACGATCCAGCACCGCCATCCGCAACGACCCGCCGCCCGCCTACTGGGGCGACCATGACGCCAACCCGCTCGATCGCCTCGAGCCGGGCTGGGTCGCGTCGACATGGGCGCTGTGCATCGCGCTGACGCTGGGGCTGGGCGCATTGGGCACGCTGTTCGCGGTTGCGGTCTCGGATACGCCGATCACCGGCCAGACCAACACGGAGCTCGGCGTCCTGACGATCGTGGCAGCGATGGCCACGTTCATCGCGTTCGCCGTGGTCATCACCGCGCGCCTGGTGCGGGTCCCCCACGATCGGCTCGTCAACAGCCTCGCGGTCGCGGCGCTGCATGTCGCCGTCGCCGTCGTCCTCTTTGGCATCGAGCTCGCGCTGCAGGCGCTCGGCACCGGTGCCGCTGACATCTTCAGCGGCTCATGGGCCGAGCAGGTCGGCAACGCGTTCGCGGTGCTCGAACGCTCGTCGGCAGCCGCGATCCTCGCGGCACTGCTCGCCGTCGGCATGGTGCCCGCACGAGGCGATCGACCGAGCGGAACCCAGGTCGGTGCGACGCCGCAGGATCGACAGCTCTAGCGCTAGTCGACCGGCAGCACGTGCTGCACGCTCGCGAGGCCCATCAGCGCCGACAGCGGCGCGGGCTCGGGTTCGGCGACCACGCCGAGCGCGGGGCGACGCAGTGGTTCCGAGACGAGCGTCGCGATCGCGTTGCGAACGACGGTGAGCTTGTCCAGGAACGATGCGTGGCTCTCGACCTCGATCAGGTTCGGGTGGTCCGCATAGAGCGCGTGGATGCCGCGATCCAGCTCGATTGCCTGTTCGCGATCTTCGGTGCGCACATCCATGTCGCGCTCGTAGCCTGCGGGCAGCATCGCAGCCGTGTGCATGAACACCACGGCGTCGTAACGCGACAGCTCGCGCGCGTGTGAGGAGCCCATCGACCGGAAGAACGAATCCGCCCCGTCGGGCCAGTACGCGGCGCCGTCGATCGTCGCGCGGTCACACAGCTGAACACGATCAGGGTGCTGCAGCGCCGTCGCTTCCTCGAGCGAGCGCTGGACCGTGAAGATCGCGCGCTGCGCAACCTGCTGACCGCGATCGGTCGAGGCGCGCGGCAGTCCGCCCTTGTACAGCAGCGTCGCGCTCTCAGGTAGTACCCAGAGCTCGTCGACGAACTCGCGCGCCAGGAATGCTGCTGCCGTCGACTTGCCGCTGCCAGGGCCGCCCGTCAGCACGATCCGTCGAAGCCGGCGACCGCGTGATTCCTCGAGCGCGTCCCGACCGGCAATCGAGTCGCGTCCATATCGGCGGTGGTTGAGCAGGCGATGGGGATCCATGAACGTCATGCTGCGGACAGTTTCCGCTGCGGCATGCCGGGATGCGACGCGATCGAGGAGAACTGGGCTGATGCGGCCCAGCGAGTGGCCACCTCACCCCGGAGACGGTCAGGAGGCGGCGTCGGTGGCGTCGTCGCGCCGGGCCGGGCGTCGGATGCCGTAGGTCGTCGGATCGATGGCGGCGAGGTCCGGGTCGCGTCGAATCGACGCACGATAGGTGCCTCGAGCCTCGTCGTTGACCTGATCGACCGACGTGCGTCGAGCGCGTGGGACCGCTGCAGCATCGAAGGTCGCTTCGATGCGTTCGAGCCGCTCCTCCGCCTCGATCGGCGCGAGCGCCTCCTCGGCAGGCTCCTCGAGCGCCACGCCCGGAAACAGCAGCCACCACAGGAAGAAGATGACGGCGGGCAGCACGAGCGCGCCGCGAACGAGCCACTCGTATTCGGTGCCGTACGCGCCCGTGTCGACGACCAGCTGCGCGACCAGTCCGGCCACGAGACCGGTGACCCCGCCCCAGACCAGGAGTCGTCGGACGCTCGAACGTCGTCGAGCGTCGCGGCGTCGCCATCGTGATGGTCGGGGTGCCTCCATGTCGATCCGGTACCCCGTCCAGTCCGGAGCTATGCCACCGACTTCACGACGAACGCACCACGATGTCGCGAAACGACGCCTGCACGCCGTCGCGACGTGACGCGCGGTACTTCGAAGATCGCTAGGATGCACGTGGTCGCTCGGGGTGAGGTGGGCGGCTCCGACGGCTCGCTCCAACCGGGGAAGGACGCGCCGCCACGAGTCCCTCGTCCCCGAAGGAAGGTGCCGACCAGTGGCAACCGCCGAGACCACCGCGCTGCGACGCAACGAGCCGAGCGACCTGTCGCTGTCGGCCGTCGTCGACGCCGCGCGATCGACCAGCATCGACCAGGTCGGCGCCGAAGAGCGCGCCACCGCGATGACGAAGCGGTCGATCAAGACCGACGCCAAGCTCTGGGGCCTGGATCTCGCGATCCGCACGATGGACCTCACGACGCTCGAGGGTGCGGACACTCCCGGCAAGGTTCGCGCGCTGTGCGCCAAGGCGATGCATCCGGATCCGACGAACCCGGAGATTCCCTCGGTCGCCGCGATCTGCGTGTACCCCAACATGGTCCCGGTCGCCAAGAAGGCGCTCGAGGGCTCGGGCGTGCATGTCGCATCTGTCGCGACCGGCTTCCCGTCGGGCCAGGTGCCGTTCAGCGCCAAGCTCGACGACGTCCGGGCTGCAGTTGAAGCGGGCGCGGACGAGATCGACATGGTCATCGATCGCGGCGCGTTCCTTCGCGGCGACTACGCGACCGTGTTCGAGGAGGTCAAGCGCATCCGCGAGGCATGCGGCGAAGCCCACCTGAAGGTGATCCTCGAGACCGGCGAGCTCGGCACGTACGACAACGTGCGCGCGGCGAGTTGGATCTCGATGCTCGGCGGTGCCGATTTCATCAAGACGAGCACCGGCAAGATCGGCAGCGCGGCGACGCTGCCCGTCACGCTCGTGATGCTCGAGGCGATCCGCGACTACTGGGAGCTGACCGGCATCAAGGTCGGCATGAAGCCCGCCGGCGGCATCCGCACCGCCAAGCAGTCGCTGCAGTACCTGGTGCTGCTCAACGAGACGCTCGGGCTCGAGTGGATGCGACCGGAGCTCTGGCGCTTCGGCGCATCGAGCCTGCTCAACGACGTACTCATGCAGCTGCGCAAGCAGGCAACCGGCGCCTATCAGGGCGGCGACTACTTCACCCTCGATTGACGAGCTGGGAGACGAATTCCATGGCCACCAAGCCGAGCAAGAACGCAGCATCCGCCACCAAGACCCCTGCCGCGCGCCAGGCACCGCCGAAGGTGCGTGCCGGCAAGGCCGGACCGAACCGCTGGGACTACGCGCCCGCGCCCGAGAGCACGAGCATCGTGCAGCTGCGCGATCGCTACGACCACTTCATCGACGGCGAGTGGGTCAAGCCGACGTCGAAGAAGTACTTCCAGTCGGTCTCCCCGTCGAGCCTCAAGGTGCTCGCCGAGGTCGCGGACGGTTCATCCAAGGACGTCGACAAGGCAGTCGCCGCTGCACGCCACGCATTCGAGCGCGACTGGTCGAAGCGTTCCGGCGCCGAGCGCGGTCGTGTCATGTTCCGCATCGCGCGCATCCTGCAGGAGCGCGCGCGTGAGTTCGCGGTGCTCGAGAGCATGGACGGCGGCAAGCCGATCAAGGAAAGCCGCGACGTCGACGTGCCGCTTGCTGCAGCTCACTTCTTCTACTACGCCGGCTGGGCCGACAAGCTCCAGTACGCCTTCCCGGGTCGCACGCCGCGCCCGCTCGGTGTCGCCGGCCAGGTCATCCCGTGGAACTTCCCGCTGCTCATGCTCGCGTGGAAGATCGCGCCGGCGCTCGCGGCCGGAAACACGGTGGTGCTCAAGCCGGCCGAGACCACGCCGCTCACGGCGCTGCTCTTCTGCGAGGTGCTCGAGCAGGCCGGCCTGCCCAAGGGCGTCGTCAACATCGTCACCGGTGCCGGCGAGACCGGCGCGGCGATCGTCAACCACCCGGACGTCGACAAGGTCGCGTTCACGGGCTCGACGACCGTCGGCAAGCTGATCGCGCGAGCGGTCGCGGGCACCGACAAGAAAGTGACGCTCGAACTCGGTGGCAAGGCCGCGAACATCGTGTTCGAGGACGCGCCGCTCGACCAGGCGGTCGAGGGCATCGTCAACGGCATCTACTTCAACCAGGGCCATGTGTGCTGCGCCGGCTCGCGCCTGTTCGTTCAGGAGAGCGTCTACGACCAGGTGCTCGCCAAGCTGCAGCGCCGCATGGAGACGCTTCGCGTCGGTGATCCGCTCGACAAGAACACCGACGTCGGCGCGATCAACTCGAAGGAACAGCTCGAGCGCATCACCGAGCTCGTCGGTGCCGGCATCGAGGAAGGCGCCGACATCTGGCAACCGAGCTGCGACCTGCCCAAGCGTGGCTACTTCTTCCGCCCGACGGTGTTCACCGGCGTCAGCCAGTCGCACCGCATCGCGCAGGAAGAGATCTTCGGCCCCGTACTGAGCGTGCTCACGTTCCGCACGCCCGCCGAGGCGATCGAGAAGGCGAACAACACGCCGTACGGCCTGAGCGCCGGCGTGTGGACCGACAAGGGCTCGCGCATCCTGTCGATGGTCAACCAGCTGCGCGCCGGCGTGGTGTGGGCCAACACGTTCAACCGCTTCGACCCCGTGTCGCCGTTCGGCGGCTACAAGGAATCCGGCTACGGCCGCGAGGGCGGACTGCAGGGCATGGCCCCGTACCTCGCGTTCGACTGAATGAGTAAGCGAGTGTCATGGAGAGCTTGCTCTCCGATGACCGAGCGTCGAGTTCAGCGGGTGGTGCGCAGCACCGACCAACTGACCGACTGACAACAGGTGACCGACATGGCAGCTCCCAAGAAGACCTCCTCCACCACCCGGCTCGGCGTTCCCAAGACGTACAAGCTCTTCATCGGCGGCAAGTTCCCGCGCTCGGAAAGCGGTCGATCGTTCGAGGTGCTCTCGCCCAAGGGCGAGTTCCTCGCGAACGCCTCGCTCGCATCGCGCAAGGATGCACGCGACGCGGTCAGCGCCGCGCGCAAGGCGGTCAAGGGCTGGTCGGGCGCGACGGCCTACAACCGCGGCCAGGTGCTGTACCGAATTGCCGAGGTGCTCGACGGTCGCCGCGACCAGTTCGTCGCGGAGCTCGTCTCCACCGGCTCGACCCCGCGTGCCGCCGAGGCCGAGGTCGACGCCGCAGTCGCCACGTGGATCTACTACGCCGGCTTCAGCGACAAGTACTCGCAGGTGATCGGCTCGGCCAACCCGGTCGCGGCCCCGTACTTCAACTTCTCGCTGCCGGAGGCGACGGGCGTCGTCGCGATCGTCGCACAGGACGAGCCGAACTGGACACTCCGTTCACTCGCCGCCACGATCGCGCCGGCCATCGCTTCGGGCAACACCGTCGTCGTCGCCGTGCGCGAGCGCAACCCGCTCTCGGCAATCAGCTTCGCGGAGGTGCTCGCCACGTCGGACGTGCCTGCGGGCGTGGTCAACCTGCTCACCGGCGACGTGCGCGAGATCACGCCACACCTCGCCATGCACATGGATGTCAACGCCATCGACCTGGCTGGCTGCGTCGACCCCGAGTTCGCTACGGACATGGAGCTCAGGGCCGCCGAGAACCTCAAGCGCGTCGTGCGCCCTCGCACCTTCCCCGCCAAGCACGTCGGCACGCTCGAGGAGATCGCCCAGTTCGTCGAGCTCAAGACCGTCTGGCACCCGATCGGCGTGTGAGGATCGACCTGTGAGGGACGACGTCCGACAACTGGTCGCCGAACGTCTGGACCACGTCATGTGGCCGACGTACGACGAGAGCGGCCGCGAGGGCATCAGGTGCTCGTGCGGCACGAAGCGCCCGAACGCCGAGTGGAGCGACGACGTCGTGTTCTCGGACATGCGGCGGAGCCATACGCGCGAATACATCGTCGCCTACCCCGAGCCGACTCCCGAGCAGACGGACGGCGGCGTCCGCGTGCGATCCGCGGGAGCACCGATGTCGCTCGCGATCGAAGGCGGCGACCTCGAGTGGCTGCTCGAGCAGCCCGACCTGCCCGACGAATTCCGCCGCGCAGCGGCCGTGCACCTCACGGAGTCCAATGAGACGTGAGCGGCTTCTGGGCGACCCGAGAACAGGTCCAACAATGCCTGGATCACGCCATGTGGTGCATCGATCCAGACGATGATCTCGGCGTGCAATGCTCATGCGGCTGGTCGGATCCAGATGCGATCTTCGAGGACAACTGCGTCCTGACGGACATCGAGCAACACAGTGACCATGCGCGCTGCATCGTCGCCTATCCCGTCCTCGATCCCAGTGCATCAGCATCCGGAGAAACCCTGATCGTCGTCCTGGACGCCAATGAGTTACGCGTGCGCGACGGCGATCTCGAGTGGCTGCTCGAACAGCCCGACCTGCCCGACGGGTTCCGCCGCGCAGCGGCCGTGCACCTCAAGGACTGATTGCCCGCCGTGGGGCGGCGTGTGCGCGGATGAGCGCAAGGAGCGCGAGCGAAGGAAGGCTTCTGCCTTTCGAGCGAGCGGCGACGCGGCGATCGCCGCGCACACGCCGCTCCACAAACGGGAACGGGGGCCTCGCGTGAGGCCCCCGTTCCGTGCAATCCACCCCGGCGCACCTCCGGGCGTAGCTGCGGTTGGTCATGTCGCGCGGCGCACCTTCCGGCGACAGACGCGGTTCGCGTGTCGGCAGTGCGCTTCCCTGATCGAATCGGGTCACGCGTACCGTGGTGCGGCGAAGGTTCCCCCTGCAGTCAGGCGATGCGCCGGCCGTGCGCGCATCTCGAGAAGATGAAGACGCGCGCTGCTAGGCAGCGCGCGGAAGGTCGATCGCGACATCGCTCGGCGACGACGATTCGAAGAACCAGGACAGCAGGATCTGCACCTCGACGGTGCCGACCTGGTCGTGTTCTTCGTCACGGCGCTCGACGTGCTCGTCGTACGTGTGCATCTGCGACTCCATGGCGTCACGCATGATGACGACCTCCGTGCCAGACAGCCCTACCTGGCCTAGTTGCTCAATGTCGACGCTTCCCTCGCTGCGTCGACAGCACCCGTATCGGCACCGAATCGCAAATGGTTGATAGCACGTTAGTAAACATGCTGTATGGGGCGATCTCAAAACCACATCAACCTGAGACGAGGATGGCCCCTTTTCGCGATGGACGGGTGAAGGAGCTCGTGCGACTGTCGAGGTGTGCCTGTTGCCACGGGCATGTGCTCCTGTCGCCGACTGGAGCAGGTTTCGGGGGGAACCACCATGGCCACCACGCCAACCCGGATGCGAACGCCGCGCATCCGCATCACGAGCCTCGTGCTCGCGCTCATCGCATCTGCGATGCTGCCTGTCGTGCTTGCATCGCCTGCGAGCGCCGCGACGACCGCACCGAACTACACGCTCGGAACCGTGACGTATGCAGGGGGATCGCCCGTGCAGTCCTGCCGAGGATGGGGCGGCGATGCCGACGATGCGGGCAACTTCTACATGGCGTGCCCCGTCCTTCGCGACCTCGATGGCAACGGCACGGGCGACCAGCGCGCCCCCGCGCTCTACGAGATGGATTCCACCGGCAAGGTCACGCGCATCGGCTACCTGCCGACCGAGTACGCGTTCAACGACACGTATCCCATTCGTGACGTGGGCGTGTCCCCCGACGGCAACACCGCGTACGTATCGGTCGGCCCCAACACCGACAACCTCGGCCAGCACCCGGAAACGAATCCCACGACCCGCGAGACGATGCCCAACGGCGCAACGACCGGTGCACTCCTGCGCCTGACGCGCCAGGCCGATGGCTCGTGGCTGCACGACGCCGCTTTCAAGGCCGGCCCGTATCTCATCGGCGGCAACTACTGGGCGGTGCGATACGTCGACGTCGACGCCCGCGGGCACGTCTACATCACCGTGAACGCCCTCGTCTACGAGCTCGACCCGACCACCGGTGCGATCGTGTCGAGCTTCGGCGGCGGCGCGACGACCTCGTATCCGGGCGGCCCCTGGGTCGAGGGATTCGACAAGCCCGAGGGTCTGGCCGTCACCGGTGATGGCAGCTCGATCCTGCTGGTGGACCAGCAGCACCAGATCGTCCAGCGCTGGAATCGCGTCGGTGCGACCGACTGGGCTCGCGACACGACGTTCCTGCTGGGCGTGCCGAGCCAGGTCGGCGACTACTGCCAGACGACGGATCACTTCCAGTCGCCCTATGACGTCGCAACCGACATTGCTGGCGACATCTACGTCATGGACACGACCTGCCAGCGAGTGCAGCGCTTCACCAGTGCCGGGGTGTTCGTGCAGACGGTGTGGACCAACACCGGCGGTGACGACTGGAACCATGGCTTCGCGGTCAACTGGCAGGGCAACGTGCTGCTGCCGATCGAAGAAGACGTGCTCGTGCGGCTCGATCCGCCTGCCAAGCCCGCACCTCCGACCACGCCCGACACACGCGTGCCGGTCAAGGTTCGACGCATCGTGCGGCTGGGAGGCCACGGCTGCAGCCGTATTTTCCCGACGCGCCGTATCGCGAACGCGAGCCGATATCGCCTCGTCGATCGCTGTGCCCGACTGGCGGGCCGCGTCACGAAGGTCTCGCGCACCAGGACCGGATGGCGCATTCGCGTGGTGGTACCTGCACGAACCGCACGCGCGATCTGGTCCGGGACGAACCGGGCGCGCAGCATCGATGTGTACACCGACCGCCGCACCCGTATCCTTCGCACCGTCCGATCGGGACGTCCCGTGACCATCGTGGGCAGCATCGTCGCCACGCGCGGGCACACCACCGCCTGGGTCATGCCGGTCGATGCGATCGCCGGCCGCTGACGACGCTCGCTACTCGGGCGTGCGCTCCGTGCTCGCCCGACGCGCAGCACGCTGCACGCCCGTGGGTGCCTTCGCCGTCGCTGACGAATAGCCGAACAACTCCGACTCGCCCGCCAGGAAGACGAATTCGCCGTCGGTGATGACGCCGGCAATGCGACCCTCGTCCGTGGACCAGATCGGGTGACCGGTCTTGGTATCGAGGCCGTACGTCGTTCCTCCGAGCGTGGAGAAGTAGACGACGTCGTCGATCACCGTCGCGCTGCCAGCGATTCGATCGTCGGCCTCGAACGTCCAGCGCTCGTCGCCCGTTCGAGCATCCAGTGCGTAGAACGTGCCGTCGTAGGAGCCGACGAAGACGGTGCGGCGTGCGACGGCCGGCGACGCGTACACCCAGTCGCCCGTCGAATGCACCCAGCGCACCTCGCCGGTCTTGGCACCGATGGCGTAGATGCGCCCGTCGGTCGAACCCACGAACACGCGCCCATAGGCCACGCTCGGCGTGGAGAACAGTGCCCCGCCGAACGAGAAGTCGCGTCGGGTCTGGGTGCTCCACAGCACCGCTCCGTCTCGTGCGCGGACGGCGTAGAGCTTGCCGTCGTAGTTGCCGGCGTAGATCGTGCCGCCGACCATCGCGGGTGCGCCCTTGAATTCGGCGCCGCCCTCGACCTTCCAGTCTGCACGATGGGTCTGCATGTCGACGGCATACAGGTTGCCGTCGTGCGATCCGAACACGATCCGGCCATCGACGTGGATCGGGCTGCTCTCCACCGGCCCGTCCGTCGCGAAGCGCCAGAGCTCCCGGCCGTCGGCGGACGAGAACGCCTGCAGCGAGCCTTCCTTGGTGGTCTGGAACACCACGTTACCGACCACGAGCGGTGAGGACGCAAGCGGTCCGGCCGCGCGAACACGCCACTGCTGCTCGCCCGTGGCCCGATCGATCGCGGCGAGCGCGCCGTCCTCGACCGGCTGGTAGAGCCGGTCACGCACCAGCGCGGGCGCCGATTCGATGCGGCCCTTGGCATCCCACGTCCACTTGGGCGAGGCAAACGGCGGCGCGATGCCGGTGCCGTTGGCAAATCGATCGTGTGCGGCATTGCGCCCGACGGTGGCCCACAGCACCTGGTCGCCCGAGATGGCACTTGCCGATCCCGGGGACGCGGCCACGTCGAACTCGCTCGAGGTGCCGCGCTGGTCGCGGCCCGCGCCGTACCAGATCAACCCGCCGACCAGGCACGTGAGCACGACGATGCCGGTCGCGAACGACATGAGACGGAGCCCCGACGGCATGCGCACGGGAAACAGGCGGTTCGGACGATCTTTCACCACGCGTGCATTCTCGCACGTGCGCAGGTCGCGACACGTCCCACGACGCTATCAGCCGAGCAGGTTGGCTACTCCCGCGAGCATCTGCTGCAGGCCGGCATTCTTTGCGACGCCACCCGCTGCCGCCGCCGTCTGCTGCGAGTGCTGCGTCAGGAGGCCTGCAGCTGCGACGAGCTCGCCGAGCTGGTTCGTGCGAACCGCTTCCTTGAAGATGTTGAGCATCTCGCCCCGTTCGGCGATTGCGGCAACCTGCTGGAACGGCTGGTTGTGCATCGTCGACGTGATGCCGATCGAGTGGGCCCAGCCATTGGCGGGACCGAAGCCTCGGTTGATCGCATCGAGCGTGGCGGCAGTCGCCGTGCCCGCCGAGTTCGCGCCACCGCCGGCAACCGCCTGCATGGTGAGCAGCCGCTGCGCTGCCGTGCCCGCCTCGTCGGCCTTGCCGAACCAGCGTCCTGCGCCGCTGCCCGCACCACCGCCGACGGCATCGATGAGGTTGCGCAGGCCCTGTGAACCCGCGGTTCCTTCGCCGGCGGCGACGCCCGCGAGCAGGCCCTTCGCCTCGTCGGCTCCGCCGAGCAGCTTGGCTGCGTCGTTGGCGGGGTTGCGGTTCTTGATGAACTTC